>JAPKXY010000024.1 GCA_026394605.1 Methanoregula sp.
GAGCCTGGCCAGGTTCGAGTTTTCCGTGCCCCGCACGATCGCCCGGGTAAATATCCCGAAAAACGCGTGGTTGTTCACGCCGGAACTGGGCGTCGATGTGGCGCTGAACCAGGCTGACCTGATGGCTCACCTGATTGCCGAAGAGATGTCGCTGGGGGATATGATAACCCTGCTCAAATTACGCAAAGGGCAGTATTCAGTCGTGGAGAACAGGGTGGATCCCCGGGCGGTTGCAGCGGGAAAACTGGTGCGGGAGATCGAATTTCCCCACGAATGTGTGCTGACGGCAGTCATCCGGCAGGGGGAGCTCATCATTCCCAAGGGCGATACGGTGCTGCAGCCGGACGACGAGGTACTGGCAGTTGTGCACATATCGCAACTCGAGCGGCTCGCCTCCCTCCTGAAGGCACCCGGGTACCATGAACAATAAAAAATTGGCAATTGCATCTGAAAGCAGGAATGAATATCAGGAATTTGATGCCAATTTCGGATCCTGATACGATCCGGGATTGGTTTTTTATAATGTAACGGGTTGAGCACTATTTTTTTTAAAAACCAGATACGTATGTACAGTTTGGTTTTTTTTATATAATTTTCCGGTAATTGATAGAAGAGGTGACTGGTACACCTGCATTCAGGGTGATGAGCAGGTTTTCCCTCTTCTCTGTCCGACTCTACGCCCCGGCATAGCTTCGTCCATCAGCAGGTACCATTGAAAAATTTTTCAATAATCATATCGATTTTTTAAGAATATGTAGATAACACAACCTTTATCCAGCATCCATCCTGAGCAACACTGGTAATCAATTGGTTACGGGACGTCCCATGCTCGATGAGCCCACCTGGATCCTTATCGCCGCTGCTATCTGCTGGATGAATTTCATGGCGGTGGATCTTATTTTCAAACTGCCGGAGAGTGGCGGCGTTGTCGGTGCGACGGCAATTGCACAGCAGGTGGAGGCGGGCGGCTGGAGATTGTGCCGGTCATCATCATGATCACGGCGCTTATAAAAAGGGTTCGAAGCAACGGTTACGAAGTGAATTTTTTTTTAAAAAAAGGTGATTTCAGGTTCGCTCACCACATTACAACTTATACCGTACCCTGTCCAGCCGCTTCTTTCTCCCTTTAAGGTAAACAAAGAGCATGACTGCCAGAACAAGTGCGACCAGGTAAATGTTCTTGGTGAACACATCGGCGCTCCAGAGCATCAGGCCGGTGAAGACGCCAATGGCACCCGCAGGGGGTGAGTTGACTTCAGCTGGTATCAGGGTTACAATCGTGGTGGGACGGGGGGTTTGGGGTGCGTTGATGGTTTCTGAAAAAAGCGCAATGCAGCAGAAGCGGGTAACTGATGCCGAGATGGTGCCTGACGCCGGGTTGTAGGTGGTGGGCAGATCGATCCAGCTCTGCGTTGTGTGGTCAAATTCCCTGATCGCGTAGTGCTGACCCCACTGGGCGTTTTGCACCGTGAAGGTGATCGTTATTGATGGCGAGAACGTTGCATCGTCTGGCTGGAGTTCAAAGGCAATACCCGCGAAGTCCAGCGCTGTGCCCTGTGGTACAGCCGGTATCTCAGAAGATGCCAGTGTGGTGATACTTACGGATGAGAGTGGTTTACCAGATGCATCGAGTGCTGTCACTCCCTGCCGGATTGCGACCGTGGCGAGCTTGTCTGCGGACTCAAGGACCGTTGTCTGTGTCACCACGCCGAGGTAGTTGATATAGAGATCTGCAGTCTTCGCTTCAGGAAGAGCGGGAGGCGGGAATGCCTGCGGCAGGACTGATTGTGCGGCGGCTCCCTGTGTTATCGATGAAGGTGCACCGGGGTTATCACTGGTTTCAGTGCTTGGATTACTATAAACAGGGGCTGCCCGGGTGCTCACCGAGAGCGTGATAAGCTGGAAGGGGTTGCCGGCACCATAGAGCTGAGCAAGTGCAAACTTAGAAAGGTAGCCCGGAGATTCTCCCTCAAAATAATCCATGCCGCCAATCCGATGGCGTACCGGGTTAATCCCGAACCCGACAGTTGTTCCGTCCGGAAGTGACCCGATTCCAATGATCCCGATGGTCCCCATTCCAGAATGAGCGTCAAACCAGTCAGTGTCTTCACTCATGTTGATGGTTGCATTGCCCTGTGCCTGCAGGCGGGTCTTTGTGATCTGTGCGGACTGGGCGATATCGTTGATCAGAAAACCAGTCGGGGGTATTTGCGATGCAAAATTTCTGAATACTACTGCATCATCGGGGTGTGAACCTTCCCACAGGCCGGTTGTTATCTGTGCAGGGCTGGGATCATCTGAACTGTTCATTCTGTAGTTAACCCCGATTGTCCGGGTTCCGTTTGTAGCGGTGAGGTCCTTTGTATGAAAGGTGATAGTTGAAATATTTCCGGTGATGTTTCCTTCAGAGTTTTGGGCAAGACCTATGCTGTCAAAGGGGAAAAAGATCAGGTTTTGCCAACCATATGATGGAGGTGGTAAGGAACTCAGCGATAAAGCGTCAAGATGGTAATCGGGAAGTGAGGAGATATTATATATCAGATATGGCTGTCCGAACCGGTGATCGATGTCGATCCCATCAACAGGGATCACAGAAGTGCCACTACCTCCCAGCAGGGTTATGATATACCCTGCCTGCTGGGAACTGTTCGTGGCCATGTCTGCATAGCTGTTGTTCACCGTCAGGAAGATATCATATGCTCTTCCGATATCGGAAAAGGTGTGGCCGGGATTGCGAGCGGTTGATGTTGCCCCATCACCAAAGTCCCATAACCACGTCGCAGGGTCACCACATGAAGTATCGGTAAACCGCACATTCAGCGGTGCAAGTCCATACTGAGGCGAGGCGGTGAAGTCAACAATTGGCGGGGCATCAAAAAAGATCTTGTGCTGGCAGGAAGGGGGAGTTGCATTCCTGCATTTGTCATTTCCCACAGTGAGCATAACATCAAAAATCCCCCGTGTGGAGATCGGCTCGGCAGGGTCAAAGGGGAAAAGCCCGGAACCGTCGCTGATATTCCATATACGGTGCAGGATTGCAGGATTATTCGGCGTGGTGAAGGTGACATGGAGAGCTCCGCCTCCGCCAACTCTGGGATTTGCGGCGAAACTTGCGATCGGGCACTGGACGTGTGCACCGATCGTGTACAGGAAGATATCAGAGTCGCCCTGTCGGTCATCCGTCCAGACGATCCGGTTGTTGTGTATTTTTGGTGTTACTGCGTTACTGTTTGCTGATGTGATCGCCAACTCCTGGTGGGTTAAGATATCATAGACATAGATGACCATGCGGGGGTTGCGGGTGTCGCTCCAGACAATATAATTCAGATAAACAGAAGGTGTAACCTGATCTGCAGGATCAGTTGTGACCCGGTGTTCTATGTGGTCTGAGAAATCATAATAATAAATATCCTCATCCCCATTCCGGTTATCCTGCCAGGCAATCTTATCGCCAAAAATTGCCGGTTCTGTCTGGTCATTTTGACGGGTGAGCGGGGCCTCCACACCAGTCGTCAAATTAAACAGGTAAATATCCCAGTCTGCACCATTCCGGTAATCCTGCCACGCAATGGTATCTTCATATATTACCGGCGATTTTTGTTCCTGAACAGCCGTCGTAATCGGCACGGTCGTGGAATTTGAACAATTATACATCCAGATATCTGGATCCGCACCACTTGTATCCTGATATACAATGTAAGCCCCATACATTGCAGGAGTTTTTTGATCCCCAGAATCTGTGGTAATCTGGATTTCCTGACCCGATGTGATGTTATAGTAAAAAATATCTGCATTGCCAAAACGGGTATCTTCCCATACGATCTGGTCCCGGTATATCAATGGAAGATCTGCTGATGCAAAATCGGGACTGATGGTAATGCGCTGTTCAGCACCCGTCAGAAGATTGTACACGTAGATATCGTTCGTGAAAGATGTGAGATTCCGGCCATCGCTCCACGCAATGAGATCACCGAACACAGCCGGTGACTGCTGGTTTGTTCCCGTGGTTCCGGTGGTGATCAGGGTCTCGGTACCGGTGAGTGCATGGCAGGGGACATTCAGCAGAGTGCCGGCAATCAGAATTGTCCAGAAAAAAAATAGTATCACCGGTTTATTTTTTTGCATCCTGTGTCCCCCTTGACATATCAGATGTGTTACATTGTCACGAACTCAATGACTTTGATCTGTTGTTAACCGCTGTCGCTGTGCCGAATTACTTCACCCACCCGTATTCCATGAAGTGCGTCTTGAATACGTCAACATTCAGACCGAACATTCCGTCGTCGCAGACTGATTTTTTCAGCTCTTTTTTAAACGCGAGCGAATTCGGGTCCTCATCAATCTTATCAACATCATAGGATCCTTCGGCAAGATTGCCAGCGGTAGCTAGTATGGGATCGCCGCACCAGCACGGGCCGTAAGGATTGCGGAGAACGATGTATTTCTTATATGTTGTCGAACCTGTGGGCTTCCACATACCCGCGCCAAGGACGGAATACACATGGTTAGCGACAATCATATCACTGGCATATGTGGCACCAGCTGGTGCAGTGAGATATGTCCATGCCACCATCGGATATTTTGTCCGCCAGCAACTGCCTTTTTGTTTACACTGAAGGGTAATTTTTGAAAAAATATCGATACCGGCTTGGGTCGTGGTAAAGCGGGTGGTTGAATCCCATAATAATCCAGTGAGCTGTACCAGCGCCTGCATGGGATCACCGCCGGTGAATTTTGCGATATCCGGATGATCCGGATTATTATCCCAGAAAGCTAATCTACAATATTTTGCATAGGCTTTTTCGTAGACTGCCATCCAGTTTTCTTCTTTGCTCCGGTTGGGATTGGGTTTGGCGTACGCAAGTTCATTTTTCGTGGTTAAGGGAAGATCGTCATAGGTGTAGGTCGGTCCTGTGGTGGCTGGAGTTCCGGGTTTATCAAAGAAATTAACGACAAACTGAGGATTTGGGTTACCAGGTCCTGGCTCAACACCAGGTACTGGCGGTGCTTCGGTTATTGGTGAACCAGATGCATCGAGTTGAACCAATTTGAGTTTCTTTGACCGTGCCCATGCAACCGAACAGAGGGCTGCCAAAAAGAAACAATCCGGAACACAACCCTGGACGGTGTCCTCCATTTCGAGTGCAGTCGAAGTACCAGTCTCAGTGGCCGAGCTCGATTTTTTTATGCTGTATTTCGCTGGAACACCCCCTGGTTTGTATCGATCCCAACCAGCGACGGCATCTGAACATGCCTGGAACTCACCGGGCAGGTTTTGGGGGATGTTCAAGTTCATTGCCTGATACCAATCCTTCCTTGATTTGTAGAGAACGCCCACATGCAGCGGTGAGCCATGCTTAGAATCAAATAACTTGTGACAATCACCCGGATTCAATGCAAAAACTTTTTCCAGTCTTTTCTGACATCCCTCGGCACCCATCGTATCCCATGGGATGGAAGATTTTTCAATCGCTTCAGCAAGTGCATAGGGATTCCGGGCACCAATATGTTCCAGGTTGTTAGGTTCCAGTTTTGTAAACTTTTCCAGCAGTCCAGCATCGATCATTTTTCTTACAAGTTCCTTTCGCGAAACAATATCATCTGTCAGTTTGAATGATGGCGCCATCGTTTCCTTCCTTTTACCAATTGTCAGTCTCATCAGTTGTGTTCTCTGCAAAATTCTGATGAATGCCAGACAGTAAAAGAATACTACCATTTAGCGGATTTAAATCTTTTCAACTAATTAAATTAATAAAAATTGACACGAAAAGAATTTTTCAAACGAATATGGCAGATTGACGAAAATATTGAATGTTATACAGGTATTTTAAAAAAGATATTGGATCATTGAGATTAAAAAAAAAAATGAACATCGTTGCGGATAGGAATGCAGGAGAAGTGATTTTTTAGCCAATATCACAACCTTTATCCAGTATCCATTCTGAGCTACACTGTAATCAATTGGTTACGGGACGTTCCATGCTCGATGAGCCCACCCGGATCCTTATCGCCGCTGCTATTTGCTGGATGAACTTCATGGCGGTGGATCTTATTTTCAAACTGCCGGAGAGTGGCGGCGTTGTCGGTGCGACGGCGATTGCACAGCAGGTGGAGGCGGGCGGCGGGCACCTGAACGGCGGCACCATGATGGGAAACATCGTGTCGTCCCCGGATGCATCGGCAGGGACGCTGCTTGCAAGTTGCGGCGTGTTCTGTGCGGGACTTTTCGGCGGGCTCTTTGCCGCGGTGCTGGTCTACATCGGCAATCGGGTCTGTTATGACCCCGGCTACGCGGGAACGACGGGGTGCATCACCGCGACGTTCATCGTGTACGGTGCGACGCAGATCGGGTTTGCCGCATCGGACTTCATTGCCGGCATGGTGATTGCCATCCTCACGATCCAAGGCATATCGTATGTTCATTCAAGCAGGCTGATCGCCCGTCTGTGGAAGATCCGGTGCCGGCTGCTGAGGGGATGCCAGTGATTGCGATCTATGTCTGCGCCATAATCGCGGTGTATGCCGGGCTGCGGGTGGTAGTTGAGAAGAATACTATGCGCAAGCTGCCTTTTTTAAACGTGGTATCGTTTGCAATCTCCGGTACGATCGCGCTGCTCCTGCCTCACCCGCTCACCATCCTTGCCGCTGTGGCATATTTCGTTGGTTCAACGCTGGAGTCCAACGCGATCGCCAGTACATGGGCAGGGGGGATACGGCGCGATGATTGACGTGGTGATGATTGCCAGCGTGGCGCTGCTCATCATCGGCATGGTGGCAACCATTGTTAACCGCGATCCGTTTGACAAGCTCATCTCGCTCTCGGTGCTCATTGCCGGTGTATTCCCGTTCATTATCGACCGCGGGTACCTTGATGTCGCCACCGCAACTGCCCTGATCGCACCGCTCTCGACGATCTTCACGCTCATGGTCTGCCGGAGGGAGCGGGCATGATCGTTACCCCCGAGTTCGTTGCCGGCATGATCCTGTTGATTGGTGGCACGGTCGTTACCGCATTCCCGCGCCCGAAAAATTACGTAACCCAGCTGATCAACCTTGAGATCCCGGGGTGGGGCCTTTTGCTCGTGATGCTCCACTACAACGAGTCGCTTGCGCTCTTCACGTTCGCAGCAGTCTCGGTGCTCTCCACGTACATCTTCGTCCGCATCATCCAGAAGAAGGAGGGCGCATGATCATCCGCAGGATCTCGCACTACCTGTGCAATTACGAAAACATCGTGCCCCTCTTCGCCGGTGCCTGCGCCCTTCTCTTTGTTGCCGCAATCCTGCTTTTGCCGATCACCTACCATGAGCACCCATTGTATCCCAAAACGATTGACCGGAACAGCACGCTCGACCCGTACGACCGTGGCGGCCCGCCGTTTTCGCAGGTTGTGATCGGGGTGCAGTATCCTGAAAATTCACCGACGGCCGGGCTCGTCACAACCTACCTCACGCCGTTCTCGCTGTTCCTTGCCGACAGAACGCAGCATCTCGGCACCACGATTGTGGCGCACCCCGGCGGCATCATCGATGAGATCCTGTACAACACCCGGGGGCTTGATACGGTCGTTGAACCAACAATCCTGTTAATCGCGTTTGCGATCGCCTCGTTCCTGTACCGGAAGGTAAAATGATGTGGGGAGAATACAGCATCGGGCTGTTACTCGTGCTGGTCTCGGGTGTGATCGGGTTTGCCGCGCTCGCGATCGAGATCGATGACCTGCACCGCCTCTTGTTGCTCGACCTCGTTGAGATCTCGTCGCTGGGCATCATCGCGCTCCTGGGTACTGACCTTGCCGAGGCGCTCGTGCTCCCTGGATTGACCGTAGGGATCGCGGAACTGCTTGCTCTCTCGCAGATCTACATAACAAAAGAGCGGCTCAAGGACAAGCCGGTGAAGGGGCTGAATATTGAGGTTATCCGGAAGGCGGATGCTCCTGTTGTCATCTCAGCGTTCCTTGTCGTGTACGGGCTGATCCTGTCAGGATTCACGGGCGGGGGTGTAGCCGGCCTCGGCCTCGTCTTCTTCTTCATGTCGCGGGGATACCAGGAAGATCTCAACATGCTCGAAATGGCAAGCGGCATCTCGTGGGCGATCTGGATCTTTGCGTTCTTTGTCTTCATGTTCCTTCCACAGTACTGGTTTGTGGCACTGATGTGCGCAGCGGTTGGCATTGTGCTTAAGGTGACGGTGAAGATGTCGCTTGTTGGCACCATGTGGGGTGAGGTCCGTGAGTAGCATCGGCGGGGTGCCGTTCTATATTCTCGAGTTTGGTGACGAACTGGTCTACTTCACACCCTACACCATCACGCTCTTTCTGCTCGCGCTCGTCTTCACCGTCCTTGTGATCCTCAGCCGCCCGGAGCGTCAGGTGGATATCGCGTTCGGGGGCGATGCGTACACCACCAAACAGATCTTAAAAGATGAGATGCGGTTCCGCCGTTTCATGTCCATTGCCTGCGGGCTTGCCTCGATGGGTGCGATGGTCACCGGTGACATCTTCAACTTCACGCTCTTTACCGCGATGGTGGGGATCACCAACGTGGGCATTGTGGCGGCAGTTAAAAGCCCGCATGTCCAGAACGCCGCCTACCAGTACGGTCTTGTTGCGCTTTCCGCAACCGTCCCGCTCTTTGGCGCGGCGGCGGTGTATGCCGCATCGACGGGCTCACTTTCCATGATCGAACTTGCCAGAGGAACCCTGCCCGCGGTTCCGATCATCGCAAAAGCGCTGCTGGTGATCGGGGTTGTCGGTGAAGGGATGGCCCCGTTCTACGCGGCAAAGGCGGAGATGTTCCGCGCTCCCGGGGCACCGTACGTGATCATGTGCTCGCTCTCATCGCTGCTGATCTTTCTGCGGGTGGTTGAGGTGGTGATGCTCGGGTGAGCGGCAGCATGAAGCGCAGTGCAGGAAAGCTTCTGGCAGTTGGTGGAATCTCATGCGGCACCGCGTTTGCCCTTCACTGGGCCGGCTGGATCCCGCTCTGGGTATTTGCTGCCGTCGTCGTGCTTGCGTTCCCGCCAACGGTGCTTGCCCTGTTCCTGTGGTGGATGGCAGGCGAAGGAAAGGAGGATATCCCGTTCATCGGGTACTGATATGATCGCAGAACTTGTGCTTGCCACGCTATTCGGGCTCCTGCTGCTGGGGATCCACCGCAAGGTGATCGCCCGCATCCAGCGGCGCCCCGGGCCTCCGGTATGGCAGGAGATCCTGCATGCGGCAAAGTTCTCGTTCAAGACCACATGGGTTCCGGCAACTGCGAGCAGAGCGCTCTTTATTGGTATCGTGCTGGTTGCGATTGGCATCTGGACTGCCGCGTTCTTTGTGATGATGACCGGCGGCAGCCTTCTTGTTATCTTTGGCATCTACATGCTGCACAAGATTGTCGAGCATGCGTTCGGGCTCTCATCAGGTTCGCCCTATGGCAAGTTTGGCGGGGTACGATCGGTCATCTCCGCGGCGTCGGAGATCCCGCTCTTTGTCTCGGTTGCCGCAATCGCTCTCTTCACCCGGTCTCTTACGCTCTCAGATATTATCGCATGGCAACAGGTGCACGGGCCTCTGCTTATTATTGCGTTTCCCGCGGCGATTGCGATGTACCTTGTCCTGCTCTCGAAGATGCCGTTCGGGCCATTCTCCATTGTCGAAGCCAAGGAACTTGTGAGCGGGTACAAGACGGAGCATTTCGGTGTCTGGCGGGCAGGCCTTGAGGTCTGCAACGGGCTCAAGACCACTGTCCTCCTTGCCACATTCCTGCTTCTCTTTGTCGGGCAGCTTCCCATCTGGTGGATGGTGATCGGCATGGTTATCATCACGGTATCGCTCTCGTTTACCTGTGCGATCACCCCCATGCTTTCACCCTTTGATTCGGTCACGATCCAGTCGCTTTTCACCGGTCTCATGCTGGTCTATGCCGGTATTGTTTTCCTTGGGGTGGCAGCATGATCCGCGAGTGCATCCTTGCCGGCGGGGTGATCTATGTCATCATTGCCATCATCCAGGTTATCCAGCGCCCGGCACTGGCATTCGAGGGAATCGCTGTCACCATCGGACTTGCACTTGCGACTGCGTTTTACCTGACCCGCCACGAGCACGAGCTTCACACCTGGGAGGCGGTTGCATTCTGGGCGTCCGTCCTGCTCTTTGCCGCGTACGGAATCCTGAAATTCCGGAGTGTCGTATGAGCCGGTGGATCTATGAACAGGACCTCGTCTCCCAGAAATACCGGATCCTGATTGCGATGCGCCACGATCGCATCATCCGGCAGATTGCCGCTGACCTTGGCATCGGGCTGCAGGACCTGCGCAAGTACTTCATCGAGCACCTTGACATGATCCTCTTAGAGAACCTGCCGGCACGGTATGAAGCAGCACTCGCTGCAGCGGATCACGGGGATCCGGTAGCCCGGGCTGTCGGGCGCGCGTTATACACCACGTATATCCCCATTGTACCCCCGTATGTCATGGACAGCATTTACAGGCATGTCGATGCACAGGTGAAATCCGGTACGCCTCTCATTGAAGCGGCTGCAAAGGGACGGGCGATGATCCGGGAGGCGATGGAACCATGAGCATCCTTCAGGCCATCAAAAACAAAGTGCGATCGCGCTCCATCCATGTCAGCTATGTGGATGTCGGCTCCTGCAACGGGTGCGATATCGAGGTGCTCGCCTGCCTTGCGCCCCGCTACGATATCGAGCAGTACGGCATCTTTGTCCACAACAACCCGCGGGAGGCAGACGTGCTGATCGTGATCGGGGCGTACACGCACGGCTGGGAGGAGAAGCTTGCACCGCTCTGGGAGAAAATACCGGACCCGAAGGCGGCGATTGCGATTGGCAACTGCCCGATCTCCGGCTGCTGTTTTGACCGCCGGGGTTCGTATGTCGACCCCCCGGTCAGTAAACACATCCCGATTGCCGCAGAGGTGCCCGGCTGCCCGCCGCGCCCGACCGAAATCCTCAACGCGATCCTTTCCGTCCGGGATTTGGTCTTTGCCGACTGGGAGGTGAAGCGGCGATGAAGCGCACGGTGGACGTGAACATCCCTCTTGGCCCGGTCCATCCCTGCTTCAAGGAACCGGCACGGGTGAAGTGCGAGACAAAAGGGGAACGCGTGATCGCGGCAGAGGTCGAGCTCGGCTACATGAAGAAAGGGATCGAGCGGATCATGAAAGGACGGCCGTGGCAGGAAGTGATGTTCCTTGCCGAACGTGTCTGCGGCATCTGCTCGGTGATCCATAACATGGTGTTCATTGAGGCAATGGAGCAGATTAGCGGGATTGCCGTACCGCCCCGGGCTGCGTACCTCCGCGTCATCGTAAATGAGCTCGACCGGATGCAGAGTCACCTGCTCGCCAACTTCTCGTACTGCTACACCATCGAGCATGAGACTCTTGCCATGTACCTGCTCGACTGCCGGGAGCAGGTTATGGACGCGCTCGAGCGGCTGACCGGTGCCCGTGTCACCTGCGCCTATATGATACCTGGCGGGGTGCGGTGTGATATTCATGCAGAGGATCAGGTAGTTCTGCGCGAATCCCTGGACCGGATTGAAAAAGAACTACACCGGTATGCCAGCATGTTCGGGAACGGTCCGATGATTGCATTGCGCAGCCGTGGGGTGGGCATCCTGACGCCGGTTGCGGCACGCGAGGCGCACGTCGTTGGGCCCACCGCGCGGGCGAGCGGGATCGCAGAGGACAGGCGTATACAGCACCCGACCTACAAACAACTCGGGTTCACGCCGGTTGTGCGTTACGACTGCGACAACTACGCCCGGATCATGGTGCGGTTTGATGAACTCTTCCAGAGCATCCGGCTGATCCGGGCATGCCTTGACGGTCTCCCGAAAGGTATCATCCGCGGCGGCGGTATCTGTAAGGCAGGCGAGATCCGGTACAGCGGTGAAGCGCCGCGGGGTGAGCTCACGTACAGCATTAAAACCGACGAGGTTGGCAGGGTCGTTGAGATCCAGATCCAGACCCCGTCAATTATGAATATCGAAGCATGCTGCCATTCAATGATTATCGGTGCAGATTCCATAGCTGACGTCACCGCGACGTTTGTTTCGGCAGACCCCTGCATTGCATGCACGGAGCGCTAACATGACTGCATCCCTGTACTGGTATCTGCGGGAGTTTGCCCGGATTGAATGGGTCAGGAAATTTTTCTTTGCACGGACAGCACCGCTGGTAACTCCGGCACATTTCCGGGGATTCCCGGAGCCGACCGGCAAAGCCTGCCAGCACGCGCTCTTCTGCATGATGGTCTGCCCTGCGGTGGGTGCAATTGATGTCGTGCATGAAGGCGACGGTTGGAAACCGCGTATCCACAAGGGGCACTGCATCCGGTGCGGGCTCTGTGTTGAAGCATGCCCGAATGGCGTCCTTATGAGCGGACGTGTGCTGGAGACCATGCAGGCGCAGGGCACCGCGCTGCTCGTCTCGTTCCGCATCTCAATCGACCGCGATCTCTGCACGGGGTGCGGGAACTGCGTGACCGCGTGCCCGGTCAACAAGCAGATCGATGCCCAGCTCGGGGCGGGCGGGCACTCTTCCAACGACGAGGTGATCATGCGGGTGGATGACGGTGATGTGCAGGTTCTCCATGAGGAGAAGTGCACAGGCTGCAAGATCTGCGAGACCAGCTGCCCGACTCAGGCGATCCAGATCGCCCGGATTCTCGAAGGGATCCAGCAGCCTGTTGAGGGGGGAGGTCCATGAGGGCGGTTTTAAACACCGGGCGCAACATATCACAGGGCATCGCGGTTGAGCATAAGGGATCTCCTGCATACCAGGCTGCCGTCTCGGTCTGTCATATGAACCCGGTCGACCTGATGGAACTGGGTATTGACGAAGGGGAGCATGTGACCCTGACGTCACGGGCAGGAAGCGTTGTCCTGACAACACGAGCGGCAGAGAGTATGAACCGCGGAGAGGTCTTTGTGCCGCTGGGCCCGTACGCAAACCACATCATCTCTGCAGAGACCCATGCGACCGGCATGCCGGATTTCAAGGCTGAGCCAGTGGACGTGGTGCCAACGGATGAGTCGGTCAGGACAGTTTGGGAACTGATGGAGAGCATCGGGGGGGTGCGGTATGATCATTAAGGACGTGGTCTGCCCGTTCTGCGGGTGCCTCTGCGATGACCTCGATGTTGAGGTGGACGGGCAGAAGATCATAAAGGTGCAGAACGGCTGTACCCTTGCCGAAGCGACGCTGACCGGCAACAACCGGCTACCGGCTCCTATCAGGAGAACTGCCAACGGATGGGAGGAGATTTCGTATGACGATGCAATCAGGGAGACAGCAGACATTCTTTGTGCTGCAGACCGCCCCCTGCTCTATGGGTGGAGTAGCACCCATGGCGAGGCGCAGAGCATTGGCGTCCACATTGCGGAGCTGATCGGGGCTGTTATTGACAACACGAGCGTGGTCTGCCATGGTCCCTCCATCCTTGCGATCCAGGAAGTGGGACACCCCGGCTGCACGCTCGGGCAGGTGAAGAACCGGGCAGATGTGATTGTCTACTGGGGGTGCAATCCGACGGAGGCACACCCAAGGCACATGAGCCGGTACACGACCTTTGCCACCGGCTTCTTTGTACCTGAAGCACAGAAAGACCGTACCGTGATTGTGGTTGACACACGAAGAACCGAGAGTGCGGAGATTGCTGACGAATTCATCAGGATTGAGCGGGGCGGGGATTACGAAGTGCTCTCTGCCCTCCGCGCCATTGTCCGGGGCAAAGGAAGTATCCTTCCACGGGAAATTGCCGGCGTCGCCCGCGAACAGCTCTTCCGGGTCGCGGAGATCTGCATGAAAGCAAAATTCGGGGCGATCTTCTTTGGTCTCGGCCTGACCATGAGCAACGGCAAATACAAAAATGTCCGGAACGCAATCGAGCTGACCGATGAGCTGAACCGGCACACAAAGTTCACCATCTCGCCCCTCAGAGGACACGGGAATGTCTACGGGAGCAACGAAGTTTTCACCTGGATCACCGGTTATCCCTACGCGGTCGATTTTGCCCGGGGAATCGCCTTCTACAACCCGGGCGAGACTACGGCGGTGGACATCCTCCGGTGGGGGGAATGCGATGCGGCACTGATCGTGGCAAGTGACCCCGGCGCCCATTTCCCTCATGCCGCCGCTGCCCATCTGGCAAAAATCCCCACCATCCTGATTGACCCGCACCGGACTGCAACGACACCACTCTGCCGGCTCCAGATCCCCTGCACGATGGCGGGAATTGATGCCGAAGGAACTGCCTACCGGATGGACGGAGTGCCGATCCGGTATAAAAAACTCATCGAGTCATTATATCCTGATGATGCGGATCTCCTGCGGCGTATCCATGACCGCATCAGGGAGGTTCAGGGGGCATGACCGAACTGCTGGTGAAAAATGCCTGCGTGATCGATCCGCTCAACAGGATCTTAATGGAGGTCATGGATATCCCCGTCAGGGACGGAAGGATTGTCGAATCCGTATCTGCGGGCGCAGATATTATTGATGCAAAAGGGTGCCTCACACTTCCCGGGGGGATAGATTCCCATTCGCATGTCTGCGGCACCAAGGTGAACTTCGGGCGGTATATGAGCCCGGAGGATATGCGGGCGGGCAGGACTGCGCGCCGCGGGAAGATGCATGTCACATCAGGGTACTATGTCCCCACTACGTATGGGAATAGCTACCGGTACAGCGCAATGGGGTACACAACGGTGCTTGAAGGAGCGATGGCCCCGCTGGAAGCACGGCACACGCACGAGGAGTTCACAGCAACCCCTCACCAGGACATGCTGGCAAATACGCTCTTTGACGGCAACTGGGCGATCATGGAGGCAGTGAGGGCAAAGGATGTAAAAAAAGCGGCGGCGATCGTGGCATGGACACTCTCCGCGGTCAAGGGGTATTCTATCAAGCTCACCAACCCCGGGGGAACCGAGGCATGGGGCTGGGGCGAGGACGTGTCATCCATCCATGACGCGGTGCCCAACTTCAACGTGACCCCTGCCGAGATCATCACCACGATGATTGAGGCAAACGAGCTGCTGCACCTCCCCCATTCCGTCCACCTCCATTGCAACAATTTAGGAAAACCGGGCAATTACCGGACCACGCTTGAGACCTTTGACCTCGTGCCTGACACAAACAACGGGCGCCAGACCCTGTATGCCACCCATGTCCAGTTCCATGCCTATGGCGGCACCACGTGGCGGGACATCAGCTCGAAAGCCGAAGAGATCGCACGGGCGGTCAACGCAAAACCGCAGATTGTCATGGACATGGGCCAGATCATGTTCGGGCGGACGATGACGATGACCGCGGACGGCCCGATGGAGTTCAACCTCTACTGCCTGCACCACAACAAGTGGTCAAACCATGATGTTGAACTCGAGACCGGCTCCGGCATCATCCCTGTGCTCTATTCAAAAAAGAGCCTCGTGAACTGCGTGATGTGGGCGATCGGGCTTGAGCTTGCCCTCCTGACAAAGAACCCGTTCCAGTGCCTGCTCGAGACTGACAACCCGAACGGGGCACCGTTTGTCAAATACCCCGAGATCATCGGGCTTCTCATGAGCAAACGGTACCGTGATGAGGAATGCGCCACCCTCGTTGACGGCACGGAGCAGCGGACGGCAATCTGTGCACTTGACCGCGAGATGGACTGGAACGAGATTGCGATTATGACCCGCGCAGGCCAGGCAAAGGCGCTCGGGATCGCTGCAGAGGGCAAAGGCCACTTCAGTAAAGGGGCAGAAGCAGACATTGCCATCTACCCGATCCGGTGTCGTGACGTCGATCCGGCGACCGAATACCGGAAGGTAATCGAGGCGTTCCGGAAGACGATGTACACGATCAAGCGGGGCAGGGTTGTGGCCCGGGAGGGGGATATTATTGTGGAAGGGGCGAACAGCACCTTCTGGGTGAACCCGGTGGTTCCCGACGATCTAAATGTCGCCAATGATCCGGAATTTGTGAAAAAATTCGAGGAGTACTACACGGTGCGTATGGGCAACTACCCGGTGCAGGATGTCTACCTGCCCCGGGGGAAATGCATCAGGACGAAGGCGGCACTGTGAGAGTAATCCTTGAGACAAAGGAACGGAAAAAACCCTTCCTCCCTATCGAAGCGGAAACCATCATCCCGAGCAATTTCCTCAAGGGTCCGGAGCTGACCGTCTATGAAGGGAACAAGGAGCGCCTCCTCTCCGACCTGTTTACGATCGTTGTGGAAGGTACTGCGGTCTCGCCCGACAAGGTGGAGGTTGTCCTTAAGGGTGACACCGCCCGCATCAAGCGTGTCGGTGAGTACATGGCCACAGGAACAATCCGGATCCAAGGCGACATCGGCATGCACTGCGGGAATTTCATGAGTGGCGGTGTTATCGAGATCGGGGGCAACGCGGACGCGTGGCTCGGGCGCGAGATGCTGGGGGGCAGTATAATCTGCCACGGCAACGCTGGCCACTACTGTGCTTCCGGATACCGTGGCGAGAAACATGGGATGAGAGGCGGGCGCGTGGAGGTGATGGGCAATGCCGGTGATTTCTGTAGCGAATACCTGACCGGTGGCGAAGTTCATATCCACGGGAACTGCGGTGACATGGCAGGTGTGGAGATGAAGGGCGGGCAGCTCATTATCGAAGGTGATGCCACACGCCCATGCGGTAATATGAAAGACGGGATGTGCATGATCTTCGGCACCGTGCACCGGATACTGCCGACGTTTGAAAAGATTGATACTAAAAAGCTCCCTGATCGTAACGTTACGGTGACGGTGTACAAAGGGGACGTGGCGAACCGGGGGAAAGGTACGCTGATGATACAAAAACCCCATAATGAGGGAGACCAACATCCCGCAAACACACTGCCGGGTCCTGCAACCACGTAGTTTTGGATGGTCAACGTCCCCCTGCCCCCATGAGAAAGGCAGATATAAAAAAAATTCTACCGTTGGCGAAGGAGTCCGGCCCGGGAAAAATCCGGATATAACCTCAGGTAAAGAGATCAAAAGGATCCTCCTGGCACGTTCGTAAGCCCGGATTATTTTCTTTTTCCTCTGCCAAATTATGCCTCATACAGGTGGATGGAATTACCGGACGCTCATCACCTCCCAATGGTAATTTTTTGTCAAGCGGTCGGAACTGTTACAGGACTGGTCAACCGTTGAATTATTTGAGCTCATCGATCTCATTGTCGATCCAGTGATGGATGACCAGTTTCATCTGTTTTATTGTGATGCCGGGCGCGTAGCGCACACGGATCTCCACCTCAAGGAGGTCAAGGATCGGTGTAACGGTGGTAAAATAGTCGTCGATGCAATTCAGGCCCCCGGCTTTTTTAATGTGGAGCATGACAAGCTCGTTGAGGTGCTCAAACTCACCGGTGACCTCGACAATGGCCTCAAGGGTCATTGTTCCATGTTCGCTGGTCAGGCATTCGTCGTTGGTAATCGCCTTGCCATCATCGTTTGCATTGATTGGAGGCTGCATGGCATCAGCACTGGTCGTAAGGTCCCCCGGCCTGTCATATGGCGTACGGTATCGTACAACTCCTGGCATGCAAACCGGAATTTATGGACACGTTAAAAAAACGATCTTCCGGTGTGGCATAAATAGGTGATGACACCGCTGTCAGACCGGATTTATCGTATGGAAAATCAAAAAATATAAGGGGTTATTATTTCCCCGATGTCTCTTTTGGTTTGGGCAGGAACGGGACAAGCGCAGCAGCGATTTTTGCGATGTCCATGGACTGGAGCACGACCTTTCCCGGACCGGTGAGCGTGGTCACAAAGAGCCCTTCGCCGCCAAAAAGAATCGAGCTGATCCCTCCGGCGAGTGCGATGTCATAGGTAACCGTGCTTTCAAAACCCACCACGAGTCCGGTCTGCACTTTGACCATCTCGCTATTCTGCAGGGTGAGCTCTATAATATCCCCGCAGCAGTGGAGAAACGCGGTGCCGTTTCCGCTCATGTTCTGGAGGATGAAGCCCCCGCCTCCAAAGAGCCCGCTCCGGATCTTCTTGGTAAACGCGATGTCCAGTACGATCCCCTCCTCACAGCACAGGAACGAATCGCGCTGGGCGATAAACTCCCGTCCATCAGAAAGACGGAGCGGAAAAATTTTCCCGGGAACATTTCCGGCAAACGAGACAAAGCCGGGCCTGTCTTCCGGAAAGAATCGTGTGAGAAACAAACTCTCTCCCGTCATCATACGTTTGATGCCGGCTACGATACCTCCTGTCAGGTTTGTCTCCATCTGCATATGCCCGCTCATGTTCACCATCGCACCCGCTTCTGCAAAGAGCCCTTCACCTGCCGCAAGTTCGACTTTTACCATCTGGAGGTTGTTGCCTATGATCTCATGTTTCATCGTTTGCGCCTGATCACAGGTGCAGCACAGAACTACAAATGCATTGTGTGAAGTCAGGTGCAGGAGGATGTGTTCATGGCATCCCGGTCATGATTTTTTTTAATAATACTCCGGGCGGCAAGCATACCGGTTGAGAACGCTGCTTGGAGGTTGTATCCCCCGGTATCGCCATCGACATCAAGCACTTCCCCGGCAAAAAAGAGGTTTTTAACTATACGGGATTCCATCGTTTTGGGATTTACTTCATCAAGCGACACTCCTCCCCGCGTTACCATTGCAACAGAAAAGTCACCGGGTGCACCAACGGTTAACGGGAAACCGGAAAGATACAGGATAAGCCGCGATCTGAGGGAAGCTGACAGGTGTGCGCAGGTACAATCAGACGGGATGTTGGCGAGATCGAGTATTTTTCGCACGAGGCGTTGTGGAATATTATATGAAAATAACACCGATTTAACCTGACGGCTTCCATGCGAGTGTATGCGTTCTGCGAATTTTTTGGCAAATTCATTACGGCGCTCGGAACCGATAAACGACAGCCGGATGATATCGCCGGATCTGATACTACGCGAACAATCAAGAATGCCCGGTCCCGATAACCCCTGATGGGTGAATACTATATCCCCCGTCTTTTCGAACATCTTTGATTCTCCCCGCCAGACGGAAAATTGCATCGCGGAAAATGACATCCCACAAAGATCCGCAAACGGGAATTCTGTGATGGAGAGCGGGGTGAGCGCCGGCGCTATTTCAGTGATGGCATGTCCCATACCGGCGGCCAACCGGTAGCCGTCCCCTGTCGATCCGGTTGCCGGGTATGACGTCCCTCCTGTGGCGATGACAAGGTACGTTGAACGGTACACAGCCCGGCCAGTCGTTATTTCAAAGGATTTGTTCGTACTGACAACTCCGGTGACTGGTTCACCTGTGTGGAGAGAAACCCCGCAATCATTGCAGATCAGAAGCAGGAGCGCAAGAACATCTGCTGACCGACGGGTTTTTAAAAAGACTTTCCCGTTCTCATCCGTCACCATGCAAAGACCGTGTTTTTTAAAAAATTGTATGAGATGCCGGTTGGGAAAATTACAAAGAGCCGGTTTTAAAAACATCCCGTGATCACCGTAATGGGAGAAAAAATTTTCAATCCCGCCATCATGGGTGATATTGCACTGCCCCAGACCGCTCAACAGGAGCTTGGCGCCCGGGGCATCCATCTTTTCCAAAAGGAGAACACGGCGACCAGAAGCGGCAGCATGGAGTGCACAAAAAAGTCCAGCTGGTCCTGCACCTATCACGGTCACGTCAAACTGCATATACAGGAAATGTTCACCGATCAATATACCGCATTCCTCTTGAAGTACGGCATCCATGCTCCAGCCAATCATCCGCAATTCATGGCATCGGTTAAAACGGCGTTTTTTATCTTTACCCTCCTCTGCACGATCGGCATTGTTGCCTCATATGCACGGGGGACAATCCGCTGAACACTTTGTGCCGCAATCCTTATTTCTGCACGTTCACTACAACACCATATGCAGAAACATGCTTGCGGGTTTGAGGAGCATATTTTCTGCCGGCACTGCAAGATCCCTGTGGATTATGATGAATTTCGCGGGCTCTACTGTCCGAAATGCCGACGCCCAATCACCATGATCTGTCCGCGGTGCGGGCAGCGGTGGTAAAGAAAGTAAAAACAGTTTTTTTAGATTTTTTTCCGTACCCACATCGCGTATTGCCGGCGCAGGTCTTCCATTTCCTCAGGTGTCAGGTCCTTTCGTTTCATGGTGTGGAGATACTTGTCGAGCTGTCGCACAATGTGTTCTGCCTCCACATGGTCTTCGACCTCGAGATATGCGGGCACGCGGCTCACTTCGTATGCCTGCCCGCAGACGGGGCAGAGTTTCCAGCGCTGGTACCGGTCCACGTAGCTGAACGTCCGGCATCCGGGGCACCGGACAATGACGTACATAATCAAGTGGTAATCAGCAACATCATTATAAAAATCTATTTAAAAGCCTATATATAAATATATATTTTTTTATAATTATTAATTATTCTTATTTTAATATTATTAATTCTCTCTCTTTTCTCTTTTCTAATTCCTCAAAAACCTCCTTGCTTCTTGAAGGAAGGGAAATTCCTTTGAAATATTTATCCTTTCGTTCTTGGTCTAATTTACCCATAGTCTCATCGGGATTTTATACATCCTGAAACCTTGGTAAAACATTTCTTACCTTCTCTCTTTTTCAGATATTTATTATGATAATAATTCATATACAAATATTAATATGATTCAGACAAATTCAAGATAAATATGAAGGAAAAAAAGTGTTCACGATAGTTCTCAACATTAATCGATCTTTAGAGTTTAATGGAGTATGATTTTATATATCAAAGGTAATCTTTGGTTTATCGCTTATAGCTTGGATCCTAATTTGTGAGCACAGCGCACCTATCGATACAATGTAGAATAAAGGACATAGTTCTGAATCGGGAACGTGAGTGATTAATATTGAAGGTAAGCTTTTGAATCGATATGATGTAAATACTGTGCCATACTCTATTGAAGATAAATGGTATGTCGTGAAGGGAACTATGACTAAAATCAATAGCAAAGACAAACTCGTATTTATCGCTGCGTACCGTTACTCACCGAAAACAATGATTGAAAGATCACCAATTATCGGGATTAACAGCTCTGATGTGGGGTAATCAGCTGTATTTGAGATCAAATGGCTTGTGGACGACATCTTATCATATACTGATCATATTCTGTTTACAGTCCCGTTGCGATATACATGCTTGACCCTCTCCATTTCATAACAGGATTCTTGACAAAAAAATTGTGATAGGAAAAAAGTGTAAATTAAATAATCTTTGATCAGAACATGTGGCGATAACTTTCACTGCTGGTATATGATTGAGTTTATTAATCGAATTTACTTTAAATTTTATTTTCATGTTTATAAAAACGATATTTGAAATTTGTATACCGTTCTTTTTCAGATTAATTGGAGAAAAGGATTCAAAATGTTGGTGTAAGAAAAACAAGCCGGCAATTTACAAGAAGTGGCATAAAAACACTTATAATAAAGCTTATCACATTTTGATAGGTGAGGTTATGTTATGATAACTTCAAAAAAAGATTTTTTTTTATATGTCGAAGCGGATCGAATAGCTCTCGGTATAAAAAAGAAAAAACCTTCAATCATTGGCGATGAGATTTGGAAATTTGAACGTTTATTGCGTAAGGTTGAATATTATCACAATTGTAGAAACTATTTTCCTTGGAATTTATATTTATTATATCTCAAATTCATACTTCATTATTATTCCGTTTATCTTGGATATACTATTCCGAAGAATACTTTTGGTTCTGGATTATCTATTGCACATATTGGTACGATAGTTGTCAGTTCTTATGCAAGGATTGGAGAAAATTGTAGAATTCATGCATGTGTCAATATAGGAACACAAGCAGGTTATGCGGATAAAGCTCCGAAAATTGGAAATAATGTCTATATTGGACCCGGGGTCAAAATTTTTGGCGATATTTCAATTGCCGACAATATAGCAATTGGTGCGAATGCCGTTGTTAATAAGACTTTTACTGAACGCGGAATAACTATCGCAGGAATTCCTGCAAAAAAAATTTCTGATAAAGGGTCTTTAGGGTTGATTATCAATGGAACTGATATTCTGAAAGATCTTTTTTAAAATATCGGCTAAGGAACGAAACACCTTTATCTGGCGTTCATCCGAATATGATCGTGCGATGGATCAAATCACCGTGATCGGCGTCCGCGGGCTGCCCATTATCCACAAGGGCGATGATATCGTCGCCCTCATCTGCAAACAGCACCACCTCAAGGATGGGGACATTCTCTGCATTGCCTCGACAATTTACTCCAAATCAAAAGGGTATACTACCTCTCTTGCTTCGATCACGCCGGGTGAACGGGCACAGCGACTTGCACACCTCAATGGCGAAGACCCCCGCTTTGTCCAGGCTGTGCTGGACGCATCTGCAGATGTCATCATGGAGCACCCCTTTATCCTTTCCGAGCTTGCGTTCGGCCATATCGGCGTACGAGCCGGGGTCGACCAGAGCAATATAGAGGACGGAATGGTGATATTTCTCCCACCGGATCCCATGATGGCTGCAGATGATATGAGACGGGAGATCAAAACGATTTTTAGAAAGGATGTCGGGGTTATCATCACCGATACATGCGGGCGGTCATTCCGGCGCGGGCAGACAGGGAATGCAATCGGGTGGAGCGGGATGCAGGCAATCCGTGACTTCCGCGGCGATGTCGACCTGTTCGGGCATGTGCTTAAGATCACCGAGGAAGCGGTTGTTGACGAGATCGCAGGGTTTGCAAACTTTGTCATGGGCGAGAGTAACAATGGCGTGCCTGCCGTCATCTTCCGCAACTGCCCGCGCTGGAGCGGCCATGATAACCTCTATTTTACAAAAGACGAGGACATCACGCGTAACCTGTTAAAAAAAGAGATGTGTCAGTAGATGAGGTTGAGGATCAGAATGAAAATACCGATAGCGGCAGCAACCGCCATCACAATCACCGGGCTGATGTGCACGGCACGCCGGTCCTCGCTGTCGTAATAATTCACGAGACCTGCCGATGACATCAGCCGCCCGCCCTGTTTCTTTGCCATGCATATCTATTTCCTTTTTTAAATATATAAAAGAGAGTCAGGAGTGCACATGGAACGCCCTGTGGTAATTACCGGTATTGCGCTGGTGGGCGAAGATTTTGAGCTCCAGCCGGTCAATATTATCATCGAGAAGGGTATTATCACGTCCATCGAAGAGATCGCACAGGCTCCTGATATCTGGATCTGCCCGGCGCTGTTCAATGCCCATACCCATCTTGGGGATACCGTAACAATGGACTGTGTTACCGGAGGAGATCTTGTCGAACTCGTCACTCCGCCCCACGGGCTGAAGCACCGGCTCCTCGACGGCGCATCGCACGACGACCTTGTTGCCGGCATGCGCGCAAGTATCGGAGTAATGATCAGTCGCGGCACGGCAGGCTGTGCTGATTTCAGGGAAGGTGGTTCTGAAGGTGTAGCTGCACTGCGGCAGGCAGCCCGGGGACAAACCTTCAGATGTGTCATCTTCGGCCGGGATGGCGGTGAATACAATGGTGACGGGCTCGGCGTGAGCAGTACCCGCGATGTCCCGGAACTCGACCGGATCGTTGCCGATGCCAGACGGCAGAGCAAACCTGTTGCCTTCCATGCCGGTGAAAAAGATGCCGGTGATGTTGATGCAGCGCTTGCGTACGACCCCGATCTTATCATTCATGCAACCCATGCAACGGATGCCCAGCTGCGGGAATGCGCAGAACGTTCAATCCCGATTGTTGTCTGCCCGCGTTCCAACTGGACGTTCGGTACCACCTCCACTTCAGCCCACCCGCCGATTTCAAGGATGATTGATCTGGGGTGCAGCGTGTTTCTGGGCACTGATAATGCGATGGTTGTCCAACCCGATCTGTTTGCTGAGATGGCGTTTGTCCACACAGTATATCGGATCCATCCTTCCAGTGTTCTGCGGATGGCAGTCGCCGGCTCTTCCCTGAGCGGTGACCTGTTTTTCATCCGGGAGGGCGCGCGCGCAAACCTTTTTTCGATAGACTCCCGTTTCTCGAATCTGCGCTTCTCAAAAAATCCTGTTGCAAGCATTGTAAAACGGGCGGTTTCCGGTAGTATCGGGACAAACGTTTTTATTTCATAAATCCAAGTAAGAAGGCATGTTTGTTTTGGGTGGTGCCCGTGTTCTCTGATATTCTTGTCGCAATTGACGGCTCGAAGGCAAGTGAGCAGGCATTTGCCGCCGCTGTCGAGGAAGCAAGGCTTCATAATACAAAACTTCACGCTGTCTATGTTGTCGAAACCGGTCTCTTTTCCTCCCTTCCAACAGACAATACTGTTGAAATCATGTACCGTGCCCTTGAGAAAGAAGGTGATGATGTGCTCGCAAAATCCAAATCCGTAGCAGCAGAACGGGGGATCCCGCTGACCACGCACATAAAGCAGGGTCATGCCGGCAACGAGATTATCACGCTCGCAGACCGCCAGAAGGTTGACCTCATTATCGTCGGTTCACACGGCAAGGGCAAAGCAGACCGGCTCCTGTTAGGAAGCGTAAGCAATTATGTTGTCACTCACGGAACAATCACGACCATGGTGGTGAGATCATAACGGATATTTTAGTAAAAGACTATATGACATCTGATGTTGTGCGCGTCGAGATTCCGGGTAACCGGGATGATGTCTTAAAAATACTCAAGCGCACGGGCATATCAGGCGTCCCTGTCATCAAGAACAAGAAGCTTGTCGGCATCATCACAAGAAAAGACCTGCTGCGAAAACCCGAGGAGACCCAGCTCGGGCTTTTAATGACGACAAAACCTGTCACGATCAGCTCAGACGCTGATGTACGAGAGGCAGCCCGCCTGCTCATCACTCATAAAATTCGCCGGCTCCCCGTTGTTGAGAACAGCAAGCTGGTCGGTCTGCTGTCGGTTGCCGACCTGATCCATGCCATCGCCCAGATGAAGATCACCGAGCAGATCAGGGATACGTATGTGAGCCAGACCTTTGCACTCTGGGAAGACACACCGCTTCCTCTTGTCGGGCGCGTAATGGAGATATCGGGTGTGGACTCAATTCCGATCCTTGATTCGGAGAGCCGACTGCAGGGCATCGTCTCGGAGCGGGATTTAATCCGGCACTCAATCATCGAGGACTCTGTGGGTGTGAGCGACTTTTCCAACGGCACGGATGATGACGAGTGGACGTGGGAGAGCATCCGTGACATGCACACCCTGAGCTACAGCATCTCGAAAGTGCAGTTGCCCGACCGCCCCGTTAAAACAATCATGATCAAAAATGTTGTAGCTGTTCCGCAGAATGCGGAAGTGAGCGAGTGCGCCTTAAAGATGCGCAGGGCACGGGTTGATCAGCTTCCGGTAGTCAACGGGGATAAAAGGCTTGTTGCCATGCTCTATGACCGCGAACTCATCCGTGTGCTCTGCAAAGAGTCAGAATAACAACCTTTAAATTTCTTGATATCATCTTATTGATAAAGCGCTTTTAGATAATTTTCGGCGTTTATTAGTTTTTTGGGGTGTGTCAACGTGCCTGAACAGTATCAGGAGTCTATGAAGGGGACGACAACCATAGGTCTGGTATTCTCTACCGGGGTCATCCTCGCCACTGAAAAGCGGGCGACCATGGGATACATGATCGCAAGCAAAAAAGCAAAGAAGGTCTACCAGGTTGCCGACCGGATCGGCATGACGACCGCCGGTGGCGTGGGTGATGCGCAGCAGCTCGCCCGCATTCTCACGGTTGAATGCAACCTGTACCAGATCCGCAGATCACGTCCGATTACTGTCGGAGCGGCGTCAACACTGCTGTCCAACTACCTCAACCAGAACCGCTACTTCCCGTACTATGTCCAGCTCCTTGTGGGTGGTGTTGATGAACACGGATCGAGCGTGTACTCTGTTGATGCATTTGGCGGTTCGACAAAAGAAGAAGAGATCGTTTCCACAGGATCCGGTTCTCCGATGGCATACGGGGTACTGGAAGACCGTTTTACAAAGGGCATGAGTGAAGATGAGGCGATTGATCTTGCGATCCGGGCATTGAAAGCCGCAATGAAACGCGATGCCGGTTCTGGTGAAGGGGTTCATGTTGTGGTCATCACAAAAGACCGGTACCAGGAACTGGACGAGGCAACCCTCAAAAAATACCTTGCCAAAACCCCTGACTAACTTTTTTTGGACGTTTACTCTATGCTTATTGAAGAACGGTTAAAGGATCTGAAGGAGAAGATCAACGAGAAGATCCCCCGCGGCATCACCGTGACCCAAGTGGAATTCGAAGGTCCGGAACTCGTCATTTATACGGATGATCCCAAGCGATTTGCCGATGAAGCTGATTTAATCAAAATCCTTGCCCGCGACCTGCGCAAACGGATCGTCGTCCGCCCCACGGTCCTGGAAGATCCGGAAAAGGCATCGCAGGATATCAAGGCTGTCGTGCCAGAGACCGCAGGTATTTCGGACATCTTTTTTGACCCCGATACCGGGGAGGTACTGATCGAGGCGGAGAAACCCGGAGTCGTGATCGGGAAGAATGGCGCCACGCTCCGCGAGATCACGAAACACATCGGCTGGACCCCCAAAGTCGTACGGACCCCCCCGATCGAGAGCACCACCGTCAAGCAGATCAGGCAATACCTTCGCTCGGTGAATGAGGAACGGAAACAGTTCCTGCGCACTATCGGAAGGCGGATCCACCGGGACATTACACCCAAAGACGAGAATGGAAAGGATACGCCAAAAAAGGATCAGTGGGTACGGGTCACCATGCTCGGCTGCTGCCGTGAAGTTGGTCGGGCGGCGTTCCTGCTCACAACACCTGACAGCCGCATACTGGTCGATTGTGGTGATAAGCCCGACAATAGCAACGGTACTCCCTATCTCTACCTCCCGGAGATCCACCCGCTCTCATCGCTTGATGCAGTGGTGCTCACGCACGCCCACCTCGACCATTGCGCCCTTGTCCCGCTCCTCTACAAGTACGGGTATGATGGTCCGGTATATTCAACACCCCCCACCCGCGACCTTTCAGCGATGCTCCAGCTCGACTATCTTGACGTAATCCATAAGGAAGACCGCAAGGTTCCCTACAGTTCCAACGAAGTGAAGGCGTACATCAAGCACTCCATCACGCTCAACTACAGCAGCGTAACAGACATCGCCCCTGATATCAAGCTTACCTTCCACAATGCGGGACATATACTCGGTTCGGCAATCGTCCACTTCCACATAGGCGACGGGCTCTATAACATCGCATTTACCGGTGACTTCAACTATAGCAGGAGCCGGCTTTTCAACCCCTCCATCAGCCAGTTCCCCCGTCTTGAAGCATTGTTCATGGAAAGCACCTATGGCGGCTCTAATGACTTCCAGCCCGCCCGGTCAGATGCGGAGATCAAACTCTACGAGACCATCAATGCCGTTCTTTCCCGGGGCGGCAAAGTGATCATCCCCGCTTTTGCTGTCGGGCGTTCTCAGGAAGTCATGCTCGCGCTGGAAGAGGGTATGCGCCTCGAACGGATTCCGAAAGTGAAGATCTATCTCGACGGCATGATCCGTGAGGCAACTGCAATCCACACGACCTATCCGGAGTACCTCAACAACGACCTGCGCAACCAGATCTTCCGTGAAGGCATGAATCCGTTCCTTGCGGACTGTTTCCAGCAGGTCGATTCTCCCGAGCTGCGGGAGAAGGTGATAACGGGGGACCCCTGTGTCATCATCACCACAAGTGGCATGCTCAACGGCGGACCGGTGATGGAATATTTAATAAATCTCGCACAGGACGCAAAGAATGCGCTTGTCTTTGTAGGTTACCAGGCTGAAGGGACCCAGGGGCGGCGGATCCAGAAGGGCTGGCGCGAGGTGCCGATGGGCAGGAAGGGCACGATCACCATCAACCTCGAGATTGTAACTGTTGATGGATTCTCCGGTCATTCGGATCGCCGGCAACTGATGAACTTTGTCGGGCAGGTGCAGCCAAAACCGGAAAAAATTTTCTGCATCCACGGTGACGAGAACAATACAATTGACCTTGCAAGTTCTATCTACAAGCGGTACCATATCGAGACGCACTCACCGATGAATCTTGAGACCTACCGTATGATCTGAACCGGATACTATGAGAGAGCGCTTTTCCATCTGCCTGGGAATCGCTTGTATAATGGCGCTTTCCAATGCGATTGTCCCTGTCCTCCCTTCTTATTCAAGCGGACCGGCAATCCAGGGTATGATCTATTCCGCTTATTTTCTCGGTGCCTTTCTCATGACGCTTCCGGCAGGCTTGCTCTCGGACCGGTACGGGCGGGTGCCAGTCATGCGGGCCGGACTTACGGTCACCGTCATAAGTGGTCTTCTTCTTATCGTCTTTTCATCACCCGCGCTCGTGATTGCCTCTCGCATATTGGAAGGCATTGGTGCGGGTCTCTTTGTTGCAGCCGGTATGGCGTATGTAAATTCGCTTGTTGATCATGCAAAGATGAGCGGATATTTCATGGCAGCACTCAATCTCGGAGTGGTACTCGGACTTGTCACAGGGGGTGTTCTTGCAGCGCAATTCCATATGCCAGCTGCCGGGATATTGCTATTTTCCATCCTTGCTCTCATCCCGGCATGCCTCAGTGCATGCCTTGTCGAATCGCCCCGCGCTGCCGTACTGGATTCCCGTACAGATCTGGCGTCACTTCTCTCTGACTACCAATGGCTCTGGTATTCCGCTGTTGTGCTGGTCGGTATCACTGGTGTCGTTATCGCACTCTATCCGGAGTATTCGGATGTATCTCCTGACGTGGTCGGCTTCTGGATTGCCGGGATGAGTGTTGCGACGATCATCGCTGTCATTGCGAGTTCGCGGCTGAGCATGGCGTCTGTTCATTCCATCCGAATCGCTGCTGTGTTCATGGCCGGCGGTGTTATGCTTTCATTTTTTTCACCGGTAGGTTTTCTTGTTATTGGCGCACTTGCCGGTGTCGTGATGATTGCCCAGATGGCGTGTCTTGCAAGGATCAACGGCAACCAGGGCGCGGCAATGGGGCTCTTGTCCACAACCAGCTATCTGGGGATGAGTGTATTGCCGTTCATCGCCGGGGTTGTCGCTGAGACAACAACGTTTTTTATTGCATTTTGTCTGACAGCCCTTGCGGCGCTCGTTGTCGCGCTCACCATCTGAAGGTGTACATGCTGGCACCTGACGATACTATGATACCCATCACCTTCCGACTAAAAAAAACAATAGATTCATGTCTGATTACAGTGAAATTCTTGCATGGATCAACGAATCATTCCAATACTCCTCTTACTTTTCCTTGCCATTGTCCTTGTAATCCCCGGTGTTCATGCCGAGGATGCGCTTGAGTGGTATATGAAAGGCGAGAACGCGGTCATTGTGGGAAAATATACTGAATCGATCACCTACTACAACAATGCGATTGCCCTCGACCAGAAGTATGCAGCGGCACTGTCAGGAAAGGCATATGCTCTCAAGCAGATGGAGAACTATAGCGAAGCCCTCGAAGCATCTGACCGTGCTCTCACCATCAAGAATGACGGGCGTGCGCTGAATGTTCGGGCATATGCACTTTTAAAACTTGGGCGATACGATGAGTCGGTCACAGCGTATGACAAGCTCTTCATCACGGAAACCAACCTTCCCGAAGCGTATTGCAACCAGGGAATCGCGTACGAGCACCTGAACAAGACTGATCAGGCGCTGCTCGCTTTCGATTCCTGCGTCCGTCTCGATCCTGGCAACGTATTCGGGTGGAACAAGAAGGGACTGGTGTTGCTGGCTCTCGGAAAACCTCAGGAAGCTCTCGATGCATTTAACCAATGCACCCGGATTACCGTAAAAAATGCCGAAATCTGGAACAACAAGGGCCTTGCACTTCTTCAGCTGGGAAAGTATCAGGACGCTTTAGAATGTTTCAACAAAGCATTGGGTATTGATCCCACCTACGCAGCGGCAAAGCAGAACAAGGAGCTTGCCATGAATAAGGGGCAATTATATGGTGGTACGGGCATGCCTCAACAAACGACAAAACCCGTAACCGCGACAACGATATCCGAAGTTACCCTGACTGTGACAGAAACCACAGTCATCCCAACACAAGCTGCCGGAACAGTCACTGCAACGCCTGAACAAACAGGGGCAGCGGTAGTTATAAAGGGAACCTATACCCCGCTACCGGTATGGGGAGCCATCGCTGGCGTTTTTGGCGCTGGAATCATCGCCCTTGTAGCAAGAAAGCAAAAATAAAATTTTTTTATCCTTTTTTATTTATTGACATTACACGTGGTTCATGTTGATATTGTGTCGGTACTATATGTTCGCATGATCTCCTGATACACGTCCGATGCTTTTTTTAGCGACTCAATACGAACGTGCTCGTTTATGGCATGCAGGTACTGCATTTCACCCGGCCCGTACTCGATCACATTGAATCCCGTTGTCCTGAGGTGGCGAGCATCACTTGCCGCCCACTGAACAATGGGAAAAACATCACCACCATACACATTTTTCACTGCATCGCACGTCACGGTAACAAGTCTGCACCCGGGATCGGTAATCGATGGCTCATGGGTAGTTTCTGATGTGATTGTCCCGTGCGGTGCATGCTGACGGATTTTCTCCAAGAGGTCAGGAATCTGACACCCCCACGGTACGCGGAGCTCCAGATCGAGATCGCAACGCTGCGCCACGATATTGGATTTTTCCCCTCCGCAAATAACCCCGGGATTGAACATCAGCCGTGTCAGCACATCAGACACCTGATCCATCCCGAATACATCCCCAAGCACCCGGGAGGAACGGGCGATGATCTCCTGCAGGTCATTGCTGATCGTATACGTTTGTCTGTTCAGTGTTTTGACGTACTCAAGAAGCGAGAGCGCCTCCATAATCGCACTGATACCTATCGCAGGATAGAGCGAACCATGAGCAGGGGTCCCTGAGAACTGCAGCTCAAGCCTGACTAATCCCTTCTGCGCGATAGTGGGATGGCGGATAGGGGTCGGTTCGGCAATCAGGCAGTCGCAGGGATCTATCATGTGCCGGGCTATAAGATACCTGATACCGGCACTGCCACCCGTCTCTTCATCACAGACAAAGGCGAGCTGAACCGGGAGATCCTGGTGGGACTCGATATGCTTTTTACTGGCAGTAAGGAGTGCAGCACATCCCCCTTTCATGTCGGTGGTGCCTCGTCCCCAGACCGAACCGCCCATGATAGCACCGGAGAACGGCTCAACACTCCACTCCTCATTAAGCGCCGGCACAACGTCAACATGACCGCAGAACAGGAGGTTATTTGCTGTCCGCTGCGTGACGAGGTTGCACCTTCCTCCCCCGTTTTCCGTAACGACCGATGGAATGCCCCAATCCTCCAGCAGGGATCGGATGTACTCAATCAAATCCCTCGTTTCTCCCGGCGGGTTCTCGCTGTGAATCCTGACGAGATCAGAACAGAGGCGGGCAACATCCATCGAACAATACACTCCTATGGAGGGGAATTCTGTGCAATATATGCTTCAAACAGCGTCGCAAGCGAAGCGTCTGCATACAGGCTTTTTAAAAAATCAGGATCAAAGAACTCGTCAATCATAATAAAGAACATGTCAGATGGGATCTCGTTTCTGCTATCGGGGTCAAGCACGATCCTAAAACTCCTGTAGCTTGCCGGGTCCTCGGTGTCATAGATCATCTGCCAGAGCGAGGGAAGGCGTGCGAATTTCTCCGGATGCTCTCTTTTGAGCCAGTTGATAAAAGCCGGAAACTGTGCGCGATCACTTTTTTTTTCCTCATCGATGCGCCACCGCAGGTACTCAGTACCCATAATATTTTTTGGGGACTGGTAGTTGTAGGTATAAATGCTCGCGGTATAGTCGAGATGAGCGATCGAGTCGATAAAATAAAAAGCAAGCACTTTGTTAAACAGCGCCATATCATGAAGGATCAGGGATTTTTCGTAGAGGTGAGTGAGGGCCTGGGCGTACTGGTTGTCAGCGTCCATGCCTCTCTATAGGGCAGAGGTTTGTAAAAACATTGCCGTCATGACAGAGTTCTGACTGAGGGAATTCTATCTATTTAAAAAACGGTTCGCGCCGTTTCACTGCTTCACAGAAGAGCGCTTCGAGTTCTGCTCCTTTTTTTCCCTTTATGTCAACATGGTTGTCGGTGCGCAGCAGGCATGGTTTGAGCTTGCCATCAGAGGTCACCCGCAACCTGTTGCAGAAGGCGCAGAACTCGGTGTTGTGGACCGGGCGGACGACCTCCACTTCAGCCCCGTCCAGGCAATATTTTTTCCGGTGGTGCATCCTGCGCGTCAGGATTATTTTTGAACGCCCCGCAAGGCTGTCTTCGAGTCCTGTCAGGTCCCCATGGTATTCGCAGTTGTTGAAGTGCATCAGCTCAATCAGCTGGAGGATGAGATTGCGGTTCCCCCGGACAAAGGCAAGAAAGTCATCAACCTCAAATTCGTTGATGCCGGCAAGCACGACCATGTTCAGTTTGATGGGGGTGAGACCGGCATCGAGTGCTGCGGTAATACCTGCGAGTACATCACTGAGGCGGTTGCTACCGGTGATCTGTTTGTAAGTCGTCTGGTTCAGGCTGTCGAGGCTCACGTTGACTCGCGAAAGCCCGGCTTTTTTTAAATCGCCCGCCTGATCTGCAAGCAGAGTGCCATTGGTTGTAAGGGACGACTCCATGTTTTCTGGAACCGATGCAACAATATCGATGAGGTCATGGCGGAGGAGAGGCTCACCGCCGGTAAACTTCACATGCCTGATATCAAACTTCGATGCCACGCGCAGAATTTCTGCTATTTCTTCCGCACTCATCGAATTTGAGGGGAATTTTTCGCCTTCCGCGTGGCAGTAGATGCAGGAGAGGTTACAGTGTGGTGTTAAGCTGATGCGCAGGTTACTCACCGGTCGGTTGTACGGGTCTTTGAGGATCATAAGGATCACGCCACAAAATTTTTTGCAATAATATAGAGTTCGGTGCTGCCCCTGCGCGTAGCCTGCGTCACACAGGTTTTTACCGAATAAAAATGTCGTTTTGTTTCATCGAGCAGCGCTGGAAAATCCGTGCCCTGAAATGATTTTACTACAAAGTTCCCGCCGGGTTTTAAGACCGTACAGGCAAACCGGAGCGCCTCTTTTCCAAGTGCAATCGCCCGGGCCTGATCATAGCTCCGCTGCCCTGAGAGTTTCGGAGCAGCGTCGCTTACGACAACGTTCACCACCCCGAGCATCGCTTTTGCCTGCGCAGGCATCCGGGTATCCGAAAAGTCGCCCTCGATTGTCATAATTCCATCAATAGGAGGGATGGGCGAGAGGTCAATACCCAGCACCTTGCCGTCACAGAGCTTCCTCGCGACCTGCAGCCAGCTTCCTGGAGCGGCCCCAAGGTCAATTACATTGTCTGACGGGCGGATCACATCAAAGCGTCTCTGGATCTCGACCAGTTTGAACGCGGCACGCGAACGGTACCCCTCGTTTTTTGCCTTCAGGTGTACCTTATCGCGTCCCCATTGTGAGCCCATAGAGTTAACCTCGCAGAATTGTCGGGTTCAAACCCAAAACACTATAATTAAAGTATGACGATATACTGTATAAGACAGTTTGTCAAGGGGTAAGCAATGTTAAAAGCAACGATTGATGCAGAGATCTTCAGGGAAGCTATCGATGCAATCTCCGCACTTGTACCCGAGTGCCGGCTGCATACCGCCGATAATGGCATCTCCACTCGTGCTGTCGATACGGCAAATGTGGCAATGGTTTCGCTCGAACTGAAAAAAGAGGCATTCGACTCCTTTAAAGCGACCAAGAGCCAGCTGGGCGTCGATATCTCCAAAATGAAAAATATTTTCAACATGATGGGCAAGGGGGATCTTATCAGTCTCGAACTACCCGAAAATGCCCAGAAAATCCAGCTAAGCGTCCACGGGTACCTCTATTCCATCACCCTACTCGACACTAATACGATCCGCAAGGATCCCAACCCCCCGACCATCAGCCTGCCGGGAAAGCTCACAATCTCAGGGGATGACTTAAACAATGCAATCAAGGCGGCGGCGGTCATCTCAGACAAGATTGCGATAGGGATTAATCCAAAAGAGCAGACGTTTTTCATGGATGCTGAAGGTGACACTGATCATATACGGCGGGAGTTCGGTAAAGACGAATTAAAATCCTTAAGCCCGAACGAGGCACGCTCGCTCTTTTCCCTTGATTACCTTAAAGACATGGGCAAGGTGATGAGCAGGGCTGCAGAAGTGGAAGTCTTCCTGGGCATCGATCATCCTGTGCGATTCTCTTTTGACATTGCTGGCGGCAACGGGCATGTTGAATACCTGCTCGCCCCACGGATAGAGGCTGACTGATGGAGTACACTCCATCAGTCAAGGAACTTTCCCATTTTCCGTTTTTAAAAAATTCAAAGGATTATATCAGGACCAGGTATTCTTCGCTTGCTGCCCTCCTTGACGGAGAGTATGGCGAAATACTGGTCCGGCATGCCCTGCACCGGATCAGGGATGCATTATCAGTAAAACGAAGGTATGGAGAAGACAATCCATGCAAGCCGGAAGAGGCGATTGCATCGTACGCGCTTGCCCGGGTGATCATTTCCTGCATCAATGACCGGCAGCTCATCGACCGGCTCACGCGGTATGAGGCGGAACGGGCGTATTATTTCCTGAGAAATGAGGGAGGCGATGAGAATTCCTGGAATACCAATTTCCAACGTACTGATGATGGATATTCACGGCTTTTTATGTACCTGTCTGAAGAGCTTGGAATATCGATCACCCAGGACTGGTTACCTCTTGTTGATTATGTCGAGCTGGTTGCTCCTATCCACGAAGACCGGTTCCGGCTGATAAACCGGGTTATCACCAAAGGTCAGGTGCACGTCAATAAGGATGAAATGTATGAGCTCCTGCGGGAGCGTATTCGTGTACTCCTGCACCAAAACCTCCCCATGAAGGTGCCCCCGGCGGTCTGCAAACAACTTGCACCCCGCCTTGCCGAACTCCAGAAAGTCTATCAGGAACAGATGCTCCAGCAGTTCGGAACAATCGAAGAGACCGCATTCCCACCCTGCATCCGCGCCCTGATAACAGCAATCACCTCCGGGGCAAGCCTCACGCATCCCGGGCGTTTTTCACTTACTTCCTTCCTCCACAATATTGGTATGGAAAAGTCACAGATCGCTGAATTGTTTGCCCGTGCTCCGGACTTTGACGCGGAAAAAACCATGTATCAGGTCGGGCATATTACCGGTGGTGGCGGAACAGAATACAGTGCACCGGCATGTGCTGCGATGCGTACCACGGGATTATGCGTCCGTCCTGATGTTCTCTGTGAACGCATCAATCACCCCCTCAGTTACTATAAGGTAAAAAAGAAAAAGTCGGTGGGACTGGGGGGGAAAAAATGACGTGTAAAGGTTACGCGATCTGTTGAGTGACCATATAGCCTGCCCCGGAGAGCACCAGAATGAAGAATGTGATGGCGGTCAGGTACGCAATACCGGCATTCATGACCATAGGGAGCAGGGCGAGCAGCGTAATTAAGATGCAGAAACTGATCACGCTGATGACTACATCGAGGAGTCGTGCGTCCATACTCTACCATAGTGCCCTGAAACGATAAATCAGTATCTACCCTGTGATCCCGCAGATACCTATGAGTTGTCACGGTATTTTTTTTATTAAGGGCAAGAATCCTCGATACTGCAGCAATATGTGCATAATCCGCACCAGATCAAACAATGCCTTGCCACCGGTACGATCACAAAATCGCTCTTCGGCTGTCGCAATTGAGGGGCTGTCCTTTGTCAGGGATAAGATTGACTCAAAATAACAAGCGCACGCTTAATCAGGTATGTGTGCCACCTTTGATCGTATGATCTTGCCTGAACAGGAACGCCATGAAGTTCTCATCAGGCTGACAGAAGCGGTATCTCTTCTCGAAAGTTCCATGAATGCACAGCTCATCCCTTCAACAGGAACCAACCTCGTGTACGCAATTCGCGGCGCCCGGGACGGAAAGGACATTGCCGCCGTACAGGGAGGTATTGTTTCAAGAAGAGGGGAGGTTCATTTATCAGGGCCCTGTGTATTTGATGCGGGGGGTGACATTGCACGGATTGTGCTGACTGCAATGAAATTCGATCCGCTTATGCGCAGTGGTGCGGCAATCCAATTCAGCAGAAAAACCCTTGCCGTGATCGAAGATATGTTCATCGAGTGCTGTGCACTTGACCGCGCAAAAGAACCACCTGGCACCACCACCATCGACTGGGGTGTTGCATCCTGCTGCACAGAAGGGGTGCCCGAAGTTATCTATGATCACGCGACTGCACCTCACGAAGCGTTAATCCGCATCATCGGGGAGAATCCTGTCGAAATCGCCAACAATATTATTATCTTGTCGAATCGCATACAATATAGAGAAATCTGAGGAATACGCATGGGCATCAAGCCGTCATATATCAAGACCCTGGGTCTCGAACTGCTCGCAAAGAACCGCGATAAATTCACCAGCAATTACGATGAGAACAAACAGGCAATGACAGGTCTTGCCTCGATCGACAGCAAGCGTGTAAGGAACCGTGTTGCGGGTTTTATCACAAGAAAAATAAATACCAAGAGACACCAATAAACGCATTATGTTTGCAGGTGTCCTTCCAGCAATCATTACCCCTTTCAAAAGAAACTCTGCAATGGACCTTGATACGCAGGGTCTTGTGCGCAATCTCGGGTTTCTTCTTTCTCAGGGCATCCATGGGGTTGTGCCCTGCGGGTCGACCGGTGAATCAGCCACGCTCACGTTCGAAGAACATGAGAAGGTAATCGAGATTACGGTTGACAAGGTAAATGGCAAGGTGCCCGTTGTTGCCGGCACCGGTTCCAACAATACTGCTGAAGCGGTTCGACTGACGAAGGCAGCAAAGGACACCGGTGCGGATGGCGTGCTTGTTATCAGTCCGTACTATAATAAGCCCAACCGTTCCGGGCTCATCAAACATTACACGAAGATTGCCGATCTCGATATTCCGGTAATTATGTACAATGTTCCGGGGAGAACCGGGCAGAACCTTGAACCTGACCTTGTTGCAGAGCTTGCAAAACATCCCAACATCGTTGGCATAAAGGAAGCAAGTGGCAATATCAGCCAGATCTCACGGATCATCGAAGATACACGGGACGAGGACTTTGCGGTCATCTCGGGTGATGACAACATGACTCTCCCAATCATGGCACTGGGCGGGACAGGTGTGATCTCCGTGGCCGCAAATGTCGACCCGAAGCGCATGGTCGTCATGTGTGAAGCGATGCAAAAAAAAGAGTATTCAAAAGCATTGGCGCTCCACTTTGCACTCTCACCATTGCTCAGGGCCATGTTTATTGACACAAACCCGATCCCGGTGAAAAAAGCGGTCGAGCTGATGGGGATGGCGGGAGGTCCGGTCCGGCTACCCCTCGACGACCTTGATGAGAAAAAGACCGAGCAGCTGAAAAAAGTCCTCGCCACAGTACCCAAAGCTGCGGGAAGCCCAAGCTCCGCGCCCCGTAAAAGTACACAAAAGAAAGCATCACAAAAAACAGCATCACGAATACCGGTATCACGACAGCGGGCGCGGTAACCTATGATAAAAGTCGTGGTGTGCGGCGCCTCCGGCCGCATGGGGCAGACTATCGGGAAGATGGTAAAAGAGTCCTCCGATCTTGAGCTGGTTGGTGGAATTGACCTTAAACCCAGTTCATTTTTCGGTGTGGATATTGTTGAATCCCAGAAGCTTGAACATTTTTTAACATCTAAAAAGCCCGATGTTCTCATTGACTTCACCATTGCTCATGCTGCAGTCGAAAATGTGAAAACAGCCGCTAAAAACAATGTGGCAATCGTCGTCGGCACTACCGGTTTCACTTCAGAACAGAGAGCCGACATGGCAAAGGCGATCGAGGGACATGTTCCCGCTGTGATCTCCAGCAATTTTTCAGTTGGCGTGAATATATTCTGGCAACTGGTAAGGGATGCTGCAAAACTCCTCAAAGAGTATGACATCGAAGTCGTTGAAGGTCACCACCGTAATAAAAAGGATGCCCCGAGTGGCACGGCAAAGACCATCCTCCAGATCCTTGACGAGGAAGTCGGTACAAGGAAGAAATTATATGGCCGTGAAGGGATGTTGGAGCGCGGCAACGAGATCGGTGTTCATGTCATCCGAGGAGGAGATATCGTTGGTGATCACAAGGTGATGTTTTCAAAGAATTTCGAGACCATTGAACTCTCGCACCGGGCATATGATCGTTCGGTTTTTGCCAGCGGGGCACTGCGTGCAACACGCTGGGTTATCGGTAAAAAACCCGGTTTGTACGGCATGAACGACGTTCTGGGGCTTAAGAGGCAGTAACCGACGTGTGAATATCGAAACCCTTTTTTGTCTTTTGTGGTATATATACGATGGGGTGAACGATTTTGGTAGCAGTTGTCGATAAAGAGAAATGTACCGCCTGTGAAACCTGCGTGAATGAATGTCCAGCATCGGCAATTTCTATAGAGAACGAGAAAGCGAAGGTTGACAAGGACATGTGCGTCGACTGCCAGACCTGTGTTGACATCTGCCCGTCTGAAGCTATACATATGGAATAAAAATCAAACGGTTTAATTACTTTTACGTATATCACTTCTTTTTATCTATGATCAATGTTGGAGTGCTCGGTGCTACGGGCGCAGTTGGTCAGCGTTTTGTCGAGATGTTGGCGGATCATCCATGGTTCAATCTGGCAACGCTCGCCGCTTCTGACCGAAGTGCAGGAAAACCCTATGGAAAAGTCGTGAACTGGCGCCTCGACACGCCATTCCCGGAAAACATTGGCAAGGTCAAGGTCAGCCCCACATCACCAAAAAGCATGAAGGATGTTGATCTGGTATTTTCCGCCCTGCCAGCGGAGATTGCCACTGATGTGGAGACGGAATTTGCCGATGCAGGGATCGCAGTCTGCAGCAACGCAAGTTCCCACCGGATGGGGCAGGATATCCCGCTTGTCGTACCTGAAGTGAATCCCGATCATCTCGGGCTGATTGAGGTCCAGCGCGATAAAGGCCGTGATGGGTTTATCGTGACAAACCCGAACTGTTCGACAATCATAATGGTGATGGCATTAGCTCCCCTGCGTCATTTCAAATTTACCGATGTGCGTGTGGCAACAATGCAGGCGATATCAGGTGCGGGGTTTGCCGGTGTTGCCGCAATGGCGATCTATGACAATGTGATCCCGTATATTGGCAAGGAAGAGGAAAAAATGGAGACCGAGTCTCTGAAGATCATGGGTACCCTGAAAGGGAAAAAGATAATCAACGCACCCTTTTCGGTCAGCGCCAGTTGCCACCGTGTTCCCGTTATTGATGGTCACACGATGGCAGTCTGGGTCGATATCGAAGCACCAGTCGAAAATTTAAAAAAGGCATTCCGTACCTATAACCCCCCAATCAAGGGTCTCCCGACGCAGCCAAAAAATTCCGTGCTCCTGCTGGAAGAAGATGACCGTCCCCAACCCCGCCTTGACCGTATGCGTGGCAGGGGGATGACAGTTTCTGTTGGAAGACTGCGTGAAGGAATCCGGTTTGTGGTGATGGGACATAACACAATCCGTGGCGCTGCTGGTGCAAGTGTACTGAATGCAGAACTGATCCACAAGAAGAAGTATCTCTAAACCGAATCATACGAGGTGAACCTATGGAACTAAGAGAGAATACAGTGTTCGTTGGAAACAAGCCAGTCATGAACTACGTACTTGCAGTGGTTACACAATTTAACAATGGGGCAAACCAGGTTGCGATTAAAGCGCGGGGCAAGGCTATTTCTCGGGCGGTAGATACCGCGGAAATCGCACTCAACCGCTTCCTGGAGGGTGTGGAGAAAAAGGAGATCCTTATATCGACAGAGGTTATAGATACGGATTCCGGAAAAACCAACGTCTCCAGCATCGAAATCGTTCTTACCAACAATAAATAACCAGTTCCTTTTTTTTACGCGTATCTTTTCCTGAATTGGATTTTGATAGTTATACAGGGGTATTTTCTTTAAAAACAGAAAAGATTTAAAGGGAATAGCACAGATGCAGTAAGGCATGAGAGCACAGGCTATCGCAATGCTGGCGATATTTCTTTTGGGCATTGTGACACCTGCAATGGGTGCAAATGAAGAGCGGTACGGGTATATCACGGTGCAGGATGTCACCGTGCAGCTCAGGAACGACACGGCACTCATCAATGTCAATTACACTGTTGACGAGGGAACAAGAATTATCTTCTTTTTATTGGGAAAACAGGATCTGAAAAACAAATTGTACCGGATCCTTAACTATGATGGAGCCCAGATGCGCCGGATCGATCTGCAAAGCGCTGAATTTTCTGTTAATGCTGCTGCATATTCTTACGGCAAGGGGATCTTTTGGTATCCAGCCCACCAGTTCAATATCGTTATACCTTCCCTGACAATTCAATCCCGTCAGGTAACACGGACCTATTTAATGACCAGCACTTTTCCAAATGGCATGGGGTATTTTGATGTAAACCCGGAACAATTCACTCAACAGATCCCTCAGATACCGGAAACAACGTAACGTCACTAAAAAAAGCGTTTTTACTTTTCAGAGGTCAAAATTCCCCAGCCACAAATTCTCCGTCTCTTTTAAAAGCAAAATAAAGGTCCTTTTTAAAAAATAACTATGATTGGTTAATGGTATGGCTCAGGTAAAAAATTTCATCAGAGTACTTCGATGATTTCCTGACGCCGCTGTTCGGCAAGTTTTTTATTAACAAAATACTGAACCAGAACGCCAATTACCGCCGAGGAGAGTCCAATGGCCATTGAGTAGAAGATGTAGTTGCCTGCATCAGCCATAGTGAGTGGAAAGTCGGGTACCCCACTCACTGTAATGAGGTAGACGCTTGCCCCGTAAAGGATGAACCCGAGTGCAGTGACAAAAAATGGGAAAATCATTACTTTCCCCAGTTGTTCACGTTCATTAATATAGACATCGATGATGACACCAACGGAAACGATAATGCCTGCAACGATCAGCCATTCAATGGAACCATAGATAAATGTCATGAGGTAGAGCAAAACGCCCATACTCCCGTCAATTGAATAGAATTTCAGGACATTGACAAACCCCATGACAAAACCGATGATGACTAAAAGGATCATCGTAATATAGGTAATAAATGAAAACCGCCCCCGTGTCAACGACATTCGGAAGGCGGTAAGAATACTGTGGAAAATTTCATCTGCACCAAATCCCTTATAGAGCAGGTAGCTGCCGATTACGCCGACGACAATAATCGTCGCTGTGCCGGGGTAGCCGAGAAGATAGGCAGTAGCGTAGAGCAGCATTGCGAGCCCGAGAGGAACGAGTACTACGCGCGACACTTTGGGGTCATCGAGAAGTTTTCTCAGGATATAGTAGGTCCCTTCGAGGTTGGGCATCTGGTTGACGATCACCCGTCTGATGCTGCTTACCGGGATCTTGGACTGGATGATGGGAATGACATACTCATCCTCAGCCCCGTCAGAGACAAGAATGCACTGGGTTGCCTGAGTTTCTTTGACAACCCGATCGAGCGTTGCGGCTATCTTCCGATCCCCCTCGATCATATGCATGTGGTTTCCTGCAATGACCGCGACCTGTGTATCCTCACCTTTTGCGGTGAGTTCGTCAAAAATTTTTATCGCCTGAAAAATTGCATTCACATCTGAATCTTCAGGGTCGGCAAGCGCGAGCGTGTTTGCCGCTTTTAAACAGGCAGCACGTCCGACACACGGGCTTTCGACCTGCGCCTTGTACCCGATATCGTCGTCACGATCAACACTGAGTACTAATGTACGACCCTGTGCCATTGTTATTATACACTCGCCGTAAATCTATTAAATAATTCCTGACTAAAAAAAACATTAGATAAGTTTTGAGCGCTGGAGGAGGAGGATATCGTCAGTTGTGAGTTTTTCTCCCGCTCTGAAATTCTTGAACAGGTGTTCTGCCTCTTTCCTGACCGCTTTTTGCTCCTTGGAGACCTTGACCTTTTTCGTCTTCTTGCGCAGTCCGCTAATTACCTTGTCATAATCGCGCAGCTCTTTCTGGCAGGCAATGAAGAACTTGTGCTCGGAATCGGCGGCTTCCTGTGCCTCAACAAAACTCTTGTGTGCCGAGTCCGCCGCCTCGCGGGACTTATCAGCCTTTCGGTAGGATTCCACCATGACATCGTGATGTTTCTGGGCAAGCTCTGCAACTTCGGTCACCTTTGCATGGAGATCGGATGCCTGCTTTCGGAGGTCGCGTGCGCTTGATACCTTTGCACGCATTTCCTTGTTCTGTTCGAGCTCTGCTTCCTGCTCTTTTACCTGCCCCCTCATCTGCTTGATCTTCTCAATCAGCTCGCGCTCCTTCTCGGTGGAAATGACCTGTGTCTGCTGCATCATCTCGAGGTGGTCGATCTGCTTCTGAACTTCCTTTAATCCCCGGCTTTTTGGGGTGCCGTGCTCCTTTTTAAAAGCCTCAATTTCCTCGAAAAGAATGTTTGCCTGATCGTTGAGATCATTACGCTGTCCCTTGACCTCGATAACTTCCTGGTTGTGTTTGTCGCGGAGATCCTTGTTTTTCTGCGCCTCCTCCACAAACTCCCGGGTCTGGTTATTGAGCGTGTTGCGTTCGCGGGCAAACTTGCTCGCCGCTGCATTCAGCTCGTTTCTCCGGTTTTTATGCTGCTCAGATTCAGCAAGGATCTTCTTTCGCTTCTCAATAAGGTCGTTTATCATGCGTCAGTCCTCCGAAATCCCTGATGGGAGGAGTGAGTGGGGTTGTCAAGGCACATGGGACCAGAAAACGGATCATCCCGTATTGTCCCAGAACAACCCTGCATACAGGATGCAGGGCGAAAAACATCAGAAAAATATGGCAGATTCAGATCAGACCCGAGATTGGAGTCTTTGTTCGACATGCTGTTCATGATGTTCAACTCCCGATACCAGGTTGCACGCCGTATTGTGTGCACCCCTCATCCTCCCAGCGAAGGATAATTGAAATGTACTACTAGTAAAAGACTCAAACCCACTTAAGCATTTCGCAGACGAACAACAGAATCGTGGCGATATTTTGATCTGTCAGTTCTTATTGAATGATAATCCGGGTTGAGAAAAGCAGGTAAAGAAATTGAATGTTGGTTGAGCGTAACCAACATTTTCCCAGCATTGTGGGGGAGAATGTGTTATTGGAACATCCTCAGGAGTGCGTGGTTGTGTGTCAGCGTGGTGTTATCCGACCCACTCGAGGAGTCCTCCGCCGCTTGGCTGGTCGCGGGTCCTGCGGTTCTGGGGGAGCTCGACTGCTTTCGGGTTCGCCCGCTTGTTTTCAAGATCCTGGATGACCGTTTTGTATGACTGGCGGGTACCGAGGATCTGGGCGCTCTTTACACCGGTCATGATGGCAAGCACGCGCACCTTGCCCTCCATATCATTGCGCACACGTGCACCCCAGATAACATCGGCGTGCGGGTCAAGCTCGTACGTCAGTGAAGTGGCGATCTCTTCTGCGTCCTGCAGGGTGAGGTCAGTGCCTCCCGTGATGTGGATCAGGGCTCCGGTCGCACCGCGGTAATCGATGTCCAGCATCGGGTTGCTCAGGCACTCGCGGACAACGCTTTCTGCCTTGTTCTGCTGCTTGCTCTCACCCACGAGCATGACAGCGACACCGCCCTTGCTCATGATCGCGCGGACATCCGCGTAGTCGATGTTGATCAGTGACGGTTCGGTAATTGTCTCGGAAATGCTCCTGACAGTCTCGCCGATCAGCTGGTCCATCACCGAGAATGCCTGCCCCAGTGGGAGGTTCGGGACGAAGTTTTTCAGCCGGTTGTTATCGAGAACAATGACGGAGTCCGCCGATTGTGCAAGCGCCTCCAGACCCTCTTCTGCACGGATCAGGCGTGCCTTTTCAACCTGGAATGGGTAACTGACCATACCGACAACAATTGAACCCTGCTCCTTTGCAACCTGCGCGATAACCGGGGCGGCACCGGTACCGGTACCTCCGCCCATACCGGCAGTGATGAAAACGAGATCGGCGGATTCGAGGAGCGCCTCAAGCGTGGGACGTGCCATCTCGGCAGCGCGTTTACCGACATCGGGGTAACCGCCGGCACCGAGACCCTTTGTCAGGGATTTGCCGATGAGGACGCGTTTGTCAGCCTGGATCATATCCAGGTGCTGTTTGTCAGTATTGATCGCAATTGTTTCTGCACCGGAGACCCCCATGTGGTGGATACGGTTCACGGTGTTGTTACCGGCGCCACCGCAACCGACGATTACGATCCTCGGTTGTCCGACAAAGTCGTCCTCCATGGCATTGGCGCCTGGTTTGTTAATCTCCTTTTCAAGCTCTGCATTTTTCAGCGCATCGTTAATTATACTCTGCATGTCTACCCTCTCATACCTTGAATGAAACCTGGTCACTGTCTTTCAAGACACGGCTGGCACGTTTGTCAACGAGCTCACGAACCGCGGCCCGCACCGCCTCGGAGACATTGGGGTATTCCCCCGCGTCTACCATCTGCTGAAGGAGGTTGATCTGCTGTTCCGGAAGCCGGAGTGTGATTCGTTGCATCATCGTGTCTCACATTTCTGACATATGTCAGTCAATTGTCATTCATATGTCAGACAAGGAGAACTCTCATGTCTGACTAACCAGATAAATCTTAATAATTCATGAATGTATAAAAACTTTCTTCTTTTCCCTGCATGTCCCCTCAAAACGCATTTATGGCTTCCCATGCAACAAACTGGGTAATTATCGGGTTTTGTTCATGACTGATCGATCCAAAAAAAAAGTGGTTCATGGGGGGTATGGAAAGCGGCAGCATGAAAAAACCCAAAAAAACGTGCTGGATTTCAGCGCGAGTACAAATCCTTTTCCTCCCATGGTGTCATGGAGATGTGATCCGTTTTTCCTCACCCATTATCCCGATGATAATTATACAGAGCTCAAAGAGGTGATCGGGCAAACCTTTCACCGGAAACCGGAAGAGATCTGCGTGGGTAACGGATCTATGGAGCTCATCAGGGTCGTTTGCAGTGAACTGTTTGGTCAGTACCATACCTTTTTTACTGAAACACCCACATTCGGAGAATATGAATTTTCAGCCCATATTGCCGGCGCAGAAAAAGTAGACGTCCCCTCAAGGGCTGATGTCTGTTTCATCTGCAATCCGAATAACCCGACCGGCACCCTGCGTTCAAAAGCTGAGATGATCTCCCTTTTAAGGGAAACCGAACGGCGCAATGGGGTACTGTGTGCTGATGAAGCGTTCATCGAGCTTGCCGATCCTGGACAGAGCCTGGTTGATCAACAAAATGGCTCGCTCATCGTGCTTCGATCCCTGACAAAATGTTTCGCTGTCCCCGGAGTCCGGTTCGGCTACGGGTTTGGTGACCGTGATCTTATTGAAAAGATGGAGGCAAGGCGTCCGCCATGGAGTGTGAACGCGTATGCGGAGGCGTTTGCCCTGCAGGCATTCCGCCACTATCACGAACTCGAACAATCCAGAATTTTTATCAAACGCGAACGCACATGGCTTATTGACCATCTTAAGGTGCTCGGATTGTTCTGTGCACCATCCTCGGCAAACTTTCTGCTTATTGAAACGGGACGCAACGTGGATGAACTCTGTAAAAAATTAGAAACTGTTGACATCCTTGTCCGGGACTGCAAATCGTTTGGTCTGCCAACCTCAATCCGGATTGCTGTACGCACCCGCGATGAAAACCGCTGTCTTGTGGAGGCACTTGCTGCATGCTTGCGCTGATCATGGCAGGTGGTGAGGGGAGCCGGCTTAACCTTGGCGAAAAGCCGCTCGTAACGATAGCCGGGCGACCGATGATTGCCCATGTTATCAGGGCATTCGAACTGTTTGGCTGCCATGTCGTTGTTGTAGCATCAGGCAAAACACCCATGACGCAGAACTGGTGCAGGGTGACGGGAATCGATCTTTTCCAGGCAGCAGGAACCGGGTATATCGACGATATGATTGAGGCAGTTGTTGCACTGGACGAACGACAACCTATCTTTGTCGCTGTTTCTGACCTTCCGTGCCTCAATACCAGTATCCTCGAGACTATTTATAGCGCGTACCGTAATTCAAGGAAGGATGCCTGCTCAACCTGGGTGCCGCTTTCCCTTGTCAAAAACCACCATGATATTCAGTATGTTGATAAAATCGACGGCGTTGATGCATGCCCGTGCGGTGTGAATATCCTCCGCGGTGACAGGATTTCTGTACCGCAGGATGAGTGCCGGATCCTGCTGCACGAACAACGCGTTGCATACAACGTCAATACCCGGTCCGATCTTGCGATTGCAGATGCATTTCTTAAAGGTGTGATCGGGTAAGCGATCGGTTCTGAACCTGTACACGCCCAACAACAATTATCCAATAAGAACCCCTCTTGGAGCCCCAGAACGAAAAAATACCCTCAAATTCTCCAGATTTAACAGAATACATATTAACCTGCATTTCCAATATTATTATATATGGTGGTATCGCAGGAGATCGAACTTTCCGGTCATATTATCGATTCCGGTATCATGACCCAGCTTTTTGACAAGGTCATGGACATGGGCGGCAACTTCGAGATCCTTGTGTTCGATATCGGGAAGGAAAAAACCGACCCGAGTTACGCACGTTTGCGCATAGCAGCAGCAAACCGGGAAACACTTCGGTTTATCCTCTCCGAGCTGCACCGGCTCGGTGCCCGCCCCCTTGAGGTAAAGGATGTTCACGTGGTTTCGGCTGATCGTGACCGGGTCAGTTCTAAAGGGTTTTATCTCACAACGAACCATCCTACCGACATCAAATGGAATGGGGAATGGATTCCGGTTGAATTCATTGAGATGGATTGCCTGATTGTGATGGATAAGCAGACAAAACGGGCTCTCTGTACTCCGCTCTCGAAGCTCAGGAAGGGGGACCTTGTTGTTATCGGCGAGCAGGGAGTCCTGGTGCACTATCCCGAGCGCCCCCGCGAGCAGAGCAATTTCGAGTTTATGCATGGCACCGTTTCATCAGAGCGCCCCAGTATCACACTGATTTCAAAAATTGCACGCGAAATCATTGATGTGCATACAAAAGGCGGCAAAATAGTCCTTGTTGGCGGACCTGCCATCATCCATACAGGTGCAGCAAAGGCAGTTGCCGAAATGGTACGGAAAGGCTACATCAACATAGTCTTTGCGGGAAATGCGCTTGCGACACATGACATCGAGTACAACCTCTTCGGAACGTCGCTAGGTATGGACCTTTCGACCGGTAAACCGGTGATGGGTGGGCACAGGCACCACATTTATGCGATCAATGAGATTATGCGGGCGGGGTCAATCAGGCAGGCGGTGGAAAAGGGGGTAATTAATGGCGGGATCATGTTTGAATGCATAAAAAATAATGTCCCGTTCGTACTTGCCGGCTCTATCCGCGATGACGGTCCGCTGCCGGATGTCATTACCGATGTGGTTGCCGCACAGGAGGCGATGCGCAGGCACGTCGCAGGTTGCAGCATGGTGCTCATGGTTGCAACACTGCTGCATTCCGTCGCCGTTGGCAACTGTCTCCCGTCAAGCGTGAAAACCATCTGCGTTGATATCAACCCTGCGTCGCTCACCAAACTGATGGATCGCGGGACTATGCAGGCGATCGGTATCGTTTCCGATGCCGGCACCTTTTTCCCGCTGCTTGCAGACCAGCTGGAAATTCAGGAAAGGGGGAATAAATAACAATTCAGCGTGTGAGCGGCATACAGAACGGCATCTCCTGATCCAGTACGTGGTGCCATTCCTCTTTACATGCGCATTCGGTTTCCAGCATCGATGCGATCAGTTCACGATCACCATTGAGGGAATAATCGCGAATTCCCTGGACGATTACCTTGTCGCAACTTCCGCAGTTGTGGGGACCACGCTTTCTTCCTCCTCCCACCGGATCACAGGTGATGGGAACCGGGGTGTCATCCAGTACTGAAAGAACGCTCCAGAGATATGGCGGACGGTAGGCCCCCTGCCTCCAGTACCATTCAAGTTCGGTGTGGCCCTGAACGGTGCAGGGGTTCATGGAAATCAGATCAGTATGATGCAACACATCGTAAATTGAGGACTTCATATCATCAATCGCCTCCCGCTCTGTTAAAAAGAGTGGTTTTAACAAAAGGTACGCCTTCACACCGGCACCAAGCGTTTGTGCATGCCTGGCAGCTCCAATGAAGTCTTTATACAAAAATCCTTTCCTGATACATTTTTCCCGTACCCTGTCGTCAGATGTTTCAAGCCCTATTGCACAATACAGGGGCGTATTCCAGCTCCCGTCATCAATTTCCCCAAGAAATGGTATGATGGTCTCATCAGTTACAAACTCGGGGCGTGTTTCGGCAATTACCAGCTTTCCGCGAAACGCTGCAGCAATTTTCTGCATGACTGAACGGGGGATCTCCAATAAATCGAAAAAACTTCCCGACGTAAAGATCTTCACCATCTGGTAATCATGGGGGCGGTACCGCTCCTGCACCCATGCCAGCTGGGAAAGCAGGTGACGCTCCTGTCCCATAATTGACTCCATTGAGGCAAATCGCTCGTGCCGGTAACCGCACATCAGGCATTGGTTCCAGGCACACCCGGCTGTCTTGAAAATCACGGTCAAGCATTCGAGGATTGTGCCATTATGCCGCTCCTTTCCACGCCAGCAGGCAAGCGGACGTTCGTGCCCTTCAGAAATCATTAACATTCTCATAGTTAACCTTATTATAATGAATAAGTTCGTCCTGCTGGCGCTGGGACTTTTCTTTTTATCGGGCATCGCCTCTGCGTATCAAATCAACATCTATGCACCGGAGACGCTGGCAGTTGGAAAACCCCTCATCGTCACAGGCACGACGACATTCGGTGTTGGCACTCCTATCGATGTCGTTCTTTATCACCAGCTCACGACCAGCAGTGAGGCGGGGCGTGAAATCGCGTATGTCCAGTCCGACAAGACCTTCAGGGTCATTTTCGACACCACAACCCTCAGAAAAGGAGCGTATAAAGTAGAAGTCCCGGCAACCGGGCTGGGGGATTCCATCACGATGCGACTGGTCGAGCTCGTTGACAGGAACGATGAAATCCAGATAAGCTCTTCGGAACAGATGCTGTTTAACGGGACGCTCGCTCTTGCCGGAACCCTGAAAGGGAACCAGAACTCAGGTGTCCAGATCGAAGTTACCGGGCCTGACGGCAGCCGGATCCTGGGTCCGCAGTACATCAGTACCAACAACCAGGGTTACTTTTTTATCGAGATCCCTATTACCCTGACCGGAGTGTATGATGTGAGTTTTACCGATGCAAAGGGATTTATTGGTACACGGAACGTATCGGTCATTGGCACTGGCACAACGGTTCTTCCCACGATAACCGGTTCAGGTACTCCTTCCGGCAACAGCCAGATACCATCAGCAACCAAAAAGGCACCAATCCCCGTCCTGCTGGGGATTGCTGCCCTCATGTATTCAATCTTCTTCAGGCACCATTGATGCAGCCCTGGAAATAACGGGACGATGCATCAAATGAGATGAAAACGGCCAATGGCAGAGAAAGAAGCATTTTTAGGATTAAACGCCAAAAGTGTATTTCACATGCCGGGGTAGTCTAGTCCGGGAAGGCGTTGGTCTTGAAAACCAATGGTGCCCTGCACCTCAAGAGTTCAAATCTCTTCCCCGGCGTCAGGTACGTTTTCTGGGATTTTTCTGGCAAAAAAGGATACCGGCATGCACCGCTCTTTCGGATGGTTCCTATCACTGTTTTTATGTGATGAGAACTCCCAACGTATATGTCAGACTAGAGCGTGAATCATCGATGTGCGTTGCAGTCCCCGCTGAAGTGCTGGAAATAAAGGAGGGTAACATCGGGCTGGTCGATTACGGCGAGCTGACGCAGGAGGTCCGGCTCGACCTTGTGGATGTAAAAGTAGGGGAGTTCGTGCTCGTCCATGTCGGCTTTGCGATCCAGCGGCTCTCCCGTGAAGAGGGTCTTGAGACCCGCGAACTGTTCAAACAGGTCTACGCGGCGATGGAGGAGTGATGCACGAGTACAGCATCGCGTATGACCTGTACACAACTGCACGCAAAGCGGCAATTGAACACAAGGCAGACAGGGTGAATAAGGTCTGCGTGGAAGTCGGGAAGATAGCGATGGTGAACCCGGAACAGGTTGCTTTTCTGTTTGATACCATCAAAGAAGATGACCCCCTTTTCACAAAAACGCTCCTTGAATGTAACGAGATTCCACCGCAGACTACATGCATATGCGGGTACGAAGGTGATGAGATCTTCGTGTGCCCCCGTTGCGGTGCGCTGCCCGAAATGGTGAAAGGCAGGGAGATTGTTGTGACCAACATTGTGATCGAGGTGGATGACTGATGAAAGTCACACTGATGCACGGGGCGGGCGGGGAGGTGATGGGAGAACTCCTGCAGGTACTGACCAAATTCTCCCATAACAATGCCGGAGGCATCGGGCTTGAGGCTCTCGATGACGGTGCAGTGATACCGTTTCACGGCACCAATCTGGTTTTTACGACCGACTCTCATGTGGTCAGACCAATCTTTTTTCCGGGCGGTGACATCGGAAGGATTGCTGTCTGCGGTACAGTGAACGACCTTGCGGTCATGGGAGGGCGTCCGATTGCTCTCTCCTGCGGCATGATTATCGAGGAAGGATTTGATGTAGGGGACCTTGCACGGATCGTTGCGTCCATGGATGAAGCACTCGGTGAAGCAGGAGCGAACCTCGTCACCGGCGATACCAAGGTGATGGAGAAGGGGGCTCTGGACGGGATCGTAATTAATACAGCGGGGATCGGCGTTGCAGAAACGGTGGTGCGGGACAACGGGCTTATGCCTGGAGATGCAATTATCGTGAGCGGTACCCTTGGCGATCACGGGATCGCGATCATGGCGCACCGCGAAGGCTTTGATCTCGGTGAACAGATAAGGTCTGATGTCGCACCCATCTGGGGAATGGTTGAGAATGCGCTCAAAGCGGGCCGAATCCATGCAATGAAGGATCCAACGCGGGGTGGATTTGCGAGCGCGATCAATGATATGGCTAAGAAGAGCGGAGTCTGCGTTCGGGTAAAAGAGGAACAGCTCCCGATAAAAAAGAGCGTCAGGAGCGCTTCCGGCATGCTCGGCATCGACCCCCTTGAAGTTGCAAATGAGGGAAAGGTTATAATGGGAGTTCCGCCGGGGGACGTGGATGTTATCCTTACCGCTCTCCGGTGCCACAAATATGGCAGGGAGGCGGCAGTAGTCGGCACGGTGACTCAGGGTGCCCACGTGATTATGGAGACCTCGATTGGCGGTGAGCGGTTCATCGAGCCACCGATGGGTGATCCGGTGCCACGGGTGTGCTGATCGTTTTTTTCCTGCATACATATCTTATTCTGGTAGGACAGCCCACCTGCTTCCGGTCCGGGTTTTTTATTTTTAAAACAATGTCCTTAATAAATTTCAAGAATATAGATAATCTGTACATTTCACGGAGATGAGTATGAAACCAACCGATCACCAACCAGCCAGAGCACCTGAGAAACCAGCCCAACGAGTTTTTGGCAAAGGAATGATTGTGGGCATTTGTATCATCATCGTTATCGCTGCATTTTTTATTGTTTTCATCATTACCAGCGGTTCTGGTGCATCCTCAACCGTTTCTCCGCAAACCTGCGGGCAGACTGTGATTGCATACCTGAACAGCAACCTTGTCCAGCAGGGAACTTCTGCTGAGCTGGTGACTGTCACAGAAAAAAATGGTGTCTATGAGATCATGACACGCTATCAGGCACGCGATATCCAGCTGTATACAACAAAGGATTGCAGCCTTTTATTCACGAACACAATCCCGATTAATGCTTCCGGCGGGTGCAACAGTCAGGCAACCACCTGCGCCGGAACGCAGCCCCAGCAGACACCAACACCGGCAGATCCGATAAAATCCGCCCGTCCAACCGTTGATCTGTACGTGATGTCCTTCTGCCCGTACGGTGTCCAGGCAGAGACCGCAATGCTGCCGCTCTTTGACCTGCTCGGCAAAAAAGCTGATATTGCAATCAGGTATATCGCAACGGTGCAGGGTTCCAGCATCGACACTGTCCAGTCTCTTCACGGCACAAGCGAAGCACAGGAGGACGCACGGCAGCTCTGCATTGCACGTCACTTCCCGGACAAATTCCTGCGCTATCTGTCTGCATTTAACGAACAGTGCTATCCGATGTCATCCGATGCAGCCAGACTTGTATCCTGCCAAAAGAATGTGACCGCAGTGCTGGGCATCCCTGACGCAACTGTGGAACAATGCGCAGCAGGCAGTGAGGGGATTTTGTTATTGAAAGCGGACGAGACCCGATCAACTACCAACAGGGTTTCAGGGTCACCGACTCTGCTGATCAACGGGCAGGTGTATAGTGGTGCACGGACACCGGAAGCCTATAAGCAGGCGATATGTGCTCACTTTGATGTGGCACCCCCAGAGTGCTCAACGACGCTATCCTCACAGAGTGCGGTGGGTGCTTCCGGCGGGTGCGGGTAACAACGTTCTTTATTTTTGCGTTTCGATCAAAAAAATAGCCCTACAACCCTTTTTAGGTTTTTCGCAAATGATTACAACACGCTTATTCAATATGCTTCATCAACAGCTCGAGCGCTTCTATCTCCCGTTTCCCGCCACACTTCCGTACGATTCCCGCATGGTAATTGATCATTTTTTTCAGTTCCGGGCCCCGTGAGATCACATACCGTGTCCCGTGCACCGTCGCATCGATGATGCTGTTGAACCCCCGGTTTATCGGGTGTACGAGAGGAGATAATACATCTTCTTTGAGGAGATGAAGCCGGATCGCCATCGACTCAGTCCCCCGTCGTTCTATGACTGCTTCAAACGCTGCCCACGCTTCTGCTTTTGCAAGCCGGACCATAACCGTTCCATTCACCTTCTCTTCAATAAATGCATCCCGGTTGAGATCGGTAAAAGCGGTCTGTACGTAGAGTACCGGGTCATGGACGATATTTGCTACAACCCAGCGGTCTCGCTCTATATTCTGTGCCGTGTGGCTACCTGCAAAGATCCCCATCCGTATCAATTCGTTGCGGCAGATGATCCCCATCGGTGCGGCGTTAAACGCGGTGGTGGCGATCACTTCGTTTATGCCGTCACTCAAAAGTCCCATTTCCAGCCTTCTCCAAGCGCGATGTATATGGCAGCGATGATGATGTCGGCAATGGAGCCAGGGTTGATGCCATTCTCGATACATTCCGCATCAAAGACCTCGATTGGAACCTTTCCGTCCAGCACCTCGCGGGCACTCAGGACGGTACGCTGCGCTGCGACGAGCCCATGCTCCTTGATGATGAACGTGTCCAGTTCAGTTGCAAGGAGAGTAAGAAACGCCTTGACAATTGCCTGCCTGCCCGGTCCTAGCGATACAATAAGGTCGGCACCGCGGCGGGTGAGCGGGAACCCCGTCACCCATTCGCGTGCAACCATGTCATTTGGCGCAGAGTGGTTCATCACATCCAGCAGCGTCATCTCACGGTCGCGCAGTATCTGGAGTGAACGTGGGTCGTGTACATCGAGTTCATCGCTCTCGTGCATTCTCACGTGGGTCATTCCGAACGCTTTGTAAAATGCTACGGCGTCCGAGACATCAGTTTTCCCGATCGCTGTTTTCGCCCCTGCTATATCGCCTCCATACACGAGCGGTATGAGCAGGATGAATGCACCGAAGTGTGTGTTACCCCCATCATGGTAACACGTCGCAGCAACGGCATGCTTGATGATCTCGCCAATCCTCCCCTCACCCCGCTCAGCTTCTTCGAGTGCGGGGCGTGCATAGATTGTGGACGCGAGGAAATGTTCGAGCCAGGTCCGCTCATAATCGTGGCAGCGATCGACGTTTCCCGGCTTGGGGTACGCACAGACTTCCAGCATCATCGCAAGCTGTGCCCGTTCAGCCCGCGTCATCATGTGGCATGTCATGGAACACACAATCCATTATGGCATCAGAGAGATCGCGTTTCAGGCGCATATACTCTTTGCTGGTGAGACCCTCCTGCTGCATAGTCATGTCACGGAACATACAGGGCGAAGAGGTCTTGCAGCACCAGACAAGACTGCCAAAACACGTATGTTGCCCTCCTTCGAGCAGTGTGCCCTTGACAGCATCTGTCTTGATCTTCAAAAAATCCTCCCTGGAGATCCCGATACGTTTGAGTGTTGGGATAAGAGGGCAATCTTTTACCGGCATGCAGCAGAACGTGAGCGCCCGCACATCACCGCCGCGGCAGAGTTGTTTCGGGGAGTTATACCATCCCTGATCATCAGTATAACGGGTGATTGCGGCATCGAGTCCCGCAAGCGTACGTATATCGGAATTCCGTCCGAGCGAAACGAGGTCCGCGCCGTGGGAGAACATCTCTTTCATCACATCGAAGGAATTGATGGAATTGTTGGCGATCAGCATAAGCGGGCAGCTGTTCCGGATCTGGCGGAGTTTTGCGGATCCGAAATCCATCAAGTCTATGTGGAGAATGTCGGCACCTGCGCTCCAGAGTTTTTTTGCCAACCGCCGGTCATCAGCTGCGACACCCGCACGGATCTTAACTGATACCGTAACATCTACAGATTTCAATGCCCTGATGACCGCGGTAAGTTCTTTTAAGTTATGCAGGTAGTATTCCCCGCAACCCGCCTCGATCATCGGTATCTGCCGGCAGTGGGCGTCGATCTCGTACACGACGGTATCTCCCAGCGATTCGGCGATAGCCTTAAACGATGCGGGTGAACTGCCCCTGAGGTTTAAGCCCAGCACCACGTCGCTGTCCTTCATTTTCTGTATCTGGGTGGTAAGTTCCGTTACCGGATCGTCATATAAAAATTCCCTGCGATCTCCTGCAGCGGCAATGGTGCGAGCCGCTTCCATCGTCCGGTCATCGGTAGCATATCCCCCAATAAAAGCGGCACCGATGTGAGGGGCACGTGCAAGCACGTACCCGGCATCAACGATGCCAGCCATCGGTGCAAGTGCAATGGGCGTTCTTACAACTTTACCGTTGATCATCAGCCCGAACCGGTTGAAGGATTCCATCATGGATTCATATCATTTGATACACAACAAAGAAATTACTTTGCATGTAACTGTTCGAGCAGGTATCCTTCCCGCGAACGGGAAAGAGTAATGTAGCCCCGGGCTTCATCGAGGCTGATTCCCCGGTTGAGCCGGAAATGATCGATGACCACTGCCCACGGGATCAGGTATGCTTCGTTTGCCTTTCCCGCACCGAACCGGAACTCGATGGCAAGAAAACCACCGCGTCCGGTCTTTTTTATAAAATCCGTGATTGCATCGACTTGGTGGATATTTTTTTTATCGGTATGGAAATGCTGGGTAAAATAAAGTTTCTTGTCAAGAATCGATTTGCATTCAATTGCCAGATAATAGGTGGGGTTGAGAGAGTCGACAAGCACATCCACGTACTGGGAAGAGAACTTGTGCTGTTTAAGCCGGTAGGCAAAACCCTGCATGTGGTGGGATTTGAAAAAACGGTTACAACAGTGGACAATTTCACGTTCGAAGTCGCTCATTATTTTCCTATAGAACGGCTCGTGCAAAAAACCATTTGGTAAGAATTTTTAAGGATAGCAGTAATACTATTTGTTATATGGGTATGAAGGGAATGTTACTCGTAGGGCATGGAAGCTCAATGCCCTACAACAAGGAACTTGTCGAATCCACCGCCAAGATGATCGCCGCAGAGACCAGGGAGTACGTGGTGAGGTGCGGTTTTATGAACATGAACACCCCCTCAATAAAAGAGGCACTGGCATCCTTTCATGGTGAAAAGATCGATGCACTCATTGTCGTGCCCCTCTTTCTTGCCAAGGGTGTGCACATCGAAAAGGATATCCCTTCCGAGATCGGGCTTGCTGCGGGACAGAAGAAAGGGACCTTTGCCCTGAACGGGACGACCATACCGCTTGTGTATGCGGATCCGATCGGGAGCGACCCCCTGCTTGCGAGTCTGATGGTCAAAAATGCAAAAAAAGCCCTGGAACTCCTCTAACATTTTTATGAATATGCTGGTACTTGATACCATTCATGGCGCCGACGTGATCGGGAATGAATTTGCCGCTCGTGGCCATACCGTGGATGTCGTGGATGTGTACCGGCAAAAAAGCGTGGTGGACACAAGAACGGCACTCGGGCGAACCTATGACATAATTGTCGCCCCCGTGCATCTTGATCCCGACCATCCGCTCCTTCATTCCGGTAATGCACCGGTTATCTCCCACCATGAAGCAGTGCGCCGGCTGCTGGGCGACCGTGTACCCCAACCGATGGTTGAGGTCACCGGCGCCCGGGGGAAGACAACAACCGCGTTTGCACTTGCCCATATCATGGCAGGTGCCGGTGTCCTCCACACCTCTGCAGGGACATTTCTCTATCCAGAACACCGGTTGCTCTGGAAAAGAAGCATTACACCGGCATCGGTGCTTGCTGCCGCAAATACAGCGATCGGGATCAATGGCTGGCTGATTGCCGAAGAATCACTTGGGGTCACCGGAGCCGGATCGCTTGCCATTATCACCTCGGCTGATGATTACGTGTGCGCAGCCGGGAAAAAGAGCGCACTCGCTGAAAAGCTGAAATCGGTAAAAAATTCCCGGCGCGTCCTCCTTGCCCCGTCACTTCCGTCCGGCACCCCTGCAATGGTGAACCTGGAGGATATCGCCCGATGCTCGTCATCAGACTGTTGTATCAATTGCGGGAGTGTGTCAGGCTCGTTTCACAACCCGCTCCTGGTACTGGATGCGTACCGCACCCCGCTCATGCTTGCCGGGGCTGCAGCGTGCCTTCTTGGTATTGACCCGTCACCACTTGCGGGGTTTGAGGCCGTGGAAGGGAGACTTTCTGTCAGCCGTGCCGGCAATGTCACAATTGTTGATGATGCAAACAGCGGCACAACGATGATGACAGCAATTGAGGCTGCGGGGTATGCCCGTGCGATTGCCAAGGTCCCGGCCCTCACCCTTGTCATCGGGACTGAACCCGAGGACGGCGCGGTCTGTGAGGGGTTTACGGATGAGGAGATCCGCGGTGCGATTAACGTCATAAACCCTGAACGCGTTATCCTCGTCGGTGACATTCTCCTTGGTGACGACGTGGCGCACCGGTTCAACCCCACAAACACAGCCCGTTCGTCAACGTTCAAGGAAGCATGTGAAACTGCCATTGCAACGACCTCAAGCGGAAGCATCGTACTTGCCGTTAAAACATGGAGATAAATTACATGAAGTATATGCACCCCCGCCCGAGCTCGATTGTCGCCGCACTCTACACTGCACGTGATCTTGAGGTTGATGTCGCTATCCTGCACGGGCCATCCGGGTGCTCGTTCAAGCACGCACGGCTGCTTGAGGAGGATGGCATGCGTGTGCTCACGACCTCGCTTGCCGATAATGAATTCATATTCGGCGGGCAGAAACCGCTCGAGGATGTCCTGCGGTATGCGGAAGAACGCTTCTCGCCCCACCGCATGGCCGTGATCGGGACCTGCGTTGCAATGATCATTGGCGAGGACCTCCCATCGGCTATCGATGGAGCCGGCATCAAAACACCGACGATTGCGGTCGATATTCATGCGGGGTACCCGGAAAATATTGCTGGCGTGCTTGCGACTCTTGAGGCAGCCAAGGCTGCCGGCTGGATCTCAGGAGAGGAGCTCGCCCGCCAGCATGTCATGATGGAAAAAGCAAACGAAGTGGAAAGGTTGCGCGGGGCGGCGAGTGCGGCATATATCGAACCGTCACGTGGCGATTTGAAACATGTCGCTGCCAAACGCCTCCTTGCCTGTGCGCGGAGCGGACAGAAGGGCGTTGCCATAATGAACGCAAAAAAAGAGACTGCGTACATGTTTGCCGACGAACTGATTGCACTGCATGACGCCTGCCCCGATGCAGATATTATATACATTGCTAACCTGGCTGACCGGGGACTTCCCAAAGTACGGGCTGATGCACAAAGGATCGCGGATGAAATGGCAGCCCGGGGTGTTCCTTTCGAGATCATCGGGGCGCTGGATGAATACGGGGCGAACGGCGACGAGATCGGGAGACGGATACGGGATCTTGCCCCTGCCTTTGCGCTGATCTGCGGTGTCCCCCATGCGATCCCCCCTGAGTTTACCAAGGGTGTCATGTGCTTTTCTGTGACCAACGGGCCGCGGCAGGTTGAACCGTTGCGGTCGATTGGGCACCGGTATGTCCTTGTCGAAATTGATCTTCACCCGAAAACGATGGGGGTCCAGCGTATCATCGAGAGTGAGTTCGGCGCTGTGATCCGGAGCCTTGCATGAAGGCTGTCCTTATCACGGGTGACCGGTCAGGGAGCGGGAAGACAAGCATTACCCTTGCCCTCTCCTCCCTTCTCTCCCGGACACACACTGTCCAGACATTTAAGGTGGGAATGGACTATATTGACCCCTCCTATCTCAGTGCGGTCACCGGCCGGCCCTGCCGGAACATTGACAGCTTTACCATGGATGATTCGACGATCCGGCAGATCTATGGGTACGGGTGCCGCGGCGCGGACATGGCCCTTGTTGAGGGCGTGCGGGGGTTGTATGAGGGGGCAGAAGCACTCAATGATATAGGAACGACTGCATCAATCGCCAAAGTGCTTTCACTTCCCGTCATTCTTGTCGTCTCCGCCCAGAGTATTACCCGCAGCGCAGCAGCGATCGTCAAAGGGTTCTGCGCGTTTGATCCCGGCATCAGAGTTGCCGGTGTGATCCTCAACAATATCAAAGGCACTACGCACAAAGACAAAGCAGTTGCCGCCATCGAACACTATTGCGGGATACCGGTCATCGGTGCGATTCCCCGTATGGAGGAAATGCAGCTCACCATGCGTCACCTCGGGCTTATTCCCTTCCGTGAAGGGACGGGCAGGGGCGATTTTGATGCACGGGTTCAGGCAATCACAAAAATCATCGGGGAATATGTGGATCTCGGACACTTCCAGAAGCTCATGGCTGACGTCACAATGGGGAATACCCGGGACACGGTTTTTGATGAGCACAGACAGCCGGATGTGCGTATTGGTGTAGCACTCGATCAGGCGTTCAATTTTTATTATGCGGACCTTTTTGATGTTCTCCAGGCATTCGGTGCCGAAGCGATCCCGTTCAGTCCGGTTCACGATCGCCTTCCAGAAGCTGAGGGGTACATCATCGGCGGGGGATATCCGGAATTGTTTGTAAAGGAACTGGAATCCAATGAGAAGATGCGGAGTGCAGTTAAAGAAGTTTCAAAAAACGGTGTGCCGATATATGCTGAATGCGGGGGGCTCATGTATCTCACTGAACGGATGCTGCTACAACAGGGTTGGCAGGGGATAACAAAGGATGCCTCGTACGAAATGTGCGGGGTCTATGCCGGTGAAACACGGATGCCGTCACAACGGGTGGTGAGCTATGTTGAGGGATCGAGCACCGCAAAGAGCGTTGTTGGCAAAGCTCGGTTCCGGGGGCATGAATTCCACTATTCCGATGTTGTGCTTGATAAAAATACACATTTTGCCTACCAGCTTACGCGAGGCGTCGGGATCCGTGATACCCTCGATGGTGCCATGGTTGACAACACGCTCGGAAGCTATACGCACCTGCACCCGGTAGCGAGCATGGGCATGTTCCGTCATTTTATCGATCGATGCCGGAAAAAGAATTGAGATCAGGATGGGGGTTACTTACTCAAATTAAAAAAAACCAAAGAAAACTACTAAATGAAAAAACGCCCCACCATTCCTTATGATCATTTATATCGATGGGAAGTACCTGCCCGACGATCAGGCAAAGATCTCGGTGTTTGACCACGGGTTTCTCTACGGGGACGGGGTGTTTGAAGGAATCCGTGCATACGACGGCAGGGTGTTCCGGTTAAAGGACCACCTTGACCGTATGTATGATTCGGCAAAGACGATCGACCTGCACCCGCCGCTTTCAAAGGATGAGCTCGCAGAGGTTATCTGTGAGCTGCTGCGGAAGAACAAGCTGGACAACGCCTACATCCGCCCGATCATCAGCAGGGGTGTCGGTGACCTCGGGCTCGATCCCCGCAAGTGCAAAAAACCCTCGGTAATCGTGATCGCGACCAGCTGGGGCGCAATGTACGGCGACCTGTATGACAAGGGGTTAAAGGCAATCACCGTCTCAGTCCGGCGGAACCCCGCAGAGGCGCTTCCGCCGAATGTCAAGAGCCTCAATTACCTCAACAATATCCTGGCAAAGATCGAGGCGAACTACAAAGGGGGTGACGAAGCGATCTTCTTTGACACGAACGGATACATCTCAGAGGGATCAGGGGACAATCTCTACGTGGTGAAGAACGGCGAAATTATCACGCCGGCAACGCTCAATAACCTGCGCGGTGTCACCCGCATGGTGGTACTGGAGATCGCGCAATCACTTGGCATTCCGGTACATGAGCAGAACCTCGGGTACTTTGACCTCTATGCAGCGGATGAAGTCTTCTGTAGTGGCACCGCTGCGGAAGTGGCGCCCATCACATGGATTGACGGCAGGGTGATCGGCACCGGCAAACCGGGCCCTGTCACCCGCCAGCTGATGGCTGCATTCAGGGCTGTTACCGAAAAGGAAGGCACTCCCATCTATAAATAGTCCAAAAATATTTTTTGATCGAATCGAAGGCAAGGGTGTTCTCTCTCCGGTCCTCTCATATAGTCCTTAACGTTAGTTTTTCATACGGTGGCGTGGTATCATGCCGGATTGTCAGGAGCAGCAGGCTAAGCACCATACTCCCAAATCTTTTTATTCGGTGCAATGCAACTAGTAAAAACGTCTGCTGCTATAGTGTAGACCGGCCAATCATGCGGGCCTTTCACGCCCGCGACTGGGGTTCAAATCCCCATAGCAGCACTTTTCATACATTTTCCTGTTTGAATGGGAATGGTTGTTTTTATTTTTTCCCTGTACTGGTATCTGGTGTATCAGCTTAATCCGGTACCGGGAAACAGGAATCTATCAGTGAAAAAGAAGTCTGCACCTAATATGCCCTGGCACAGCATTCAACATCTCTCAATTGATATCCACTGATCGGGATTGCCAATGCCTGATACCCGTATCGCCTGGGAACGCGATTATTCGGCACGCGGTCGTCTCTGGGTTCCTTCTGTACATACTATACCGGATCTGGCTGCCGGAGCCTGTGTGCTGGAGATGGGATGCGGGAGTAAAACGATCCTGGGTACTGTTCTGAACCGGCCATGGGATGTCGTGGCTTTTGACTTTTCAGAAAAAGCAGCAATGTTGAGCCGACGGTTCGCTGATGGCAATAACAGGGTTGATAGTATCGTGTCAGATGCACGCCGGCTCCCTTTCAGGGATGAGAGATTTGATGCAGTGATCGCATTCCACGTTATCGGGCATATGCCTGAATATGACCGGAAACTCAGCTCTTCAGAGGCAGCACGGGTGCTCAAAACTGGCGGCAGTCTCTTGTTCCGGGATTTTTCAATAAACGATTTCCGTTACGGAAAAGGGGATGAAATTGAGTGCAATACGTTTCGTCGCGGTACCGGCATCATCACCCATTATTTCAAGGAACCTGAAGTCACCGACCTTTTTTGTGTACTCCATCCGGTCTCCCTGATATCACGCCGGTGGACAATGAAGGTCCGCGGCAATAACCTTCTGCGCGAAGACGTGGACGCGGTTTTTTTAAAAGAACAGTAATGAATTGAATCAATATTAAAAAAATCCGAATAGTTATATATCGACAACTTCAATGTTCCAAGAACGGAGAATGGTATGATAAGAAAATTGCTGTTTCTTCTGTGCATTACCGTCTGTGTCATTCCAGCGATCGCATTGGCTGAACCGTTAATAGGCGGAGATCAGGGCTGGATCGAAGTCAGGTGCAACATCAACGACGCTTCTGTGAGTTTCAATGGTGAATACAAATGCACGATCCAGGGAGGATCCTGCACTGTTCCGGTGTATACCACCGGTACGCCCTACACCTCGTTTACTGTTGAAAAGACCGGCTATTACCCGTACCAGGGACAACTTACAATGCCCGGTGCGGGAGAGACAAGAACCGTATATGCAACCCTCAACCCCATCCCAACCCAGACACCAGTCCCCCCTCCCGACTACGGGTCCATCAATGTTGATTCCTCACCATCAGGTGCAGCTGTGTACCTGAATGGCAACTACCGGGGCGTTGCTCCGCTTTCGATCACCCAGGTGCGCCCGGGCAGTTATTCGGTTGAATGCGATCTGGGAAATTACCAGCCATATTCGACAACGACAACCGTGTCCATGGGGACGACATCATATGTGAACTGCCCACTCCAGAAGATTGTCTCCCCGGGCTCGCTCTATATCGTATCGGATCCGCCCGGTGCTGCAACATACCTTGATGGGACCTACAAGGGAAAGACACCCCTTTCGCTCTCCAATATTGCACCGACAATACATACCGTCGAGTTCGATCTCTCAGGCTACTATGACTGGAAGTCAACGGTCACGGTCCCGGCCGGCGGCACCAGGACCGTGAGTGCAACCCTTGCCCCCATCCCCTCAAGTACTACCGGTTGGATCTATGTCACGTCAGTCCCGGCTGGCGCCACGGTCTCCCTTGACGGGACTGTTGCAGGACAGACTGCGGGTAACGGTGTCCTGAACATCAACAATGTCAGAAACGGGGATCATACCATACGGGTTGAGATGGTTGGCTACCAGCCATATTCAACAACCGTTCACGTACAGGTCAGTACGGTTTCTGCTGTGCTGGCAACCCTTGTCCCAATCCCGGGTCATACCACCACCGGCACGGTCTCTGTGACGTCCACCCCCTTCGGTGCAAACGTTTTTATTGACAATGTGCTCAGGGGCGTAACGCCACTCACCCTTGCTGACATCCCGGCCGGGAGTCATCTCATCCTGCTGCGGCTCGATGGCTACAAGGACTATACCACAACCCAGCAGGTGAATGCCGGTGCGACCAATACGATCACCGCAGCGCTGAACCCGGCTGCAACTCCGGAACCAACCAGATCAGGAACCGGACTCTTGCCAGTCCTTGGAGCACTCACCCTGATCGGGGTGTATGCGTACCGGCGCGGTAAATAATCTTTTTTTTCTCGTTCTCATCTACAAGAAGATCACAGGTGAAGGCTTACCCAGAGGTTTCAAGCCGGTTGAGACGGTCGGTATCCCTCAAAATTGATCCAGGAAATTAAAAAAAACTTTTTTTATCAGAATATCCTCAAAGACGTACCAATCATACTTATGTTCATATAGAAATCCTGCCAACCTAACAGGCAACCATGCTTCTTTCAATCATTGAACTTTTTATTCACATTGATCAGAATCTTCCCATTATTATCCAACAGTACGGCACATGGACGTACCTTTTGCTTTTTTTGATTATCTTCTTTGAAACAGGATTCGTGGTGACCCCTTTTCTTCCGGGAGATTCCCTCCTTTTTGTGTCCGGGGTTGTTGCCGCAAGCGGCCTGCTGGCGCTTCACTGGCTGCTGGCGGCCTTTATTCTGGGTGCCATCCTTGGCGATACCGTGAACTACTGGATCGGCAACTACCTCGGGCTTTGTGTTGTCCAGCAACGATTCCCCAATATCCTCAAAAAAGAATATATCGACCGGACGTACGGGTTCTATGAACGCTATGGCGGCATGACAATCTTTGTCGCCCGTTTCGTCCCGATCATACGGACATTCGCCCCGTTCCTTGCCGGCGTCGGCACGATGGATTACAGAAAATTTCTCGTCTATAATGTCTTCGGCGGTGTGGCATGGTCGCTTTCAATTGTGCTCGCCGGTTATTTCTTCGGGACATTGCCGATCGTAAAAGAGAACCTGAACCTCCTGGTCTACTTCGTGGTGCTCGTCACCCTCGCAACCATTGTCGTCATCATTGCTGGGCTTGTCTCGGCATACCGGGACCGGCCGGCCCAATGAAGAGATTACGGTCCCGGTTATATGCCTTTTTTATAAAAATCAGGTCAAGGAACAGTGTAATTTTAAAAAAATATGTCATAAAAGAGATGAACACCAAAAAAAAAATTATCAGGTTTTTCTTGTGATGGCAAGCCCGCTGTTGTCGACTTTTGTACTGATCGCAATAGTAAGCCCCATCGGTTTGAGCAGTTTCTCCATTTCGCTGCGGTTTTTGTCGGTAACAACTGCGATTGACGGCCCGACCGAACTCATGCCGACAAATTCAAGGTTCGCTTCGCGCAGCATGCTCATGTAATGATAGATCTTATAGCTGTGATGCTCCACTTCAGCCCGTTTGGACCCCCGGAATTCAATCTCCCAGATGGTATCCCCGATCTTTTTTAAGTCCTCACGCTCAAGTGCCGGGATCAAATCCATCAAAAAAAGATAAGCCTTGAGTTCACGGTCGCGGTAGTCCAGCGTGCGTGCCTTGTTCATCAGTAGGTCAAACTCCTTTGTACCGGCGGAAGAAATATCCGTTGGGGGGATCAGGATGTGCACGTGTTTTCCTTGAGCAAACGGGTGGTGGTAGACAAGCGTCAGTTCATCGCCCATCACCGCCATACCGCCGTGCGTGCTGACGGCGGGACCAACGCCGGTCTCAAAACCGAACGCAATCGTGCCGTCCGCGGTCTCTTCGACATAGTTATTACCGATTAATTTCCGGAGCTGATTATTGGTAAGAGGCCTGCCGACAGCTTCGTTGATTGCGGTGGCGACAGCGATCATCACCGTGCTCGTTGAGCCGAGCCCGACATGCTGGTGCTCGTGATCGGTTGCCCGGATCCGGAACCCGCCTGTGTATCCGACGGTCTTTCTGAATACTTCAACAAAATTGTAAATGATCGGCCTGCGGTTGTAATCGATCTCGATTGCGCCATCAGTGCATTCCACTTCGGCAGTGCAGTAGCACTGGATCGCAAACCCTACCCCCCCTCCCCCAGCATGGTCCGGGGCAAACCGGTTCATGTCAAGGACGGTTAAGTGAATGCGTGCCGGGGCCCGCACATGTACCGTTCCGTGTATGGGCGTGAGCCGGTAGTTCGTTGTGTCATACCCGAGGGTCTTGATATTTGTCCCCGGGGCAAACGTCCTGAAGTCGTACTCAACAAGATCGAGGTCGCCACCGCGAATTTTCATGATCGGCATAGGTAACAATCCTGTTAGGGGCGATCGAGGTTATATCTTTTTCCAAATTTTTTTATCAGAGTGTAGTATACGATTCATTCCGGAAGATTGTTATATTGATACACTACTTCTCCTCCGGGACAATACGTATCCCAACTCACATAAAACTCAAAGAACGGGTAAAAAAAGTCAAGTGTATTCATGCATGTGCAGAACCACGAGGGTGCATACCCCCTTCCGGCGTGCGATGCTATGCGGTTTTTCCCCCCCGTATGCCTGTGTGGCCGGATGAGGTTGTCCTGCTCATGATCATTGCATTGGGGACGTTTAAGGCCGTTTTCAGATGCTCGTGCCGGAGAGCGACAGATCACTCATCTGAACAACGGGGAAAAAAAAGGTCTTATCGGAAGAGCATCTCACGGTCACGGCGTCGCTTCCAGCCGTACAGGATGATCGCAACGGCAAGGATTATAACCCCGACAACGATGATCGGATTTTGTAGTATCGTTTCCACCGCCCACGTGATCATGCCCATGAAGTTGCTCACTGAAGAGCTTGCTGCAATCGGTACGACCTTTTGGGGGGTCACCTGCGTGGGTGCACGGGTGGCAGTAATGGCGGGTTGTGCTGTGACTGTTTTGGTAAATAACGCAAAATAGCAGAAATGCGATATCTGTGCAGTGATGGTACCGTCATTGGGATTGTACCTGGTAGGGATATCGTGCCAGGTGCCGGTCGCGCGATCATATGTTTTTACGATAAATTCCTGCCCGAATTGTACGTCCGGGGCAGTGAACCTGATCGAGATTTCCGGTGAGAAGGTTGCGCCGTCAGGCTGGAGGTCGTAGGCCCTGCCGGCCAAGGAGAATGCATATCCCGGTGGAGTGCCGGGCAGGTTCTCTGCCGGAATGGCCGTGATGGTGATTGATAAGGGCGGTTTGCCGTCAGCGTCTTGTGCGACAACTCCCGTGCCGACAGTTACGGTTGCAAGGCCGTCCAGAGCCTGCAGCGTGGTGGCTTGTGTAATGACACCATTTGCGTTGGAATAGAGTTTTTCTGTCGTGCCGGGAGTTGGGGGAGCAGGTGGTGTAAGAGGAGTCTGGGTCGGCGGTATGGTGGGACTTTGTGTGGTTTTTACGGCATTTTTTTCGTCACTGATTGGGTAGTCAGGATTGACTGGTTGTTCAGCATTGATATAGGCGGTAGCGACGAGTCCAATCAGCTGGAACGGATTATTGCTACCGGTAAGGGAAGATATACCAAACGTTGAAAGCCCCCCAGGGGAAGCGGCCTCATAATAATCGAGGTTTTCCCCAGGATCAGTGTACAGGTAATTCGTGGGAAGCACCTGTCCTTGTGTTCCATCATCGGATATCCGCCAGATAAATATCGTGCCCGGTCCACCGGAAAGATGTCCGACAAGAGGATCATTCCAGTCTGAATTGACGCTCATGTGGAGTTTGACTGGTGCATTTGAGGGGAAATTGGTCTTGGTAATTTTCGCTGTGTATGCCGTCCCAATAGAAACGGCAGGAGGGACATTGCCGGAAACTATCTTTTGTAATTTTATATCGTATTCGGGTATCACGCCTTCCCAGATCTTCGTGCTGAGGATCGCGTTGCAGGGGTAGGATGGAAGGTCGATACTATAGTTAAACGAGGCTGTTGTACCTATGTCGCTAGAAAATCCAGACGAGGGAGCTATCTCCTCCGATACCAGATGAACGCCGGTAGGATTTCCGGTAATCAGGTTACTATTCTCCAAAAAGCCCCCGTTCAGTGCATATATGGTGATTTTTTTAAAGCCGCTGACAAGGGACAGTTCCAGCACGGTTTTTGTGGGGTCCAATGTCGCTGGCAGGACGGATGTATCAACCGTGACCAATTGCGGACCCCCGCAATTGGTTATGGTCAGCCCGTTGATCGCGGTATTCGCTGTCAGAACAGCACCGTTAAGGACATTGATATATTGGGTTTTGGTATCTGATCCATATGCATTGGTCGCAGTCAGGCTGACCGTATACGTCCCGATGCCAGTGTAGGTGTGAGCCGGGGGGTTCCGGCTTATAGAGGTTGAACCATCACCAAAATCCCATTCCCACGATGCCGGGTGTCCACCAGACGTATCGGTAAACGTAACGGTTAACGGTGCAATATCCGCGGTTGGCGAAGCTACAAAATTTGCCACAACAGTATAACCTGGTGGAGGTGCTGTTTTGATCTCGAAGTTGCCCGTTGCATAGTTATCCATTCTGGTTGCAGTCAGGGGTATTGTCAGATCTCTGAGCATGTCGGGAATCCAGGGATTTCCTCCTGCGCCGGTGAAGGTGACGGTGACCTTTTGACCGACAGCCGTAGGGCCGCCGGTTGAGGTCAGCGTCAGGGTGCCACCTGCGACTGCGCGCTTCCATGTTGCAGCGGCAGCCGTGTCATATACTCCCACATTAGCGTCCGTGAGGGCGCCACCGGAAACATACGGGTCTAATCCCGACACGTCGATGATGATAGTGTCATACTGAAGAATCGGCGCGTCGGTAATGGTGATCACCACCGAAGTGGCTCCGTATGTCGAAGTGATCTTCGCACCGGGTGCTACCGTGAGACCGCCCGGACCAAGTGTTGTCTCGATCTCGAAGTGGAAGTCAGCCGTGCCGTGATCCGCATCGGTTCTGGTTGCAGTAAAGTACGTATCAAGGTAGCCGCCCGTATCGGGAATCCAGGCATTTCCTCCTGCTCCGGTGAAGGTGACGGTGACCGTTTCACCAGCAACCGTAGCGGCTTTCTCAGACGTCAGCGTCAGGGTGTACGTGGCAGTCGGGTCGTCATATGTTACTGCCCCCTTCCATGTTGCTTGGAGAGCAGTGTCATCTACGACTACATTGGCGTTTGTGACTATACCACTGGCAAGAACGTATTGTAAGGTCGTCACGTCGATGGTGATAGTGCTCCCTTCATCAATGTCTGGGCCGGTGATGGTGATCACCGGTGACGTGGCTCCGGTCCTCGTAATGATCGGGTCACCGTCTAATGCTGTGAGACCGCCCGCCACCGGCGCTGCCAGCAACGCCATACCGAGGATACACAACAGCACCAGAAAAATTACATTTCGTTTCATCATGATATACACCTGATTTTTCCCATCATTTCTCCCCCATCTGTTCACGCACGAGTGGTACACTTGTGACTAACAAGAAGCAGGCACAAAAGAACACAGATGTGCAATGATGGTTATACAATCATTATCCTCCCACTAGCCATCACATGATGTGTGACTTAATATTTTTTACTATTTAAATAACTCGCCCATTATAACCTGCCACATGCAGCTTCAATCACATAAACGTTCAACCGGGTATAAACAAATAGCAAAATCCGGAAAGGAAATAAAAGATGTACCGTCGTGAAATCATTTGATACCGCATAAAAAAATTACCCTGTGATCTGCAAAAATAATTCTGTGTGGTGAACCTGACCGGTGAAAACGTCTTCAGCCAGATTCATCCATGCTAAATCATCCTTTTCCGCCTGTTCTTTTTTCCCGCTCTCAGCATGAGGGCCTGAGATCACGTACGCCAAAGGAAGCATGACAACAAAAGTATTCCCTAGTATTAACCAGAACAGCGTTCAATACCTGTCAGACATTCCTGTATCCTGATCTCGATGATAGGAATCGCGGTTCATCCTCCTGCATTCCGGGCACATCCATCACTACCACACGACCCCGTGCCAATACTATGATATGATGCTATGCACCGTTGCCTTGCAATATTTTAATTACCTATTCGTATTGTATACGCTATATTCAACAAATCCTTATTATACAAAATTTATTGGGAGTGGTTTGAGATGAAGACAACGCGTCTACTTTGGATTATGGCAGGAGTCCTTCTCCTTTGCCTTTTTGTTTCAAGTGTATCGGCATGCACAGCTTCTAATGATAATTACAATACACCCAAGAACACACTGCTCACGATTGTTGCTCCAGGTGTTCTCAAAAATGACCAAGGTACGTCACTCACTGCGGTCAAGGTTAGCGATCCTACCCATGGCACACTTACTTTGAACTCCAACGGTGGATTTACCTACACTCCGACAACCGGTTTCTCCGGTACCGATAGCTTTACCTACAAGGCAAGATCTGGAACTACAAGTTACAGTAATGTTGCGACTGTTACAATCACGGTCACTAACCAGCCACCGGTGCTTACTCCAATTGGTGCCAAATCGGTGGATGAAGGAAAGACTTTAACATTTACAGCTACTGCAAATGACCCCAATGGAGACACCCTTGTATACTCAGCGACTGGTCTACCGACAGGAGCTTCGTTTGACACCGGTTCCCATACATTCACCTGGACACCCGGGTTCGACAAGGCCCCCGGCCCATACTTAGTGACATTCGCGGTCTCAGACGGAACCCTCACTGCCTCGGAAGTGGTCACTATCACTGTCGTCAATGTGAACCGTCCTCCTGTTTTTGGTACGATCAGTGACCAGACGGTCAACGAGAATGTACTGCTGGTCTTCACCGTCTCAGCCACTGATGCCGATAACGACCCGCTCAGCTACTCAGCCAGTAATATCCCGCTCGGAGCAACCTTCAATAAGGATACACAGACATTCGAGTGGACACCCGGGTTCGACAAGGCCCCCGGCCTATACTTAGTGACATTCGCGGTCTCAGACGGAACCCTCACTGCCTCGGAAGTGGTCACTATCACTGTCGTCAATGTGAACCGTCCTCCTATTTTTGGTACGATCAGTGACCAGACGGTCAACGAGAATGTACTGCTGACCTTCACCGTCTCAGCCACTGATGCCGATAACGACGCGCTCACGTACTCCCTTGTTGGAGCACCGCAAGGTGCAGAGATCGGTTTATCCTCCGGTATCTTCACTTGGACACCGGGATACAACCAGGGCCGGACCACACCATACACTGTAACCTTCTCCGTCTCGGATGGACTGGGAGGAAGTGCTGATAAAACCGCCAGCATCACTGTCACCAACGTGAACCGGCCACCGGTACTTGACCCGATTGGAGCTAAATCCATCGATGAAGGCCAGCCACTCGAGTTCAGTGTATCCGGTAGTGATCCGGATGGAACAGCAGTAACGTTCTCGGCCGCCCCTCTGTTAGACGGAGCGCAGTTCAGTGGAACAACATTCGCCTGGACACCCGGATACGATCAGGCCGGGGATCATACAGTGACATTCACGGTCTCTGATGGAACCGACACTGACACCGAAGACGTCACTATCACCGTCACCAACGTCCTAATTGCAGACTTTGTAGGCGAACCTGTAGACCAACCCGACTTAATCGGCCACGACCCGCTGCAGGTAAAATTCACAGACCAGTCAACCGGCGATATTAAAACATGGAGCTGGGTTTTTAATAATGAGGAAACCTCTATTGTCAAAGACCCGCCGGTCCAAACGTTTACCGCAGATCCTACTACCGGAATTAGGTTTTATGACGTTACTCTGACGGTTACCGATGAGAAAGGAGCGTCTTCCACGGAGACAAAACACCCATATATTACGGTCTCGCCTTTGGTAAGTGATGATGCGTCTGAGGCAGTACAAGCTGTGGAAAACACGTTACCGGGTGGTTCAACAGAGGGCGTAGTGTTGTCTGCCAGCGAGAATCCGGTACAATCCGAATCATGTATTACATCTTTTGATGGTACGTGCACTCAGGTGTCCGCTTGTAATGATCTGACTGCACCGGTACTTGTTTTCATTGACAACGGCTATACCAAGATCAAAATAGAAGATCCTCCTGGAAGTGGTAACCTGAAGGATGCGTTGAAGCAGGCCAACTGGTACCATGATTGCAGTATTAACTATTACTGCCCTGTTGACAAATCACTTACGCAGGACCCAGTTCCCTGCAACTCGCCAGTAACATATGTAGATAATAACGGTAACACACAATACCTCACATACGCCGACGGAGAGCAAGCGAATCCGGAGGGGCTCACGGTTATCCACGACCCGGATGTCTGGAAACCCGTATGCCAGGAGAACTGCGATAAATATTATGCATTGCTGATATCCGGTGGGATCAACCAAGCCAACAACCATGCACGATACTTTAATGATATAATGTTCATGTATAACACCCTGATTGAATACGGCTATTCACCCGGTCATATCAATGTGTTGATGTCTGATGGGTGTGATGCAGGCTATGACCGTCACATCTCAAACACGGCCCCGATGTATGATGACTCTAAGAGTTGCACTTATTTCACCCCTGGTCTGGTAGCTCCAGCTACAAGGGCAACTGTGTCCGATAACCTCACCAAATATGCCGTAGGAGGAGCAAAGGAGCTTAAACAGGATGAAACTCTGTTCATCTTCACGACAAGTCATGGCGGAAATGTTGCTGCCGGTGCCACGCCAAATAATAATATAGTAACACTCTGTCTCTGGGGTAATGAGTGCATATCAGATGATGACTTTGTCGGTTATCTGAATAACATTAATGTCGGGAATATCACGATGGTGATGGAGCAATGCTTCGGTGGAGGGTTTAAGGATGAGTTCATAAACCCCGACTCCGCCTCATTAACAAATGCGAACCAGAAGAGGGTGCTGATAACCGCGTCAGACTATAATGAACCTTCGTGGGCGAATGGCTTCTCCAACGCATGGATGACCGGCGTGTCGGGGCACAATAGGGCCGGGCTCCCACCATGGATCACATTAGCAGATACCTCCCCGGTAGATGTCCGAGTCTCGACGAAGGAGAGCTATGACTATGTTGTTGCAAATAATCCAGCGACTTCTCAACCGAATGATCCCTTTGCCTTGACAGATACGTTAGGCGGTGTAATCGATGGAAGGGAACACCCGCAACTATGGTCAAAATCAGTTGATCCCTTGACCCAGTTCTTCGACGACTGTTTCGCCGCCCCTCTCCAAACCATCACCGTGCTGGCGCCCAGCAAAACAGGGATCGCTTGGCCAGCCTATTCGCAACAATATATAACCTGGACCTATGAGGCATTACCAATTGGAACGAATGTGAAGATTGAACTGTTGAATGATGGTGTAATTCAGTTCCCCCTTATCGCTGAATCAGTGCCAGCACAACAACAATTCTTCCGCTGGGCGTTCATTCCAGAATTCCAAGCACCAGGTACGAAATACAAGATTAAGATATCAACTATCGATGGCGCTGTATCTGATACAAGCGACAATACCTTTGAGATCAAAGCGAAGGGTGCCGTAGGAAGTCTACAGGTTAATTGCCCAACGGTGACCAAAGCCACGATCACGGTGGATGGAGGATTGATAGGCCAACCCGCACCATTTGTATTACCTGCGACCCCATGGGAAACAGATAAATTATTCTCTAACCTGCGGCCCGGTGACTATCTTGTAACAGTAACCCCTCCCCTCGTTAACCCCTCCGGCTACCAGGCGATGACGAAACAGGTAACTGTCACAAGTGGGTTCAGGACTACAGCCCCCTTCACACTGTCTACCGCATCGGGTAAAAACGAGGCCACGTATTTAATTCATGTTGTATCCGAACCTAATGATGCTTATAATGCCGAGATTTGGATCGGTCCACATGACGGTCTCATTGAAAAGGTTCCCGGGACAACGACAGGAGACTATATTGCAACGCCAGAAGGAACGTGGGATATATACGTGACGAAAGACGGCTGGAAGACATCAGGAACACAAACGGTGACCGTCGGTCCTGATAATCTTGAGGCAGATGTCACCTTCACACTCACACCACTCAACCCTGTGCAGGCCGATGTCCTGATTGTGCCGCAACCCCTGAATATCGGGAGATCAGGCTACTTTGTGGCGTTTGTCAGGTTACCAACCGGCTACAAGGTAGCTGACGTGATTGCAGAATCAGTAACCTGTGAAAATGTGCAGGCGCTCAAGCTCGTCCGGCTCAAATTGTTCCCCCGTATATTTGCTGCAATTTTCCGTCGCGAGGACATGGTGGGTATTATGACCCCCCCGGGCCCGGAACAAGTTACGATGGATGTTGTGGGGGCAATCAAGCAAAGTGGTGGAAATCCTCTATTCAGAGGAAGCAATACCATCACAGTCATCAGTAAACCGGTTACTACAAAGGAAGCAACTGATGTTCTGATGACACTGCCTGACTCATTTGTTTTCACCAGGTTTAATAAATTATAAACCATCATTTTCCCGGTATCCTTTTTTTTATCTCCCGATAGTGAAGTCAGAGAGCGCAACGCCGTCACACGTTGCGATGGTGCGTTCCCCTTCATATACCATGACACGGTACATTGAAAAGTCCCCGTTGTCGGAAACACGTTCCGCTACTGCTTCCAGATCCCCATGAGCCGGGGCAAGGTACTGGATATGGATCGAGACTGCGACCCTGTCAGGAGTGCCTGCGTTCGCCGCAACAGAAAACGCCTGGTCGGCAAGACTGAAGATCGCCCCGCCATGCACTACGCCGTGCGGGTTCTTCTTGTTAGAACAGGGCATCCCGAGCCGTGCGTACCCTTCCCGGGCTTCGATCGTCGTTATTCCCAGCAATCCTGCAAATTCGCTGGAATCAAACAATGCACTACGTTCCAGAATGGCCGACCTGCCTGATCTTCAGATTTCATACCCTGTCAGTCCGGACCGATGTTGCCTTATGATACAAGGGTTAAGAACTGTTCTTTTACCGTAAAAAAATGAACCGGCTGCACGAGCTGCACAGCGTGTGACTGAACCTGATACTTATTTGTACTCCTTTTTTGAATAATTGAATTTCCGGGCCTCGCCACCATGTGCCACGATATAGATCCA
>JAPKXY010000009.1 GCA_026394605.1 Methanoregula sp.
CCTGCGGTCTTGCTCAGGTATCAGTGTCCGGCAAAGCCCTGAACATAGATCTTTTCAACGACGGTAGTTTCACTGTATCCTTAAGAGCACTCCGTAACGTGATGTACGGGAAAGATCGGTATGCCTTCATTATGAAGATCCTGGAACAGACCATGCAGCTGAGGATGCGAAGAGTTTCACAGGATCAGAAGCGAATATCTGCAGCGGTATAATCCAAACCGATCCGGAATATGCACATATCGTACAACATTAATAGTCCTGCAACAGATGATTCTGAGTAAAGATGGAGTTTCCTTTTTTTATGAAAGGAAACACCTTTTTCAACACCTTATAAAGGGCATGGGAATCATGGCAGACACGGAGAATTTTTACCAGGACCTTGTCGAGTCGTTGCAGGATCTTATCGTCAAGTTCAGTCCGGAGGGTCGTCTTCTGTATGTAAATTCTGCGTACTGCGATATCCTCGGAAAAACACGGGAGGATCTGATAGGCAGCGTTTTTATGCCGGTTATTGGTGAACGCTATTCCGATGTAATCGCCACGCAGATGACCAAACTTTTCCGCCCCCCCTTTTCCTGTACTGTTGAACAATGGATACATACGCCAAAAGGAATGAGATGCATCAGCTGGTCTGCGCATTCGATTCTTGAAAATGGCACTTCGGTTCTGGCAATTGTTGCATCCGGTCGTGATATCACCAGGATCAAACATGAGCAGAAGGCAATTAAAAAGAAAGATGCCGAGCTTATGTTCGTTCTTGAGAGTGGGAACCAGATGTACTATTCCCATAATCCCGATCATGTGGTGATGTTTGTCAGTCCGAGAATACGCACACTGCTGGGTTGCCGTCCGCTCGCAGGAAAACGTGTATGGACTGATTACCTTACCGATAATCCCCTGAATGCTGCGGGTCTTGAACGAACGATCAGGGCAATTTCATCCGGGAGACGTGAACCTCCCTACCGGCTGGAGATGGCCGGAAAGGACGGACGCATCATCTGGGTTGAAGTCAATGAGATCCCGGTTGTCAAGAACGGGAAAACCGTTTTAATTGTCGGCTCCATAGTGGATATAACCGAGAAAAAGCTGGTGGAAGAAGCAGTTGCCGAGGCTGAAGATCTCTTCAAAGATTTCGGTGCCAGAAAACGCACTGAGACCCCCTCTTCATCCCAAGGTACGAAAGGGCCGGTTAATTATTTCCGGTATATTATCTCAGGCGGTTCAGAAGAGGATGAGGACGAGGACGAAGAATTCCCTGAAATTCCCAAGGACTTAAAAAAACTCATCCGGGATTAACTGCTGCAGGGTGTGGCCAGACCGGCGGTTCCCCGTAAAAAAAAGGATAAAGAATCAGTCCAGTCCCAAAATTTTGATTGGAGAATTAATTTTTGTTTCTCTAGAAATGCTCCCTAAAAAATCTGAACACTCGCGGGGGTTTCCCCCCGCTGCTGTGGCTCCCCCGAATGCGATATCCGCCGCGGACAGGTAATACATCATCATTGCAATAAGCGCAGGTGCGGTATGGGAGGACAGGTACCGTCCCCTTATTCATCGAACAACTGCTTAATATTTCATATCACAGAAAAAGAAATTCTACAGATCTGGATAAATTACACTATACTAAAAAAAATTACTTCCCTTTCTTTACCAGCTCAGCGATATACGATCCCGCCTTTGTTGTCCGCGCCGCACCGCCCATATCTTTCGTCACAATACCGTCTTGTATACTCTGTTCGATGGCAGTGACAACCGCAGCAGCAGCCTTGTGCTCCCCGATGTGATCGAGCAGTAACGACCCGGCCCAGATCGTGGCGACGGGGTTTGCCACACCCATATTCTTATATTTCGGTGCCGAACCGTGGATGGGCTCGAACATCGAGGTGCCTTCCGGATTGATATTCCCTCCCGGTGCAAGCCCGAGCCCGCCCTGGATCATTGCACCGAGATCAGTAATGATGTCGCCAAACATGTTGGGGGTGACTACGACATCGAACCACTCAGGGTTTTTGACAAACCACATGGTGATAGCATCGACGAACGTAAACTCGGTTGTGACATCGGGATACCTCTTTTTGGTTTCTGTGAAAACATCCCGCCACAGCCCGTACACCTCAGAGAGCACATTGGCCTTGTCGACCGAAGTGAGCTTCTTCTTTCGTGCCTGAGCAAGGTCAAAAGCATAGGTCTGGACGCGGCGAGACCCCTCGCGGGTGATCACCCCGATCTGGTAGGCAATCTCCTCGGCATCACTCTCTACATCGAGGCCAAACTTTACGTTGTACATTTCGCGGACAACGTTCAGTTCCTTCTTCTCGTGCTGTTTGAACCGTGACCCGATCCCGACATAGAAGTCCTCGGTGTTCTCCCGGACCACGACAAAATCGATATCCTCAGGAGTCTTGTTTGCTAACGGCGTCTCTACCCCCTTCAGGAGTCTGATGGGCCGGAGGTTGACATACATATCGAAATGGAAGCGGAGCGCTAAGAG
>JAPKXY010000055.1 GCA_026394605.1 Methanoregula sp.
CCAGAGAAGTGCAAAGACGAGGTATGCGGAGAACTTAATACGCTCAGCAAAAGCCGATGTCACAATTGCCATCGTTACGGTTGCAAACACCAGCTGGAAAACCATGTATAACAGTCCGGGAATTGCCGGGCTGTACGACCCGGGTTCCATCCCGATGCCATTTAACCCGAGGAAGTTAAGGTTACCGATGAAACCCCCGACATCCGGGCCAAAGGCAAGTGAGTATCCCAGTAGAACCCACTGGATGCTCACCAGTGCAAACGCGACGAATGAGAGCGTAATCATCGAGATGAAATTTTTCTTACGCACCAGTCCGCCATAGAAGAAGCCGACTCCCGGTGTCATCAGCATTACAAGGGCTGTTGACGCGAGGATCCAGGCTGTTGCTCCAGAATTTAAAGCCATTCTTTTTCACCTGAATTTCATTCATTGTTGATATATTCTTGTTCACCATTCCATCCATCAGTTCACACCACTGCCTGTGGGGAATGTGTGGATCAATACCGGATGAAAAGTCCGGTAATCCACTCCTGCAATTCATTTTGTTCACTTCATGTGTTCATACCATGTTTCCTTGTCCAATTCTTCGCCGAATTTTTTATAGGAAGGAAGTTGTATTCCTATATTAATAAAACTATCGTTTGAGATTAAAAAAAAATTAATATGTTGGAAGATACCTCTCCAGTTCCCAAGGGTGTACCGCAAGCCGGAATGCATCGGTCTCCTGCTCTGTGATGCGGGTCAGGGTGTCCATGATGTGGTCGCCGAGTGTAGCACCGAGTACCTGATCCTTCATCAAATATTCATGGGATTCCGTGAGACTCCCGGGGAGCATATCAATCTTGAGTTTTTTTCGTTCCCGTGGGCTGAGGTGGTAAATGTTCGTATCAGTACTATCCGGTGGCATACTCTTGTTTTTGATGCCATCAAGACCAGCCGCGAGCATGCAGGCGAATGTGAGGTACGGATTGCACATCGGGTCCGGGCTCCGGAATTCTGCACGGGTGCTGTTACCGCGTGCGGCAGGTACACGAATCAAGGCGGATCTGTTTGTCGTGCTCCACGATATGTAGCACGGGGCTTCATACCCTGGAACAAGCCGCTTATATGAGTTGATCGTCGGGTTTGCAACCCGGGTAATTGCCTTTGCATGCTTGAGCAACCCGCCAATGTAGTAAAGTGCTACATCACTGAGTCCCTTGGGTGCATCCGGGTCATAGAATGCATTCTTTCCTCCTTTGGCAAGCGAGCCGTGGGTGTGCATGCCGCTTCCGTTGATCCCTGCGATCGGTTTAGCCATGAACGACGCGTGCAGCCCATGTTTTAATGCGATTGCTTTCGTTGTGAATTTCTGAGTCATCACACGGTCTGCAGTAATGACTGCATCACCGTACTTGAAGTCAATCTCATGCTGGCTTGGCGCCACTTCATGATGTGACATCTCAATCTCAAAGCCCATCTCGATAAGGGCGAGGACGATCTCGCGCCGTACATCCTCAGCTGAGTCGTTCGGGGCGAGATCAAAATAACCTCCCATGTCAGGGAATTGGGTTGTTGGTTTCCCGTCAACCAGATTGAAAAGGAAAAATTCAAGCTCTGGACCGGTATTAAACACATACCCCATCTTTGCGGCTTCCGCCATGGTCTTTTTCAGGATATACCTCGGGTCTCCCTCAAATGGCTTGTTTCCGTACGTGTAGACATCACAAATAAACCGTGCGACTTTTCCTTCGGCAGTCTTCCACGGCAGAACAGTGTATGATGCGGGGTCTGCCTTGAGCAGCATATCAGATTCTTCAATTCGGGTGAAACCCTCAATAGAAGATCCATCAAACCAGGTCCCATCAGTCAGAGCTTTTTCAGCCTGAGCAACCGGTATCGCAGCATTTTTTGGCTGTCCCATCACATCATTGAATTGAAGCCGGATAAATTTTACATCATCCGTTGCAATTCGTTCCAACGTTTTTCCGATGATATCTTTTGACATACTGGAAGACATGTTCCACCCAATCATATTTATACTTATTGAGCATACCTAATTCATCGGTTACTCAATACGTACTGATCATTCGACTCCGTGATTTAATATGTGTGGCATTATTGGTGTAATAGACAGGCGCCGCCAGTGCATGGACGGCAGCAAGATCAAGGAGGCTCTCTCGATGATGAATGAACGGGGGAGTGGGGAGGGAGCCGGGTATGTCGCGTACGGTATTTATCCGGAATATAAGGACTACTATGCCCTGCATGTATTTTTTGACAATATCCGGGAGAACAAGGGGGCGCTTGATGCGGAGCTGGATAAATGGGGGACGATTGTACATGATGAACAGATCAAAACATACGAGCAACCCAACATCAGGAAAGTTCACACACCCTGGCGGTATTTCTTCCGCCCCGACCGCAGTCTGATGCCCAAGAGTATTACACCTGATGAGGACATTGTGACCCACCTCGTGATGAAGGTGAACACTGCAAAAAATGGGACGCTTATTTTTTCATCAGGGAAAAATCTCGGGGTCTTCAAGGCAGCCGGCTGGCCAGACGATGTGGCGAACTTCTACCGAATAGAGGACTACAAGGGTTATCTCTGGCTTGCACACAACCGTTATCCCACAAATACCCCCGGGTGGTGGGGCGGGGCACATCCGTTCAACCTCCTGAACTGGAGCGTCGTGCACAACGGCGAAATCACGTCCTACGGTACAAACCGCCGGTACATCGAGAGCTACGGGTATCAGTGCACGATGTATACCGATACCGAAGTTGTTGCCTACCTGTTTGACCTGCTGGTCAGAAAACACGGTCTTTCGGAGAAGATGGCTGTGCGGGCACTCGCACCGCCTTTCTGGGATGAGATCGACATCATGCCGGAAAAGGAGCGCGAGCTGAACCGGGCGATCCGGCTCACGTACGGGTCTGCACTCATGAACGGACCTTTTGCGATCTGTGTCGCAAATGAGCATTCCCTTGTCGGTTTTACCGACCGGATCAAGCTGCGCCCGCTTGTCAGTGGTGAAATGGGAGATCGCGTGTATATCTCAAGCGAGGAAGCTGCAATCCGCCGGCTCGAACCCGACGTGGAGAAGGTGGCGATGCCCCGCGCCGGCGATCCGGTGATCGGGAAGGTGTATGCATGACGATCGGCAGCATCCCGCTCCGCTTCCGGGTGGCCATCGATCAAAACCGCTGTATGCTCTGCGAAAGGTGCGTTGAGAACTGTTCTTATGGTGTGTTTCGGAAAGAAGGGGATGCAATCCGGATCAACTCACGCAACTGTGTTGCTTGTCACCGCTGTCTGGCATTCTGTCCCAGGGATGCGATTGATATCGCGGAAAAACCCACAGATTACCGGAGCCATCCGCTCTGGACCCGTGAGATACGGGAGGCAATATTCAACCAGGCAAAAACCGGCAAGATCATCCTTTCCGGTATGGGGAATGCACTGCCCTATCCGGTGATTTTCGACCAGCTTGTGCTCGATGCCTGCCAGGTGACCAACCCGTCCATCGACCCGCTGCGTGAACCGATGGAATTGCGCACGCATCTCGGGAAAAAACCGGCACAGCTTTCGCTTAAAGAGTCCTCTTCCGGGGATGTTGAGCTCCTGACTAAACTGACTCCGAACCTCCAGATCGAGACTCCCATCATGGTCGCGCATATGAGCTACGGGGCGATCAGTCTGAACGCGCAGCTCTCGCTTGCAAAAGCAGTGAGCCGGATCGGGACATTCATGGGAACCGGCGAGGGAGGTCTCCACGAAGCGCTTTACCCATACCAGCAGCACATGATAGTACAGGTCGCATCGGGCAGGTTTGGTGTGGACATCAACTATCTTGAGCGCGGTGCTGCTATTGAAATCAAGATCGGGCAGGGTGCAAAACCCGGAATCGGCGGTCACCTGCCGGGTGAAAAGGTCTGCGCCGATGTCTCGCGCACCCGGATGATCCCGGAGGGCAGCGACGCGATCAGCCCGGCACCTCACCACGACATCTACAGTATCGAAGATCTCAAACAGCTCGTGAGGAGCTTGAAGGAAGCAACCGAATGGAAGAAACCGGTCTTTGTCAAGATCGCGGCCGTCCACAACTCCGCGGCAATCGCGGCTGGCATTGCACGTTCCTCGGCAGATGCGGTGGTGATTGACGGGTTCCGGGGCGGTACCGGCGCTGCCCCCCGGGTATTCCGCGACCATGTGGGCATACCGATTGAAGCGGCGGTTGCAAGCGTGGATGCCAAGCTCCGGCAGCAGAGGATCCGGAATGAGGTGTCGATCATCGCGAGCGGGGGCATCCGTGAGAGCGCGGATGTCGCAAAAGTGATCGCGCTTGGGGCTGATGCTGTCTATATCGGCACCTCTGCGCTCGTTGCGATGGGCTGCCGTGTCTGCGGCACCTGTTACCGCGGTCTGTG
>JAPKXY010000010.1 GCA_026394605.1 Methanoregula sp.
GTCTGTAAAAACGAAAGCCAGTCTTGTTTGGGAAGCGAGAGAAATTCATTTATTGACCCGAACCAACCGGCGGGGTTTTTTTCAGAGTTCATTCAGAAGAACTTCCAGAGTATAGTACGAGGTATTATACAAGGGTGAATCGATAAACGTTATGCCTTAAGCGATACAGTTGCTGTGTATACAACTATCAAAAGAGGAACAATCATGGAGGATACACCAGAATGGATTAGTTATCGGGATAGAATATGTTATCCTGTCGAAAGGTATCTCCTAGGTTATGCCGTCCGGAATAAAGAACGCCTTATTAGTGCGATAATAAGTAACGCTCTCCTGAATGAGAAGGTTGAATTTGAACAACTAAAAAAAATTCCTACTGACACGAGCTTAGAAACAATCGGAGATTTTGTTCTGGACTATGTAATAATCGAAAATTTTGCAACAAAAGATCAGCATACCGCTAAAGAAATAGATGATTTCCGTCAATTGTATGGAAATAATGAGACTCTCCAGTTGTTCTCAAAAAATTATATCCATTTACAAAATTTCATTCTCTGGGGTCCGGATGAAAGAAAACAACAGAAATGGGATCAACCGACAACAGTAATTTTAGCAAATCGCTTCGAGATGCTGATTGCTGTAATATACCTTGAAAAAGGCATTGATGCTGTTAAAGAATTTTTGAAAAAGCATAAATTTTTCGAAGAAATTGACAAAATAAAGAATATTTGAAGATAATTTTGTTCATAAATAGAGTGAAAGGTTTATCATGCCGGTCCCACAGGGATCAGGTCGTATGTGCACAAGCCCTCCCTGCCCAAATGACTGCCGGACTGTCGCACGGGATGCAAAGACACGGCGCCGGCATATGTTCAGGACCTATGTCCGGGTCTACGATGCGCACCGCCGGCAGCGTTCCGTCCCGGTCGGGTGGTGGTGCCCGGGCTGCCACGCGTTCATGGATGACCTGCGGTGAGTTTAGTACAGGATTCGTAGTTCAGGATCCGTACCGTATCACTGTCCCGGGAGTACCCTTGCGCCCCGATACCCCTCTTATCATCCAAAACCCAAGCAGTGCCAGGACCGGAGCCTGCCTGAAAAATTTTATACATTAGCAATGTAAATAAATCTCATAAAGTATACATTGGTAATGTAAATGTTTACCGCATCACAGCTGGAAGAACTGGTGCTGAGCCAGAAAGAATCGTTCCTCGCCCGGGACACCGGCATCCCGCGGGAAGTCGATGCAGAACGGTACTGCAGGACCGGCCAGATCGTCGTGATCTCCGGTATCCGCAGGAGCGGCAAGTCCACGCTGCTGCGGCAGTTCTCCGCGCTCTACAAGGAATTCCTGTACATCAATTTTGACGATGACCGTCTGCTGGATTTTTCCCTTGCGGACGTTCCCACATTAATGCTCGTGTTCGAAAAGATCCTCCCGGGCACAAAAACCATCTTTATCGATGAGATCCAGAATGTTACCGGTTGGGAGAGGTTTGTCCGGAGGATCCATGACGAAGGCTACAAGGTGTTCCTGACCGGTTCAAACGCAAAACTTCTCTCTGCAGAACTCGGGACACACCTCACCGGGCGGTACGCAAAGATCACGTTATACCCGTTCTCCTTTAAGGAAGTGCTGAAGTTTTATTCGGTCAGCACCGACCGGATCACAACAAAGAAGAAAGCGGCAATCCTTGCGGAGTTCGACCGCTACCTCACCCGGGGGGGATTTCCCGAGTACCTGAAATATGCGGATGCAGAATACCTGAAGCGGACGTATGACGACATCATGTTCCGGGACATCATCGCGAGATCCGGGATCCGGGAAGTGAAAGCGTTCCGCCAGCTTGCCCATTACCTGTTTACGAACATGGGGAATACGGCGAGTTATAATGCCTTAAAGAAGGTACTCGGGTTCAAAAGCGTCGCCTCCGTGCGGGATTACGTGGGATTCCTTGAGGAAGCGTTCCTCGTCTTCGAACTGTTCAAGTTCGACTATTCCTTAAAAAAACAGTACGTCAATGACAAGAAGATCTATTGCATCGACAACGGTATGCGCAACGCCGTCGCATTCCGGTTCTCCGGGGATCAGGGACGCCTACTTGAAAACCTCGTCTTCATCGAGTTGCTGCGGCGAAAAAACCCGGTGTATTTCTATAAGAATGCCTCCGAATGCGATTTTGTCATCGAAAAACAGGGAAAGGTGACAACGGCGATCCAGGTCTGTTATGAGATGTCACCGGAGAACCGGGAACGGGAACTCGACGGCCTGATCGAAGCGATGCACACGCTCATGGCCGGCGATGGAATGATCCTCACGTACCACCAGGAAGAGACCATTATCCGCGACGGACGCACGGTACAGGTTCTTCCTGTCTGGAAGTGGCTGCTGGATTAGCCAACCGGGTATAAAACATTTTAAAGCCAAAAAACCCGCCCTGAAATTTTTCAAGTGTAAAAATTTCCAACCCCCATTTTCCCTGCTGCCAGCCGGACCGTGATGTACTGCCATATCCATGTCATGCCGTGCTATGCCGGTGATATCGACCACCCACGCGGCGGGATACGGGGCGTGATTCCGGGGAAAAGGGATTACTAAATAATAACCTCCCGCCCCTACCATAAGACCGCACACCAGCCCAAACCTTTATCGTGCCGGTCCCACAGCGATCTGATCGTATGTGCAAAAGCCCTCCCTGCCCGAATGACTGCCGGGCTGTCGCATCGAATGCAAAGACACGGCGCCGGCATATGTTCAGGACCTATATCCGGGTCTATGATGCGAAGCGCCGGCAGCACGCTGTCCCGGTCGGGTGGTGGTGCCCGGACTGCCACGCGTTCATGGATGACATGCGGTGAGGATGGTGCAGGATACGGATCGTATCACGGTTCTGGGAGTATCCTTTCGTCCCTGTAACCCTCCCATCATCCAAAACCACGGCAGCGCCGGACAGGTTACCGGACAACCTGGCGCCGGGTTCGTCCCGGGCAATGGCAGGCAGGGTTGTGTTTGCGTTCCGGCATTCATGTCGGAAAAAGGCACTGGCATGAGCATCATAACCACACCCTTTTTTTATAAGAGACATCCATACAAAAACATAACAGATGGATGCGCTCGCACTGCTCCGGCAGCATGAACCTATCATAAAAAAGCGGTTCGGTGTTGCAAAAATCGGCATCTTCGGCTCGTACGCACGCGGAGAGGAGCGGCCGGAAAGCGACGTGGACGTTTTGGTCCAGTTCAGGAATGGCCAAGAGACATTCGATCATTACATGGATCTCAAGTTCTATCTCGAAGACCTCTTTTCGCGCAAGGTTGATCTCGTGATGAAGGGGGCAGTCAAGCGCAGGCTTAAGGAGCATATTATGGGCGAGGTCATCTATGCGTAGGACGACTCTCCAGTTACTTGATGATGTCCTTGAAGCAATCAGAAACATCGAAGAAGATACCGCAGACATCTCTTTTGATGATTTTGTCGCGGACAGGAGGAGGCGGGATGCGGTTATCCGTAACTTCGAGGTCATAGGGGAGGCGATCAAAAACCTGCCGTCCGATCTCAGGGAGCAGAACCGAAAGACTGACTGGAAGAAGATCTCAGGCTTCCGGGATGTGCTCACCCATGTCTATTACGGGATCAAACCCTCAATCCTCTGGGACAACAGCAAAAACAATCTGCCCGGACTAAAAACTGAGATCGCAACAATCCTCCGTAATGAGAAGCGATGCGAAAAAGAGTCGCAAAAGTAACAGGGACAGAGTAAATTATCAACACCTTCTTCTGACGCTTTCTTCTCCCGCCAAAACCCTCCCCTCATCCAAAACCTCCGCAGCGCAAAGATCTGGCATCCGGCCTATGGGCCGCCGTATATACTTCCGGCAGCTGCCCGCAGTCGTGTGCCGGCTGAGCGGAAGCATCTCACAACCGGCCGGAAATCAAAAAGGTATTGCACCGGGGTAGGGAGATCTAATCAGCAAGTCATCCCTTGTCCGCCCGCACCATCCTCAAGAAGCCATTTCCACGCCGGCCGGATGAGAATTGTCGCATCACCGGACTGCCGCACGTCCTCCTGGTCGCTCGTGACGATCACCCCTTGTTTCAGGTTAAAATCAGCCATCGCCTCCATAAGTCCCCCGATCTCCCGGTCCGTGTTCTCGTCGTTCAGCTCGTGGCACACCTGGATCGCTTCCGCAATCCACCTCCCCTCTTTGATGACGAAATCGCATTCCCGGTCTTTCGAATAGTAATACACCTCACGGCCCCTGCGCCTGAGCTCGATGTACACGATATTTTCAAGGATCCGGCCCTTGTTGGGTGAAAGGGAGAACCCGGTCAGGAGGGAAAACGCAGGATCGATGACATAGATCTTTCTCGGGGAACCGAGCTGTTTTTTGATGGAATAATCGAACCGGGGCAGCTCGAAGAAAAGGAACGCGCCGGAGAGGTAGCTGATGTACTCCTTGACCGTGATCGCATTCTTCAGCCCGAGACTCTTTTTTAAGGAATTGTAGGTAAAGGGGAGTGCGATTGAGGAGGAGAGGATTCCCACGAGTTCCCGGACGAGCCGCTGCCGCCGTATGGAATACCGGGCGATGATGTCCCGGTAGAGGATATTGTCGTACAGCGTCCTGATGTAATCGCTGTCATGATCCCGTACATATTCCGGCATCCCCCCGCTCCCGGCATACATGCTAAAAGCTGATATCAGGCTCACCTTCATCTCAGGGATATACGGGGAGTCCTCCTGCACATCGATCTTTTTGAACCGGAGGAATTCAGCAAAGGAGAACGGGTAAAGTTCGAACAGTTTGTACCGGCCCGTGAGACGGGACCCGAACTCCCTGCTGAGGAGGGACGCGTTGGAACCGGTGATCACGACCTTCTTCCCGTTGTCCTGGAGCCGCCGGACAAATGTCTCGAACCGGTCGATATTCTGGATCTCGTCAAAGAAATAGATCTCCGGCGTCCCGTACACTTCCATTAAGACCTCGTTGAGGATCTCGAATTCTTCGGCACGAAAATTCAGCAGCCGCTCGTCCTCGAAGTTGACATAGCAGTACCCGGACTTATTCTGCATGATCTCTTTTAAAAGCGTGGATTTGCCGCACCGCCGTATCCCGGAAAGGATCAGTACCCGGTTGTCACTGAACGCTTTGAGGACATGGCGTAAGATCGATCGTTCAACATAACCACCGCCTTTGCCAATCTGGGTCTTCTGCTGGGTGACCAGCTGCCTCAGGATCTCCCGGGACACCATACTAATTAGTAATTAGCAGAGTGAATTAAATCTTTTCATTGGCAGTTAACAGCTCTCGTGCAGCATCCCACAAACCGGGCTGTCATGCACTGCCACATGCATCTCATCCCGCGGTACCGGGAAGATTCAAAGAATCGTTGGGGTGGGATACGCGGCGTGATACCAAAGAAAAAGGGATTACTAAATAATAACCTCCCGCCCCTGCCACAGGGCCGCACACCAGCCCAAACCTTTATCGTCCCAGTCCCACAGCGATCTGATCGTATGTGCACAAGCCCTCCCTGCCCAAATGACTGCCGGACTGTCGCACGGAATGCCAAGACACGGCGCCGGCATATGTTCAGGACCTATATCCGGGTCTATGATGCGAAACGCCGGCAGCACGCCGTCCCGGTCGGGTGGTGGTGCCCGGACTGCCACGCGTTCATGGATGATATGCGGTGAGAATCGTACAGGATACGTATCGTATCACTGTCCCGGGAGTATCCTTTCGTCCCTGTAACCCTCCCATCATCCAAAACCACGGCAGCGCCCGGACCTGAATGATTGATGTATATTAGGGCGAAGAGGTTTATTTGTGAAAAAACCGTTTAAAAGAGAATGATCATTTCTTTGGTTTTTTCTTTGCAGTAATTTCTGCAGTAATCGACCGGACCTGCTCTTTTAACATAGGTAGATCTGAGGTGACGGTCTTCCATACGGCCTCATAATCGACGCCAAAATAGTGATGGATCAGCTTGTCCCGCATCCCCGCAGTCGCTTTCCAGGGAACCTCAGGATAGCGTTTTTTTGTTGCTGGTGAGACATTCTTGGCTGCTTCACCGATCACGGTAAGCATCCGTTCGATCCCGGCCCGCTGCAGCGGATGATCCCTGAGCTCATCAGCAGATGAGATGCCGGAAGAAAAATCTTCGATATCTGATGGGTTTATCAAAACCCTGAAGAGGAGAAGATTTGCATCAAATCTTCGAAGTGGGTAATCGCATCAAGGATATGATTCGGGTAGGCTATATCCGGATCCGTCACCCGAAGATCACCACGGAATCATTGTGCACAGAGTCCACAAGATACGGGCTGATCGCTTTTTCCGTGAGCAGATCCACCGGGATGTGCAGAGATTCGGAGAGCTCCTGCTCGATCCTTACCAGTTCCAGCAGGCTTTTGGGTTTTTGAAAACTGACGAGGATATCAATATCGCTGCGCTGACCGGCCTGTCCCCTCGCGTACGAGCCGAACACAGCGATCTTCTCGGCCCCGTACTGCTTCAGGACACCTATGATGGTTTCCTTTGCCGCCACATTCAGCGTTCGTTTACGTCCTGTCATGATGCTCCTTACCGGTATCACTATGCAGTTTTGTTCATTCCCTGATATCTTTTTTGGCACAAAAACGGCAGCAGCGCCCGGACCGGTTACAGGAACAACGTGGCGCCGGGCAGGCCTGTCCCAATGGCCGCCGGCCAGTCGGTGATGCACTGCCATGTGCACGTCATCCCCCGCTATGCCAGAGATACAAAAGAATCCACGCGGCGGGATACGGGGCGTGATACCCCACAAAACAGATTATTAATCGTTATTCTTTTTTCCTTTAAATTATTATCGTGTTATATGACATCGGCCTTCGGGGGCGCCAAAATAAATACGTTTATAAAAAATAGGACAAATTATTAAACCATGAATAAAGACAAAGAAATTCTTGAGAAAACGTATAAAAAACCTGGAGTAGTTTGGACCGCAACCGAACCACCAAAAGAATTAGTAGAATTAATTGAAAGTGGAAAACTAAAACCTTGTAAAGTCATTGATGTTGGTTGCGGTGAAGGATTCTATTCTATTTATCTTGCCTCGAAAGGATTCGAAGTAACTGGAATTGATATCTCTGAGAAGGCAATCCGGTATGCAAAAGAGAATGCACAAAAACACGGTGTTAATGTTAAGTTTATGGTCCTGGATGGTATGGATTTGTTAAAATTAAAAGAACAGTTTGATTTTGTTTTTGAATGGGCACTTATGCATCTTATAATGCTACCACAAAGGCGAAAATATGTAGAAGATATAAGTAGGATTCTAAAGAAAGGTGCGAAATATTTGTCAGCTTCTTTTAATGAAAAAGATTCACACCTTGGGAAACCATGTCAGAGGCTTAGAATAGTACCTCCGGGTTCAAAGATGCCGGCAGGAACAAAATTGTATTTTTCATCGCTGGAAGAACTTAAGGAATTATTTAAGCCTCACTTCAAAATAATTGAAGCCAAAATAATTACAATGCCGGTTGGAAGACCACATATTGGAAACTATTTATGTATGGAAAAAACATAGCGCCCCCTCCGGCCGACGCTTCATTAGACTTCGTCTGCTTCATTCTCGCTAAAGCCCGAATCATATAACAGCCGATAACCTGCTCCATTTCATTTTGCCCAAAGTTTGCTTCGCAAACCTTCGTTTATCGGCATATGATACCAGTTCTGGTCATCCTGCCAGCACTTCACACCCTCGCCAGTTCCGACATAACCTCACGGTCATCCAGATCGTACCACCTCTCGTACGCTTCGGCGACCGCAAACCGTGCACTGCTCCGGATGTTGAGGCAGACCAGCTCGTCTGCCTGCCGTGCGACAAGCTCTGCCGATGATGCCGACGCGGTGGGCACGGCGACGACAATGCGGGCCGGGTGCAGCGCCCGGACGCTTTCGAGCGCCGCGAGCATCGTGAAGCCGGACGCAAGCCCGTCATCGGTGAGGATGACGGATGTATTGGCCAGGCTGGGAAACGGCCTGCCGGCGGTGTACCGGGCGATCCGCTCCACTACATTTCTGCGGGTGGCAGCGACTGCGACATCGACCGCTACCTGCGAGAGCCCGAGGGCAGCACGCAGCCGCCCGTTGATCAGCACCCGCCCGTCCCAGGTCACGGCCCCGAATCCCGCCTCGGTGTTGCCCGGGACCTGAACCTTGCGCACGACTGCAAGCGAAAAGGGAGCGCCCAGCGCCAGCGCGACCTCGACCCCGACCGGCACCCCGCCTGCCGGGATTGCCAGCACCACCGGATTCGCAAGGGCCGGGCGTGAGCGGATGAGTGCGCCGAGCTTTGTTCCCGCATCATGCCGGTCAGAAAAGACGAACCGTTTCTCCCGGAGCGAGGGGTCATCGGTGATGGTGCCCATACACAGGTGGTGTTGGCAGTGCAGGGCATAAGGGTTGTGGGAGGGAGGTGTGAGAGGAAAATTGAATGGTTTTTTAAAAAACCCAGTACCCGGTGATCCAGGGAGATATCGTCCTGAACGTCCCGCAGATCATTCAATTGATCGAAGATGATGCAGAGAACTATTGGTACATCCTTCATGCAAGACCGTGATGCACTGCCATGTCCATGTCAACCCCCCGCTATGCAGGTGACATTGACCATCCACGCGGCGGGATACGGGGCGTGATCCCGCACAGAAGGGAGTATTAAACACGGAGCTGGGATGAGGTCTGCCAAGAAATAATACCCTGTTGACCGTACCAAAAAGAGCAGATAATTAAAAGGGCATACATCCATACCGGTTATAACAGATGGACGCACTCGCACTGCTCAGGCAGCATGAACCGGTCATAAAGAAACGGTTCGGTGTTGCAAAGATTGGCATCTTCGGCTCGTACGCACGTGGAGAGGAGCGGCCGGAAAGTGACGTGGATGTGCTTGTGGTGTTCCGGAAAGGGGAAAAGACCTTTTATCACTACATGGACTGCAAGTTTTACCTCGAAGACCTGTTTGGGAGAAAAGTTGACCTCGTGATGAAGGAGGCCATCAAAAGGCGGCTGAAAAAACCTATCCTTGGCGAGGTTGTCTATGCGTAGAACGGTGCTCCATTTCCTCGATGATATCAAGGACGCAATCGATAAGATCCAAACCTACACTGCCGGCACCTCCTACGAAAAGTTTCTCGCAGATCACAAGACGAAGGATGCAGTAGTCAGGAACTTTGAAATCATCGGTGAAGCGGTAAAAAATCTGCCCGAAGAACTCAAATCACGCCATCCTTCCGTTGCGTGGAAACAGGTTGCCGGCCTCAGGGATGTGATGGCACACGGTTATTATCGGGTCGATTACGAAGTGCTCTGGGGTGTTATAACCGATATCCTTCCGGGGTTTAAAACTGAGATCGTAAAAATCCTCCGGCAAGAGACACTGCGCGAGAAAAAGTCGCAAAAGTAACAGGGAGACCGTGAATTACCAACACCTCCTTTTGATGCCCCGTCATCCCCTCCCCTCATCCAAAACCACAGCAGCGCCCGGACCGGCTTCGGGACAGCGTGGCGCCGGGCAGGCCTGTCCCAATGGCCGCAGGCCGGACCGTGATGCACTGCCACGTCCATGTCAACCCCCCGCTATGCAGGTGACATTGACCATCCACGCGGCGGGATAGGTGGCGTGATACCGAATAACAGGGAGTATTGATAGCAGCGCCCAGACCGGCTACCGTTCCCCGGCACATTGTGGGATCGTTGTCGTGCGTACAGGGATAGTACATCCGCCCGGCAGGATC
>JAPKXY010000020.1 GCA_026394605.1 Methanoregula sp.
TAGGACTTTTTTGTCATCAACCATCTTGCGTGCTGTCTGGTACGGTCCGAAGTTGAAGATCATCGCTGTCCGTTGTTCGGGTGTAGCGTTCTTGATGTTGGTGGTGATATACCCGAGATCGATCTGGGTGCTCACGAATTTCGTGGTACCGTTGATCCATGAGGGCGAGGGGTCGGTGGTGTACTTCACGGTGGGCAACGCGGACTGGACGACAGCGATTGAAGACACTGTGACGTTTCCATAGGTCAGGTTCCCTTTCCCCGCGATCCAGTCGGCAACAAGCTCGCCGGATTCTTCCTTGTGGGTATTGATGTAATCGGTCGACGCGATGGTCAGGGCACTGATCGCGTTGACAATGTCGGGATTTTTCGCCATAAAGTCATCCCGCACGAACAGGGCACAACAGGGGTGGTCCTTCCACATGCCCGTTGGGGGGAGATCTCCTGAATAGGTAAGTACCTTTCCAATCCTGCTTTCTGCAGCCACAGCAACGAACGGCTGCCACGCGATGTACCCGTCAATCTGGTTCGTTGCAAGAAGCATCGGAAGGGGCCCGACCCCTTTGCTGTACAGGATATTGACACTTGCATTGCCTGATTTGACCGCCGGCTGCGTGCAGCCTGCGGTTAATAATACGAGCGCGACTGCCAGAATGGCGAGCGCTGCAAGAGAGATTCTTTTCATGCGGAACTGTTGGACGGGCACTATAAAAAATATCCGATTTAGGCAAATTTTTTCTCTTTTTGTGGAATTTATTGGAATTTTTTCCCCAATTGGATAAACTATTTGCCTTACTGTCCACACCCTTATCATCCTGTCCTCGCTGATCCGGCCAATATTTTGTACAATTTAAACAAAGTATTTGAGGATTTGTCCCAATTGTACCTGTATTATGGTTCAGGTAGACCCGGTTGACCGGCTCATACGAGCAGCGCTCATCTCAGATGAGGAGTTTGTCGGAACGCTCAACACCCTTTTGAAACACGACCTCAGGATCAGTGTGCGCGAGCTTGCCGACAGGAGTGGGATCTCCCAGAGCTCGCTTTACAAACTCCTGCATGGGAGGCGCTCCCCCAACCTTTCTACCCTGAGAGAGATAATCCGTGCCCTCCGGCAGTTCTACCATGTCGGTGATGAGGACTTCATCGGCCTGATTGCCGCCCGCCCGGTGCTGGAGAACGTGGAGGAACGGGTAGCGGAGATCGAAGGGCACCGGATGCGGGTGCGGGAATATCCCGTGCACACCATGGAGGACGCGATTGTGGCGGCTGTGCGGGCAGAACGGGAAGGGGCGATTGCGATCGTCTGCGCCCCGATTGTCTCGTCCATCATCGAGCAGCTTGTCCATGTGCCGGTCACAACCATCATCCCGCGGGAATCGGTGCAGCGGGCGATCGAGCTTGCGGCGCGCAAAGCGTGGGTTTAATCGCTTGATGATCAATAAAATACACAGGACAGGATGGTAAACGGATGCGAACGGACGTGGTAAGGCTGGGACGCCTTTCGGGGGAGAGGACGGTGAAGATGATGCAGTTCCTCTCATCGATGAGGGCAGATCGCTGGATCGCCGATGCCGATATCCTTGTGGATATCGCGCATGTGCTGATGCTGGAGAAGCAGCGGATCATCAGTCACGATACTGCAAAACAGCTCCTGCCGGCACTGCTCGAACTCTATGATGAAGGGATACCGGAAGAAGCATTCGACGAACAATTCGAGGACGTCCATGCCGGGATCGAGGCGCTTTTAATCGAGGCAATTGGTGCTGATATTGGGGGGCGCATGCATATCGGGCGCTCGCGGAACGATGAGGTTGCCACCTGTATCCGGATCAAACTGCGTGACGAACTGCTCAAGCAGATGGCAGCGCTCCTCAAGGTGCGGGAGGTGCTCGTAGCCATCGCAGAACAGCATACCGAAACGGCAATGCCTGGCTTTACCCATCTCCAGCACGCCCAGCCGACAACCCTCGCCCACCACATGCTTGCCTATGAACAGGCATTCTCCCGGGACTTTGACCGGCTCCGCGAAGCGTATGTCAGGGTAAACCAGTCCCCTCTCGGTGCCGCGGCATTTGCATCCACCGGCTATCCCATCAACCGCGAGCTCACCGCACGTTTTTTGGGATTCGATGGGCTGGTCACGAACACCATGGACGCCGTAGCGACCCGTGACTTTGCGCTGGAGACACTGTCGGATCTCACCATTCTAATGGCAAACGTCAGCCGGCTCTGCGAGGACCTCATCATCTGGAGTACCTCATTTGTGAAATTCGTCGTGCTTGATGATGCATTCTGTTCGACCTCATCCATCATGCCGCAGAAGAAGAACCCTGACACCGCCGAAATTATGCGTGCCAAGACCGGCTCGGTATTCGGCGCATTTACCGGTGCACTGCTCACAATAAAAGGGCTCCCGATGAGTTATAACCGGGACATGCAGGAACTCACCCCGAACATCTGGCGCGGGATGCGGGATGCAAAGGAGAGCATACGCCTTCTCATTGACATGCTCTCGAGCGCGACGTTTGATACCGGGCGGATGAAAGAAGAGGCAGGAAAAGGGTTTTCCACAGCGACAGAACTTGCCGATTCCTTTGTCAAAGCCTACGACATCCCGTTCCGTACCGCCCACAACATTGTCGGGAGGGCGATCCAGAAAGGATACCTCAACCTTGAAACGCTGGATACTGCGGCAAAAGAACTTGGTGTTGAGATATCATTTGCCGAGAAGGGGCTCACGCAGGATAAGATCAATGAGGTACTGGATGTGAGCTATTCGTTAGCCCTGCGAAAAGCTCCAGGAGGTCCCGCACCGCTTGCGACCAAGATTGCGATCGAAGAGCGCAAGAAGCAGCTCGATACCGATTCAGCGCTTATCGATGAACGGCTCGCAAAACTCTCCAGAGCAAAGGACGAGCTGATCACCGAAGCCCGGAGGCTGGTAACATAAGCGCACAATTCGCATCCGGCGATATCGTCCAGTGTGATTACGGCGGGAAACGCAGGAAAGGTATCTATATCACTGACCGCGATGGCAAGGCGGTCGTGAAACTGGATTCCGGGTATAAACACCTTCACAGACAAGGCGGCTTGAGGTTACTCAAAACGCGTCACTCCCCATCCTCTCCATCGTATCAACCGGTGGGACCATTGCCAGCCGGATCGATTACCGGACAGGATCAGTCACCAGCCAGTTTGATGCCAGTGATATCCTGATCGCGATCCCCGAACTGGCAACGATTGCAAATTACCGGACAAAACCCATCGCAACCATCCTCTCTGAGAACATGACACCGGCGATCTGGCGGGAGCTCGCCCGGGCAGTCCATGCAGAGATCAAGGCGGGAAGTTCAGGCGTGATTGTCACGCATGGCACCGATACGATGGCATACAGCGCTGCGGCGCTCAGCTTCATGATCGATACACCGGTGCCGATCGTCTTTGTCGGTTCACAGCGGTCTGCCGACCGGCCGTCCAGCGATAACGCGATGAACGCGGTATGTGCGGCAGCGGCAGCAAAGAGCGATCTCGGCGAAGTGGCGGTGGTGATGCATGCAACCACAAATGACGACCTTTGCGCGATCCACCGGGGAACGCGGGTGCGGAAGATGCACACATCACGTCGCGACGCGTTCCGGAGTATCGGGATAGAATCCATCGGCACTGTCGAATATCCGTCCCGTACTGTCACACTGGAGGATAGTGCGGTACGGCGTGGAAACGACAAGCTCGCCCTTCATGATAAACTGGAAGAACATTGCGGGCTCCTGCAGTTCTATCCCGGGATGTCCCCAGATCTTCTTAATGCGTATCAGGGTTACAAAGGCCTTGTGCTTGCCGGTACCGGTCTCGGGCACGTGAGCACAACGCTCATTCCGCGTCTGCGCACACTCATAGAGACCGGTACGATGATCGTGATGACCTCCCAGTGCATGCACGGGAGGGTCTGTGACCGTGTGTATGACACCGGGCGCGACCTGATCAGTGCCGGTGTGATAGAAGGCAGTGATACACTGCCCGAGACAGCTTTCGTGAAACTGATGTGGGTGCTCGCAAACGAGCGGGATCCAAAGAAAGCGCGTGCCATGATGCAGACGGATCTCAAAGGTGAGTGCACAACGAGGAGTGCCCATGGACTATAAGGATAACAGGCTCACCGCAGGGATAGAAATCCACCAGCAGCTGAACACACAGGAAAAACTCTTCTGTCACTGCCCGACAACACTTCGCGACACCGTGGAACATTCCGGCGAATTTTTCCGCTACCTGCGGGCGACTGAAAGCGAGATGGGCGAGATCGACCGGGCAGCACAGGAGGAAATGAAGCGCGACCGTAAATTCGTGTATTATACCTACGATACCACCTGTCTTGTCGAAAACGATGAGGAACCGCCGGCACCCATGAACGATGAGGCGCTTTCCCTCTCCCTCACGATCGCGAAGATGTTCTCGATGACCCCCGTGCCCCAGGTTCACCCGATGCGCAAGCTTGTGATCGACGGTTCGAACACGAGCGGGTTCCAGCGGACAGCGCTCGTTGCGCTCAACGGGACACTCCCCAACGGTGGGCAGATAGAAACGATCTGCCTGGAAGAAGAGGCTGCGCAGCGCGTGAATGACGATATCTTCTCGCTTGACCGGCTCGGTATCCCGCTGATCGAGATCACGACGTCTCCCTGCATGCACACACCCGAGGACGTCCAGCAGGTAGCCGAGTACATCGGCATGGTGCTGCGTTCCACCGGAAAGGTGAAGCGCGGGATCGGGACGATCCGGCAGGACGTGAACATCTCGATTGAGGGTGGCGCCCGCGTGGAGATCAAGGGCGTGCAGGAACTCGACCTTATTGCCGAGGTGGTCAGGCGGGAGGTGCAGCGGCAGAAAAACCTGCTCATGATCCGGGATGAGCTGAAGAAGAGGGGAGCGAAAATTGACCCCAATGCAATGAAGGATGTTACCGATCTTTTTAAAAATACAAAATCCTCGATCCTGAAAAAGGCAAGAAGGATTGAAGCCGTCAGACTCAACGGCTTTGCCGGCCTGGTCGGGCGCGAGATCCAGCCGGACCGCAGGCTTGGGAGCGAGATGTCGGACTATGCGAAGGTGTGCGGGGTCGGCGGCATATTCCATACTGATGAACTTCCTGCGTACGGGATCACTGCTGATGAGGTCGCACGGCTACGGCATGCCATGAACGCCGGAGATGCGGATTGCATCGTGATCGTTGCCGGACTGAACCAGAAACAGACAGGATGTGCCAGTTTCCAGGTTTTTATCCGTGCAACAATGGCGCTCGCTTATGTCCCGGTCCCTGAGGAGACACGGAAGATGCTTGAAGGCGGGAGCACTGCATACATGCGACCGCTTCCCGGTGCGGCACGGATGTACCCCGAGACCGATGTGCTTCCTGTCATCATCGATGACGAGCGTTGGAATGTGCTCACAGTTCCGGAACTCCTGACAGCGAAAACTAAACGCTATGCACAGGAATATGAAATTGACCCAAACTATGCCACACAGCTGGCATTATCGGAAAAACTTCCACTGTTTGAACGCGCTGTCAGGGAAGGAATAAAACCAAAACTCACCGCGTTCACTATTCTCTCCACAACCACGGAGCTCCGCCGCGAGGGCGTGGAGATACGAAATGTGCCTGATGATGCATACCTCGCAATCTGGCATGCGGTACAGGACGGCAGGGCTGCAAAAGAAGCCATTCCCGACCTCATCCGTTCGGTGGCATCGGGCAGCACCGTCGAGGATGCTCTTAATAAAATTGCCCCCTCAATCTCCCGAGACGAACTCGAATCCCTTGTAAGAAAGATCATCGCACAACGTTCGGATGTTATCACGCAGAAAGGAAAGGCAGCGCTCGGCCCGCTCATGGGTGTCGTCATGGCGGAGGTTCGGGGCTCGGTTGACGGGAAAGTGGTCAGCGAGATTCTGAAACGCGAGATCGAGCGGGCGCTTGCTAAAAAGCCATCGTAATTATTTTTTCCGCCGTGTCTTCCCATAGGTTGGCGCGAACATTTATCACCAGCACGGCAGAATTAGATAAGGAGTTTAATTATGGGCAAGACAGGCACAACCATCTGGGCGCAGGTGAAGGGCGTCAAGGGACAAATCCGACTCGTCCCAAAAAAAGAATCTGAGCTCAAGACCCCGGGACCGAACCAGCGGTTCAAGGCAGGGGCGACAACAAAGAAGTTGGACCAGGCGAACGAATCGCAATACGGTGGCAGGCGCGGGGGACGCGGCGGGCGCGGACGCAGCGGTAGCCGGCGGGGCGGGGACCGGGGGGGCACCCCGGAACGGACTGGACACCCGCTGATCAGACGGCGTATGCGCCGTGCAAAGGTCTCTGCGATGGGCACCAAGCAGAAATCCGTACGGTAAGTACAGCACCTGAATAACCGCCTGTCTTTAGGGTGAGGTCCCGGGGAATGTCTTCCCCCACGGTTCATCATCTCCTGACTATTGATCTATCCCCCTTTTGAGAAACTGGTGATAGTAATAATGATAACTATCTTTTATTGTGAATGTCTATGGTGAGTATGAATCTCTCGACCGCAGTAAAGAGTTACCAGTTCGGCGAACGGGCAAAGTCAGAATTGATTATTGCATCCCAGCTTGCGATGGCGCTTGGAAGTTTTCCCGAACAGGAGCGGGCTGGAGGAAAGAGGATGCTACTCATGCTCATGGAGACCATACGCTCCGAGATTCAGTTTGCCTACAATAGCACGAACCAGCAGGACTTTATGCGCGCGACCAATCCGCTCAACGAGGCAATCTCGCTTGTCGAGAGCAACCAGCTGGATAGGGCATCAGAGAAAATTGCCGCTGCTATCAGTGCTTCCACAACATCGGCACAAGAGGCATGGCAGGTACTTGCGGACCATGGACTACTCTGATTTTTTGGGATTTTTAACAAGCCGGTCTTCGGTACGGGAATACGTAAACGACCCTCTGAGTGATGACGAGATCACCTACATCCTTGACTGTGCCAGCACGGCGCCAAGTGCCGGGAACCTTGAGGCATGGGACGTTGTCGTTGTGACGGACGAGGATGTGAGAATCGCGCTCAGGGACGCTGCGTATGAACAGGACCACATCAGGGAGGCATCTGTGGTATTCGTATCGTGCGCAAACTACGTCCGCTCGATGTCGAAGTATGGCGATCGGGGTATTCTCTATGCGGTGCAGGATGCGACGATCGCGTGCACGTATATGATGCTCGCCGCCCACGCACGAAATCTCCACTCATGCTGGACCGGCGCATTCGATGAAGACGAAATCAAAGACATCCTCCGACTGCCACAGCATATCCGCCCGGTCTCGCTCCTTGCGATCGGAAAAGGTCACGCACCCCCATCACTCACAGAACGGATGGCGGTTGCCGAGCACGTGCATTTCGAACGGTGGTAACAGGAGTGAACAACAGTGCCTGACTACGTGGTGACGCTGGAATCGGCATGGATTGTCCGCGACGCGAAATCGCTGGATGATGCAATCGGGATTGCAATCAGCGAAGCGGGCAAGCGCCTGAATCCTGCTGCAAAATACGTGGATGTGGAGGCCGGCATGACCTCCTGCCCGTTCTGTGAACAGGACCTGTCCAGCGCAATCGTTGTCGCTGACACTGCACTCGTCGGGCTTGTGCTGGAAATGAAAGTTTTCAGGGCAGAGTCCACGGAACACGCGGGACGGATCGCAAAATCGGTTATCGGCAAAGCGCTGCGGGATGTGCCGCTCAAGATTCTGGATGTGCAGGAACTATGATTCACATCGTAGGTCACACGGCAATCGATCATATCTCGCATGTGCACCACCTGCCGGAGCGGAACGCTTCAACCCATATCACGGACCGCCGGATCTTTTTTGGGGGTGGAGCGGCAAACATCACTGCAGGCATTGCCCGGCTTGGTGAACCCTGCACGCTTGTGTCCTGCGTTGGCAGAGACTTTGCAGGATGCGAGTACGATTGCTGGCTGAACAATCTCGGGGTCCTTCAGCAGTTCTTTGTTATCCCGGATGCAAACACCCCCACAGCGTTCATGTTCACCGATGATGAGGGTGACCAGGTGACCTTTTTTGAATGGGGGGCATCAAAAGCGTTTGCATCTGCTGATGCACCGTACCTTCCCTTTGTTCATATGGCAACTGCGGATCCTGAATTCAACTGCCGCGTGGCGGAACGAAGCGAATTCACCTCGTTTGATCCGGGACAGGACGTATTCTGGTATACAAAGGAACAGCTTGAATCGATTATCTCAAATACGGATATCCTGTTTGCCAACCAGCATGAGGTTCTCGCCATGTGCAGCACCCTTGGCACCAGAAAAGAAGACCTCATTGGGCAGGTTGGCATGGCAATTTTCACCATGAGCGGTGAGGGGAGTACGCTCTATTCGCAGGGCACCGAACACGTCATCCCTGCTGTCCCTGTAAAGCTTGTCGATCCAACCGGAGCCGGTGACGCGTACCGTGCCGGATTTCTCACCGCATATGTGCGCGGCTATTCACCACTCATCTGCTGCAAAATTGGCGCTGTGACAGCCTCCTTTGTCGTGGAGCACGCAGGGTGCCAGACACATCTGGCAGGCTGGGAGAGCATGCAGACCCGGTACCGGCAGCATTTCGGTGAGATTTCCACCCCGCAGGAACGGAGATTTTGATGAGCTGGGCAGCGCTCACTTCCGGCGGCAAGGATTCAATCCTTGCATGCCAGAAAGCAATTGACAGTGGAAAAAATGTCGGATATCTTGTAACCGTCCGTCCCAAAAACAGAGACTCGTATATGTTCCATTCCGCAAACCTTGATGCGGTAGTGGTGATTGCAGAGGTCACTGGCATGAAGTATGTTGAGATTCTCACGCACGGACGCAAGGAGGAAGAACTCGTTGACCTCGAGCAGGGGCTGTCACGCCTTCCCGTTGAGGGGATTATCGTAGGTGCGGTTGCATCTGCCTACCAGAATGACCGGATAAGGGCGATCGCAGACCTCTTATCACTCAAGGTATTTGCGCCGCTCTGGCAGATGGATCCCGAGAAGCTCCTGCATGAAGTGGCGGAGAGGATGGACGCGATGATCGTTGTCACCGCAGCCGATGGTCTTGACACCAGTTTTCTGGGTGCCCGCATCGACGATCCCCTGATCAAGCGGCTCAGGAAGGTCGCAGCAAAGACAAGGATCAACCTTGCCGGTGAGGGCGGTGAATATGAGAGCCTGACGCTCAATGCACCGTTCTACAGCCGTCGGATTACGTATACAAAATCTGAGGTGCGTATGAAGGGAAATCGTGGTGAACTCATCCTCGGGGGGTTTACCTGATGGCGCAGGACAGTGATGTCAGACTGGGGCAGCTGACACGTTTTCTTTTTACTGCCCCGTCATGGCAACGCTCTCTTCTCACCATCGTTATTCTGGGTGTAATCATCGATCTCGCGAGTGCACGGAACTGGGTCCGGCTCCCGTTCTCGGGCACGGTCGCGTTCACGATACCTGCACTTGTCGGATTTGTCCTGACCAAACCGATGATCGAGTTTAGCGGGAAAGCCATGACGTGGAACCGGTCCGCACTGCTTGCTCTCAGCTGCACGGTGTTTGCCGTGATCATTACCCTCTCATCTTTTGTGTCGAATGTCGCGCTCATCCCGTTTTTCTATGCGATTTCTCTTGGCTTTGTCTTCGGAATCCGCCTGTTTGTGCTGGTTGCCATCGCGGATTACCGAATATCCAGGATGCTCATACCTGCATTGACCCAGAGCGGCACAGGAATTCTTGCCGGCATCCTGCTCTTCTCCATATCCTTTGGACTCTTTGCCCTTGTCCTCCACCTTGTATTCGGGCTTGTGTTCATCATCCTGATCTGGCTGATCGAACGCCCGCTCTACCGGGCATTCCGGATCCGCGGACTTGCCTTTGTCAACGCGTTCATCGCATATACCACCGATGGGTCCAAGGGGATGGAGGATTTCTTCCGCGAGATCGGTGAGGAGATTTCTGTCCCGCAGGTCTGCCTGTTTTTCCGGCAGGCGGGGGGGAAGCAGGTGCTCTTCACCGTCCCCAACCTCCACCCCGGACCGATGGGAGAGATCGGCGGGGGCAATCTTCCCAAGATCCTCCACGATAACTTTGAGGAGGAGACGCTTGTCGCCCATGGGAGCGCAAGCCATGATTTCAACCTTGTTTCCGAGAGTGAGATTCTCAAGGTGATCAGTGCAGTACGGGACTCAAAGCGGGGCCTGACCTACCTTGGCACCGCAACGAGATCTGAAAGACTCGACATGGGATCCGTGCACCTGCTCTACCAGCGGTTCGGCGACGTGCTGTTGATCGTCAGTTCGCGGTCGCCAGAGAGAACCGAGGATCTCGATTACGGGATTGGAATGGCGATCATGGCTGAAGGGCACCGGTTCTTCCCGCACATTGCGTTTGTTGATGCACACAACTGCATGACCGACCTGTCATCACCCGTGCACATCGCAACGCTCATAGCCAATGAGTACCACGAGGCAGCTCTTGAGGCAATGGAACTGAACCGTGCCACCGGGCTTTCTCCCTTCGCCATTGGTGTTGCGCATCACACGCTCCCGTATTCGCGCGAACAGGGGTTCGGTGATCTCGGGATTCAGGCGCTTGTAGTCGAGGTAAGCGGTCAGAAGACAGCATATGTGCTCATCGATGGGAACAACATGGCGCAGGGAGTGCGGGAGGATCTGCTCAGACAAATTCTGGCGCTGGTCGATCATGCAGAGGTGATGACCACCGATTCCCACGTGGTCAACACCATTTCCGGAAAAAACCCGGTCGGTCCCCGTGTTCCAGCCGGTGAATTTAGTGCGTTCGTTCTTAGAGGGGTGCAATCGGCAATTGAGGATTTATCGCCGGCTGAAATCGCAGGCAGCACCGCACAGTGCAGGAATGTTGTCGTCTTTGGATCAGACCGTATTTCCCAACTGGCGAGTACGGTCAATGCCATGCTCATCTTTATCGCCCCACTCTCGCTTGCACTGCTGCTGTTGGCGTTTTTACTGTCACTGGTCACGTTCATCGTTATTGTGTAGCATCGGATGGTTAATCCGGTTGTGCGGGAATGCTGAGCCGGCATGTTCAATTTGGTTTCCATACTGCATCGGTTTTATCGTTTATCGCCTCAATCATGCCCGGTTTAAAAAAAAATATATATTGGCAGGCGAGTATTATCCAATAACAAGGAAAGGAGGAGATTGCTCTTAAACGGCGCCTGTTTTGATTGTTTTGTATCGCGGTCGAACGTCCATGATGTGAAAGGTGATCAAATTTCATTTTGACACATTCGTGACAACACGCTGGATCGGCGTTGACCTCAACACAACGGGGCATGTTGCGGTTGCCGCAGACCTGTCCAGCGGAAAGGTGATGAAACTCGGGACAAATGCCCACTATGTTCACAGTCATTGTTTTAAAAAACTGCACACAACTCTATAAATCACAAAAGCTCTGGAAACTCAAAAAATTCAAAAGCCGCCAACGCACTATTTTCAGAAATGCAATCCATAAGATCAGCAAACAGATCGTCTCGTTTGCAGAATCCCTCGGATCTGGGATAAAATTTGAAAAACTCTTCAACAGCCGGTATTACCTGCGACAGGAATCAACAAATTATTCGGAATTTTCTTTCTATAACGGTTCATTCTTTTTCCTCCAGAAAATGGTGGAAAAGAAGGCGACGCGGCTCGGCATCCCTGTCATCTACGTGAATCCTGCCTACACCTCCAAGAGGTGCAGCAGGTGCGGGGGATTTGGAAGGAGGTACCGGAAACGGTTCGAGTGCCCGCACTGCGGGTATGTCGTACATGCTGACGTGAATGCAGCATTCAATATTGCATCCGCGTCGTTCCGTACTGACCTTTTCGATGCGGTCGTGGATGCGGAGAAGGAACACGCGAATCTCACTAAGAAACATCTCAAAAAACTCACAAAGGATCAATCTCCGGATCCTGTGCAATTGCATAGCACAACGGCGCCAACACCGCTGGAGAATCTTCTATATCTTCTGGAGTACCAGCATTATATGCAGGTGCAATGTACTCCATCCTGATCTTTCCTTTGACCATCGCGCTGATCACAGCGGTCGCGATCAAATACAGAACCCCGCCGTTTCTTACACTGATCGGCGGAGCACTCTTTTTCGGGATCGCATCCAACATGCCGCTTGACAGCCTTGTCAGGGAGGTGACTGCCGGCATGGGCAGGGTGTTTGCCCTCCTCGGGCTCGTGATCCTGGCCGGCGCCGTGATTGCAAAGGTGATGCAGGAGCAGCACCAGGTGGAACAGCTGGTGAACGATATCCAGAGAGCGGTGAAAAAACCGTTCGAACTCTTCGGCATCGCTGGTTTTCTCCTTGCCATCCCTCTTATGTGCTGCATCACCGCATTTGTGATCCTCACCCCTATCATCAACGCTCTTGGCGGTGATTCACAGAAGACAAAAGGGCTGCTCTACACCGCTGCTCTTGGGAGTCTGATCTCGTTTGCGCTCATCTACCCGACACCGGTGATCATTGCGCTTTTTTCCGCGATTCCCGGTGCAGCAGTCTCGCCATTCACATTCGACCTGTATATCCTGCCGATAGCGCTCGTGCTGCTCGCAGGCGCGATCTTTTTAATGCGGAACCGGTACGAAACATACGAGGGGGCAAACCAACATATTCCGGAACCGGAAACTCCTGGTGCATCAACAAAAAACCACGCCCGTGCGTGGTACCCGTTTATCGCGATGGGAATAGCGATGGCACTGGGGATCGCGATCTTTCACCTGTCGCCCGGCAGCCTGATCCAGATCGTGATGCTCGCCGGGGTTGTGACCGCACTCGCGCTCGCACCCGCCGAAGTCAGAAAAAGTGCATTTTCGTCCGGCGCAAAACACGCAGGTGTGATTATCTTTGATCTCTGCGGTGCCGGCGCGCTTGGCGCCGTCATAGGGGCAAGCGGTCTTGGAACGGAAGCATTTGGTCTGCTTACAATCGCGCTGCCGGCGATTGTAGTTCCGTTCCTGCTCGCGGCGCTGATCCAGACGGCGCAGGGGTCGCGGGTCGTCACAGCGGTTATCACCGGCGAAATCATCGCAGGGACCAGCATTGCCGCATCGATCCATCCCCTATCGCTCATCCTGCTCATTTCCGGCGGCGCATGCATTGTCTCCTATATCACCGACCCGTACTTCTGGCTCGTCCAGCGGGCAACCGGCGATGACGTCATAACGGTCGTGAAAAATTACACGCTCCCGCTCGCTCTTTTCGGGATCGTCCTCTTTGCAATTGCCGCAGGACTTGAGTTTTTTACAGGGTAAGATACCAGACCGACTGAACTCAGTTCAAATTCATTAATATTTGATGTTGTAAACCTATCGCACAGTCACTGATGCGCCCGCATCAAACGGATTCGTACGCATTGCAAGTGAGAAAAGATACGGGTAGTTAGATTTTAAGTGCTGCATATAGGTAAGCCATTCCCTGATCAAAAGCCCGTACACCCGGTTGACATCTCCCGAGAGGTGGGCGTAGTCTGTTTCCGGAAGATCAATGAGCTGTTTGCGAACTCTCAGCTCCTCCGTCACATGAAACAGGGCCTGAATCAGTTCCGTAAACGTATCGTGCTCGAGTACGTACGGGTTTTCCAGCATCGCGACCATCAGGGGCTTATTTGCAGACAAGAAAAGGTTGAGTGCCGAAAGGTCAAGGTACCGGCTGTCAAGCAGGACATGATGGCCGGCAAGAACAGATCGGGCCTTTGCAAAATCTGCTTCTGACCAGTTATCGGATACTATCAGTGCGTTATTAATTGTTGTTATGGCAGGGTCGATTATAGAAAATGTGCGGAGCAGGGTGGTTCCGATCTCGGAAAAAAATACACCGACCAGCATGTTCATCTTGCGCAGGCGCTCTGTGCGCTCCCGTTCATCTATGAAGTACTCAACAGCATTTGCGGCGACGGCAACAAAACACCCGACGCCACTCAGGATGATTGCAAGGGTTATGGCCTTGCCTGGCACAGTGTGAGGTGAGATATCGCCAAATCCCACCGTTGCGATTGTCACGATCACGAAATACAAGGCATCAAACGGGTGCAGCCCTTCGACAATCATCAGGCCTATCGTACCACAGATGATAACTGTCGCAAGTATTGCGATATAGACCCGGAGCCGGAACCTGATACGTTCCTGCATGCAATCTTGTCATACCCGCTGCTATAAAAGTACTGCGAAAAACGAAAGATACCCCCGACCAGATTCGAACTGGTGTCGCCGGATCCAAAGTCCTGCATGATTGACCGCTACACTACGGGGGTGTTTAGTAAGACAGCCCGATCACCAGGAATGAATATCACGGGATTGCTGTCCCGGTGTCATTGGACTTTTTAAATAATGAACGTATCTTGAACGCTTGGAGATTAAAGTAGTAATCTCCATGCGGGCATTCTGGTTAAAAAACATGAAGAGGGCGAAACGCGGATTCGTCTCGTACGTACACACGGATTGGAAAAATACCTGTTTTGTATATAGCATCAGGCGGTTTATATGAGGAGATTCACGTCGGACCCGGTGTATCAGGATCATTGGATAACGGGAAAAACTGCTGGTATACCTGCCGGCGTTCATCGATATCCGTGTGCAGATAAATTTCCGTTGTTTTAATGGAGGTATGACCGAGATTTTCCTGCACGACGCGGAGGTTCTTTGACCTGCGGTACAGCTCGGTTGCATAACTATGCCGGATCTTATGAGGGGTTATGCCGGCAGGAGCATAATGACGGAAGAGGTGCTGGATTGCACGGGGAGAGATATGTTTGCCCTGCTGACCAACAAACAGGGGGCCCTCGACAGCGGTCCCGATAAATGTGCGTATTGCCCCGAGAGTCTCATCGTCCAGGAATACAATACGGATCTTGTCTCCCTTGCCCTTAATCCTGATCGTGTGCTCTTCAAAATCGATATCCTCGATATTGATACTACAGAGTTCCGATACCCGGACACCTGTTGCGTAAATGGTACGGACAATCAGTTTATCCCGGGGATCTTCGATGGCATCGATAAGCCGCAGTACCTGGCTGTGTTTGAGATACCTTATCTCCTGCTGTTTTATCCGCGGGCGTTCGATCCCCATCATAGGATTTGCCGTTACAGCTTCCTGAGTGTAGAGAAACCGGTAAAATGAGCTAAGCGTCGAGATCATCCGGTGGAACGTCTTGGCCTTATAACTCCGCATCGAAGACATGAACGAGAGAAAATCCGTGATCATGACCGGCGGTACTTCAACACCTGTGTCGAGCCGGGCATTCTCAAAGTCTTTCCAGTAGATAACGAGTTTTGTCACTTCGGTATTCCGGCGCAGCCAGACATAATAGGCAAAGTGTTTGATGACCTGTTCGTAACTTTCAATGGTTCGGGCAGAGTAATTCCGCATGCGGAGATAGGTGCGGTAGCTTTTGAGCCACTCTGAAAAAAACCCGTTATTCATGGTCTATTTTATCAAATCTCAAATAAATAAACTTTTGCGCAGAATACCTATTCTGCGACAATTGGAAAAAGACCGGGTCTGATAGTGTACCATGCGATCCCGATCCACTGATCATCCATATGAGACATCATACAAAGTACGGAGGTCTCATCCAGGACCATGTCGTCGCCCTTGAAAAACAGTTGAGTGTAGATTGATGGAACCAATGAATAATTCCAAGAAGAGGAATAATGCCGTGTAACCAGGGCTTAAACTCACAAGAAGTATCCATTCATCAATCCTGTGCAGAGGTTCCCTGGGAATTTTTTTACGTCGGAAAAAAGAACCGCACGCCATAGTACCCCTCTTTGTGTGAAATGCCCGGCTTGAGAAAATAATTTATTTGTGAAACCCTGACGGGGGTTCAAAAAGCAGGGTTTTTTCATATCTGGGGATACAACCACCCAAGGAGCCTTGTGATCGCCCAAAAAACAAGCGCTGATGCAATCTTTTTGTTACCGAAATTTTCGTTATTAATGGAGTAATACCCTCAACAGAGATCCAAAAAGTTCCAAAATACCTTCGGAATCAAGAATGATACGATTATACCTGAGATATTGATGAATCATTCCATTCCGGTTTTTTAACCTGATGCCGGGACAACCTCACATGGATCTCAAGACTGTTTTCATTTGAATATCAGGCACTGGAATACTCAGATTTCTTGAGGGTGTCCGGGATTGATCAGGTACATATTCCCGTTCTTTTGGGTAGTAATAATAATTCGCGTTGAGGTTTTTGTTATAAACCGACAAGAGAACAGGCACACACCAACGCAAGCATGATATTCCTATAATTTCCCGGACCAGACCCGTTCTTTGATAATTATTACAGGGGTTTTTTAATTGTGAGATATCGCCTGCTGAAATCGGCAAAAGATCACCATAATTGGTTGGAGATTTGGTCGGTGAAAAAGACTGAATCCGCAACTTTGTGTTGCTTTGGTATACATCAGGAAATCAACAGGGTAAAGCCGATATTATACATATTCATTTTTTTTAATTGATAATCATCAGTATTTGAAGCGAAAATTAAACGTTTTTTCAATAATTGGTCAATTTTTCCGGTATATTTTAACAATTTCTCCTTTTGCATTGAAATTTTTTAATTTCGAGGGTTATTCGGGGAGTTTTCATATATATAAACCATATGATGCTATACACTAGTGGAGTTTTTTATGTTCATTTTTTAACACGACACTCAAAATGTTACAAAAACGCAGGCACAAAGAGGCGTTTCCCATAATGCGAGGGTATGATCAGATAGCAAAAAGGAATCCGATATCAAAACCTGCGGAACCTGAATAGATTGCGCAAACGCTGAACAAAAGAAATTCCGATGAAAAGATCCATTCCGTCCTCTACTTCACCGTGACTGGTGATGAGAAATTAAGTCCTCCGACAATAATTTTTCCAGAAACGTTACACATCAGCAAAAAAATGAGAACGATGGTAATTGTACAATCGTTCCTTAAAAAATATCACCGGAACCTTAATTCATTTTCTTATCTGGCTTTTGGTTTGTTTCCCGGTATAATCTGATACGGACTTTTTGGTTTTTCCTGATTGTATGACCATACCTATTTTTACTCAGTTACCTTTTGCCTGAAGAAAAGGTGCAAACACCTGTGCGATGTGCCCACCTAAATGTGATAGAAATTCTTCGATTTCCTTAGTATCCCTTCACAGGACCGCAGATCAGTTATTTAATGAAAACTGCGAATAGGGGCAACTTCGGGTGGACGCATCATCTGATACTCCTGTCCCCCACATACCATTTCCTATAATTTCCATGTGAGGTTTTTTGATGGTTTTCTATATACCCAAGACCTGAAAATGTCATCTAGAGCCCCGTATTGTAATCGATACGATAATTCAAGGCTGACCATGTCAATAAACAACCTGCGGATTTGCCCATTTCGGCATTCAACTGCTCCAAATTTCGATCCCATAGACGGTGGTTTTTTAAGGATAAACCAAATAATGCTATATAAAAAGAGCAATTTTGTTATCATATACCAAATGCTCACCAACCGTCGAATTCCCTCATAACATGGAGCACAGTTCATGGATGACGCACGGATTCAGGACGAGATCAATAAGTATAAAAAATTTAAAAAAGTGGACGGCGCAACATACCGGAAGGTGAACCAGTTCCTCCGAAAACGGACCTACATCACCGCACGTGAATGGGCGCTTGCCCGGCTGTGTACGGATTTCAGGACAACTGGCGGCGCAGAGATGACATTTATCGGGGAGCACCTGCCTCAGCTTGTCCCCTTCATGGAAGATACTTATACCCCTCAGGCTGTGAATCAGGCACGCAATTCCTTCAAAAAGAAAGTGCGCAAGGCAAGTGCCACGTTTTTCTATGGTACGATGTGCGGTTTTTTCACCACAGACGAGCTGGATGACCTGCTCTTTGAGGCAAGCGAGGTGGCACGGTTCCTTCTTGAAGTGGAGGGCACCACACTCGATATCGATGAGGAGATAGAAATTGAGGATCGTATTACAAAGGTCATGAGAAGTGTTGGCGAAGCGGCAAAAACAATCCTTAAAACCCGCAGCATGGAAACGGAACAGAAAACCAACGAGATCCGCTCGTCAAATGACATCACGGACAGCACACTGGCAATCAACCCGTATCCCCCAGTTAAAATCAAAAGAACCAAGAACAGGAAAACCAGGCAGCCGCAAACGACTGTTCTTCCACAAGAGACAATCGAAAAGACAGGTAAGGGTAAACCTGAACCACAATTACCACCTAATGAAACGTTAATTGATCAATTCCCTTACATAAAAGAGACTTTACCCGAAGAGATGACCGTCCGTAAAAAAGATCGCCAGAAGAACGGATTACACGGAATCAGTGATGCCGATACTACGATCGAAAGTACCGGGACTGAACCGGGAGCCGATCAGCAATGAAAATCGTCCATATTGTGGGGCAGTCAAATGCCGGCAAGACCACATTTATCAAACAGTTAATCCCCAAACTTGAGAGAAAAGGACGTGTGGGGGTAGTGAAACACTTGGGGGACCATAGATATAATCTCCAGAAAGGAAAGGATACAACCGAATTTTTCGATAGCGGGGCGACCATCTCAATCGGCATTGATCATGAGAAATCAGTCGCCGCGATTCGGACCACTGCGCTGGACGACATACTCCAATTCCTCTTTTTGGAAGGGATTGAATATACAATCATCGAGGGTTTCAAGACCCGGGAGTTTCCAAAAATCGTCATCGGAGATCTCCCTGCAGAGAACACTGTCCTGTCAAACCCAATGGTGAAAGACGTGCTCTCATCCCTCGACCGGTTTGAAGACTATACCCCTGGAATTAAATCGGGAAAATCTCATAAGAAAAGGGGCACGACCAGATGAAACGAAATATCCATGCAAAACGACTGTTCGGAACCAATGGGGTCCGCGGTATTGTCGGAAAAGAGATTACCCCCGAACTCGTCCTTCATATCGGAGAGGCATTCGGTTCGATGCGCCCGGGACGCATTGCGGTTGGCAGGGATACACGAACCTCTGGTGAAACCCTGATCCTTGCGCTGAAATCGGGACTGTTGGCAACCGGCTGTGATGTCGTGGATTGTGGGATCCTGCCCACACCTGCCCTTCAGTTCCTTGTAAAAGAGGAATTCGACGGGGGAGCGATGATTACCGCGTCCCACAACCCCCCTGAATACAACGGCGTCAAGATCATCGAACCAGACGGTACTGAAATGAGTGATGAAGAGACCATACTCCTCGAACAGCGTTTATTTGATAAATCGTTTGCATTAAAACCCTGGAACAAGGTGGGACGAGAAGCGAGTGCGCCCGACCTCATCGATCACTATATCAACGCAATTGTCGGGCATTTTCCCCCAAATATCGGAAAGGGCATGCTTGTGGCTGTTGATCCGGGTTCTGGTCCTGCTTGCCTGACAACCCCAAAAATTCTAAAAAAACTCGGGTGCAGGGTGATGACTGTTAATGGTGTAATGAACGGGACATTTCCCGGAAGGCTGCCGGAACCATCCATGGAAGGACTCAAAGCACTTTCATCACTGGTCGTAAGTTCCGGTACATCTTTTGGTGTTGCCCATGATGGAGATGCCGACCGTGCGGTCTTTGTCGATGAGAATGGTGTATATATTGAGGAAAACCAGGAATTTGCTCTTGTAGCACAGTATCTCTGTCAGCAACAAAAAGGGATCGTTGTTACACCTGTGAGTACTTCGCAGTTAGTCGAGGCAGTTGTTGCAGCTAAAAAAAATTGCAGCGTCACGTACACAAAAGTCGGAAGCATCTATGTGGCCCGGACCATGCATTCGCTGATGAATGAGGGGAAAAAAGTTGTGTTTGGCGGTGAGGGGAATGGGGGGCTCATCTTTCCCGATCATCAGTTCTGCAGGGACGGGGGCATGACAGCAGCTATGATGGTGTCAATTCTTTCAAAAACAAAAAAACCACTTTCTGGTCTCGTTGCCTGCCTTCCGAAAAGGTTCATGATCAAGGATAAAATAGCGACACCTGATGCACAGAAGGTCGTTAAAAGACTGGAACAAAAATTTCCTCACGACAGGATCGATCTCACTGATGGTGTAAAAATTACCCGTAATTCAACATCGGCATTGATACGGGCATCGGGAACAGAACCCCTTATCCGGATAATTGTTGAATCTGATCAGAGGGATCATGCCGAATCATTGTTCCAAGAACTCATGAAACGTGTCTCAGAATGTCTGAAAACTACAACAAAACAGAAAAAAAGATGATCCGGCGAACATTGAATTGTCACATCAAGAAAAGACTAAAAATTTGATAATATCGTAAAAACTAATAATTAAACCGATAAATCTTTAAAAAAACGAAAAATTTCTGTTTATTTCTGGAACAAATGAAAATTCTCTGGAATAATTAAATGAATTCTATAAGGTAAATAAAAAGATTTATTAATTGTTTTGTCAAAATGAGTGTATCTATAAAAAACGTTGTGAATACATGGTTATCTCCCAATCCCAGACACTGAGAAAAATAGAGAACGCTGCATCACTCAATGACAGCCCCGGTCTCCAGAAGATCATCAACAGGGCTATCCTTGATTCCGTACGCCGGGACCGCAAGGACTTGCTCAGGGAAATCAACCGGGTGCTTATTGAAACAGCAATAAAAAAAAATAATCCGGATATTATCATAGGGCTGAAAGGGATTTCAGATGATACGATAGTTGAATCTTTTTCAAAAATAATCAAACACTATATCAAGACACGGGATGAAACGTGGCTTCAAACACTATTGAACGTCACGCACGGATTGGAAAGAAAGAGCAATCAATCCAGAATGTTTGCCATTCTGACTAGGATGCTGATTGAAACAGGAGTATCAGAATCGAATCCGGTCTTTATCAGACACGGCCTGGAAACGCTTCAATGCATAACGGTTAAAAAATATCGCTCGGAGATCATGGGTGAGATTGTACCCCCCCTTATAAGCTGGGCGATCAGAACAACGGATATCGAACTTTTACACAGGGTATATTCCCTGATCGAAGATATCGGGGATATCTCGAAACGCTCTGTTTTACAGGATACATGTGCACAATCGGTTGCAGCAGTGGCAATAGCGGGAAAAAAAACCACACTCCTTTTTGACAGCATCCGTTTTGCATGTACCATCAAACCAAAAACACGACGCGAAACCTGCATTTCATCGATAATAGATAAAGCAGTTAATACAACGCTCGGTAAAATTTCATTTGCCATTCCGGAATGTATTTATCTCTTCGATGATTTTTCGGAAGAAACACGACTTGAAATCATCGATCCCCTCCTCAAACATCTTATCAATGATGAAAAAAACCATAAAACACTCCTCGCCAGTCTCGATACTATTTCTAAAAAACTGTCCTTTTCGCAAAAGACCATCGTTACAAACCTGCTGAAAAAAGCGAAATCTGACGGAAATATCTGGTATCTTTCCACAGCCATGGAGATCCAGGACCGCCTGCCCAATCCCGGCACTTACCCCATCCGCGACGTGGTAAAAGCTGGCATTTCCATTGCGGAGCATTCCACTACTATGGAGGCATTCACCCTTATTATTCCGATGATTGAAAAAATGGGTGACAAAACACTCTCATCACGCATTTTCATCCAGCTGACGCAGGTGATGCTGTCCCTGGGCAGATTCCAGGATGCTCTGGAGTTGTATGCAAAAATTGACGGGGGGCTCGAAAATCTCCCTCATTTTGATGAATGTTCGATAACACTGTTTAAACACAGTGTCATGAATGATAACGTCGCTCTTGTAAGTGAATTACTCAAAAAAAAATCGGATAAAAAAATATATTTCACTACGATTTCGAGGGCGATAACTGATATATGTAAAAATTATTCATTTCAGGAAATTTCCCGGCATATTGATTCAATGACAACTCTCATTTTCCTTCACCCCCATTACAACCAGATTATTTTTGAGAGCGTTTCAATTCTTACGAATCGTGGGTTCCTTGAAGAAACAGACCCGACTGTTTTAATAAAATTTTCCGTTCCTATCAGTGACAGGTCCATCAAAGAGCGGACGCTCTCTATGATTGTCATTAAACTCGCGAAGCTGGGGGTTAAAACCAAAAACCGTGATCACCTCCAGCGAGCTGTTGGTCTCACCTGCCTGATTGAAGAAGAACAGACCCGATCGGCGACATTAAACAGTATCATTGATGATGCAACCGTGCTCGCGGTTCTCGATGGCGATCTCGATCTCCTCATGAGAATGCGGGAATGGAGCTCCTCCCTTCTATCACCAGATGTGGAAATTTTTGCCATGGCAAAGATCATCGATGGTATCATAACCTATGCCATCGACATGCGGTATCCAACCGCTCTTGAAGAGGCATACCGTATCACGCAGGATATCCATGACCCCTCAATGAACAAGGGATTGATTGAACGCATCTGTGAATGTTTTGTAAAAATCGGGTGTCTTCTGTTGAAAGACAATCAGGTATTCACACAACCGGATAATATAAAACCTGCTCTAAACCCATTTGAACGCGGGTTGGAGTTGTTAATCCAACACGGTAAAAGCGAAGAGCGATCCCTGAAAGTGGCAAATTTAATTGATATTATCCTTGGGTTCCTGCAGGAGTACTATCACCCATATTATCTCATTCCCCTTGTCCTGTATTCGCTGGAGATTGAAAATACCCTTGAGCGGCATGCAATGGTCTCAAGAATTGTATCCAATATCAAGATGGCTATTGACTCCGTAGACTCGACAGATCCTTATGAGATACTTGTAAATCATCTTGAGCAAATTGACTATATCCACAATGACCCTGCATTACTCGGCCTTATGGTGCGTGTAGTCAGACAGATCAAGGACCCGTTTACCCGACTATCACATTTATCCTCTCTTGCTGATTTGTATATACGTCTGGACAACCATACGAAAGCAGAGGAGGTCCTCACCACAATCCATTCATCTCTTGAACAAGTTGGGGAAATCTCTCAAAAAGTGCTCATCCTTTCCGATCTCATATATCATTATTCACGGGTTTCCGAAGATAGTGCACAAAAATACCTGCGGGAAGCACTGCATCTCATCTCAACTATTGAATATGATCGCGAATCGATGGCACGCAAACTGGTCGTGATTGCTATTGCCAGATTGCATGAGAAAAAACCGGATCAATCACTGGTAGAATTAGCCTTTGAGGTCATATCCAGAATCCGAGATCCAATCGAATATACTGAGGCGATGATCTATGTCTACGGCATGGTACGGGGCGATCAGGCCCGTCGCAAAGATATTATCATAAAAATTTTAGAGAAATGCGATACAATTACATCTCCTGCACAAAAAGCATCGATCCTTCTGGATATTGTACCATTTATCATCCATGACGACGATTACGAAATGGCATTTATCCTTCTCAAGCATGTTACGCTTGTGGCACGGTCCATCAGAATTCCTTCAATTACTGATAGTATCAGGGCAGGGATTTCAAACGCATATTATATGGTATTTCAAAAAAGCCATAATGAAAAAACATTGAAAACTGCGATTGAATGTGCCCATGAGATAAATAATGAAGAAACCCGCATCATTGTTTTAAACCAGATTGGGCATGAGAGCATCGACAGATCCTCTCACTATTTAAAAATCAAGACTTATATCGAGAAAATCAGCACAGAAAGCTACGGTTCAGGACAGATTGATGTACTTGAGAGATTGATCCGATCAGATTCACATAGAGGAAAAATCGTACAGCATTTCTGCAATGCGGCAGTGCTACTCAAAAATTATGGTAAAAACAAGATAGCAAAACGGATGGTAGAAGCAGCGATCGATGAGGCGAGTATTATCAGGCCACTGTCACGACGTGCTTATGTGTTATGTGATATTGCATTGATTCTTCATTCCGCAGGGTGCGTAGAGGAGGAACACACCATCATTGATATGGCAGTGAACACTGCGACAAATATCCGGCAATTTCATATTCGGGACGAGGTTTTCGATAATCTCGCGTACGCGATGAGATATATGCAGGTGGTATGAACGAGAAAACACTCCAGATCAATATTTCTGGAAGGGTTCAGGGAGTGGGATTCAGGGCCTGTGTCCGGCGCATTGCGTTTGATCTGCATGTTTCGGGAACGGTCATGAATCTGCAAGATGGGAGAGTCCAGATTTATGCAACAGGGGATCCGATTATTCTTGAAAAACTTGTATCGATGCTCTATGGGTGTCCCCGTGCACAAATCCGGGATATCCGGGTTATTGATGTCAATTTCCAGCGATTCGAGGATTTTACCATAATCAAAGGAGAAAGAAAGGTCAGTACAGGACTTTAAACGTATCACGCTCTTTGAGCGCTTCACAGAGCAGATATACCTGTTCATTAATCCTGTCACTATAGATCGTTTTTTGCAATAATTTGATCAGATGGTGTACACAATCATCGGACAGGATACAACGGCCGGAACTCAACTCAAAATCTTCCATGCTGATGGAGTTCATTACAAGCTTAAACACGGGTTCATCGATCATGCTGGCTTTGAACGGATCCATGAGATCGAGGACGAGACTCCCTTTTCCCATGTGCATAAACCCATTATCAGGGTCAAGGCAAGCCCCCAGAACGGAGACGCAGCAATTCCCATAGAGCATCGCATACCCCAGCGAGAGCAGGGAGTTCACAACATCCTGCTGGGGGGGAACCGTTCTTCGTTTAAATCCCAGTTCGTGTGAAAGAGTTCTGGACAAAATTTCATAATACATATCGCTTGTCAGACGATTCAGCCGGCGGATTTCGTCCAGTTTTATCAGATATTCCAGTTCGTCAAAGGCTTTATGAATGAACTCAGACTCACCTTCATAGAGCAGCGGTTCGCCACGGGATTCCTCGATTTTTTCGAGAAAAACAAGCCTCGATTTTAATGATCCCTGCGCAATTTCTATTGCATACCTGTGTCTCGGTGCGCCATCCTGCAATTTTCGCATGACACTTTCGGTATCATTCCCATAAGGCCGGAGAATACCAATTGGCGTTCCATCAACTTCAAAAAATGAAACAAATGCCCCATGTTTGATCAGGGTCGCTACGGTTGACGTATGAATGGTGTGCCCACCCACGAGAAGTAAGTGGTTCACATTCTCGATAGGATATTCTTCAGAATTGTTTTTTTTCTGGATGATCAGCTTTTTTTGGGTTGATTTGATATGTGCGCCAAAACCACTCACCAGTAACCACGGAATTTGTGACGTCATCGTTTGAGGAAAAGGATCGAGTACGATAGATAATTACTACCGTGTTCCCTCCTGATTAAGGCATCGTTTTTTTTATTATTATTAAAGAAATGTTGATAAATCCACTCGTTATCTGGTAAATTCATCCCAGAACGTTTTGTAGTATCAGTTCTCCTTGCGCAGAATATAAACGATAAAAAACCTCACCTGTACAATATCATGCTTTAGCATACCAGAGGTGACGGATGTTCTGGGATAAAAAAATTGAGACATTAAAACGAGATGAACTTAAATCACTTCAGCTCAAGCGTTTAAAAAAAACAGTTCGGCAGACGCTGAATGTTGATTTTTATCGCCAACATCTGTCAAATGCCCGTATTCGGGTAGAAGATATCAGGACACTCGATGATATTGAGAAGATCCCCTTTACCAAAAAACAGGATCTCAGGGACGGGTACCCATTCGGTTTCCTTGCTGTACCGTTGAATAATGTAGTCAGAATTCACACAACTTCCGGCACGACGGGAAAGCCGACTGTGGTCGGGTATACAAGAAAAGATCTGGACACATGGGCGGACCTGATCGCACGGAACATGACGATGGTCGGCATCACGGAAGATGATGTCTTCCAGAACATGGTCAATTATGGCATGTTCACCGGTGGGCTCGGGTTCCACTACGGCGCGGAGAAAATCGGTATGACCGTGATCCCGAGCGCGACAGGAAACACCAAACGCCAGATCGAGATGATTGCGGATTTCGGGGTAACCACGATCCACTGCACACCCAGCTACGCTATGCACCTCTCCGAGGTCGCCGAAGAGATGCATGCATCACTCGATAGTTTAAGAACCGGCATCTTTGGCGCCGAACCGTGGTCTGAGACGATGCGCCATTCCCTTGAAGAGCGCCTCGGGGTGACCGCCTTTGACTCGTACGGACTCTCTGAGCTGTTCGGACCCGGGGTCGCGTTTGAATGTCCCGAGCGGAACGGTCTGCACATCTGGCACGATGCCTATCTCATCGAGATAATCAACCCGCAGACTGGCGAACAGCTCTCAGATGGCGAACGCGGCGAGCTCGTCGTCACCCCGCTTATGAAAGAAGCCATGCCTCTCCTGAGATACCGCACCGGGGATATCACGATGAAAATGGAGGATGGCTGCATCTGCACACGCGGTCAGAAGATCGCACGGATCACCGGAAGAAGCGATGATATGCTGGTCATCCGCGGAATCAACGTCTTCCCCTCCCAGATCGAGCACGTGCTCTTAAAAATCCCGGAAGTGGGCAATCAGTTTATGGTCTATGTGGACAGAGTGAATCACTTGGATGAGATGATTGTGGACGTTGAGATCAACAGGGACAATTTTAGCGGGGAGCTTGCTGACCTTGCACGAATCCAGAAAAAAGTCGTAAAAGAACTCAGGGACGCACTCGAACTCCGGACAACGGTTAAACTCGTTGAACCGGGATCGCTACCCCGCTTCGAAGGCAAGGCAAAGAGAGTCATCGACCGGAGGGGAGATACAATATGAGATGCTGGGACCCGCGTATTGAGGAACTGCCAACAGCAGAACTCAAGCAAATGCAGTATAAGTTATTGAAAAGCCTCGTGTACCGGTTATTTAGTTTTTCACCGTTTTATCATGACCGGATGAAGGAACAGAACGTCCATCCGGATGATATACGGGAGCTTTCCGATGTCAGAAAATTGCCATTTATGTTCAAACGCGATCTCAGGGATAGTTACCCGGACAAAATATTCACAGCGACGCAGGAAGATCTTGTCCGCTACCATGTCTCGTCAGGGACGACCGGAAAGCCGACAGTCGTGGGGTATACACAGAATGACCTGAACAGCTGGACAACGTCACTCGCCCGCGCCCTGACTTCCATCGGGCTGGGCAGAGGCGATGTGATCCAGGTCAGTTACGGTTACGGCCTGTTCACAGGAGGGCTGGGCCTGCACTATGGCGCCGAGCGGATCGGGGCAACGGTGCTTCCGACCAGTGTCGGCAACACCGAGCGGCAGATCGAACTGATGCAGGATCTTGGCTCAACCGCAATCGCCTGCACTCCCTCATACCTGCTCCACATGGGGGAAGTTGCCGAGAAGATGGGACTTTCCATTAAAAAAGATACCAGATTGCGGGCAGGCATCCTCGGTGCCGAGCCCTGGACTGAAAGGATGAGGAAGCGGATCGAGGAATGGCTGGGGATAAAGGCGTTTGACATCTATGGTACCAGCGAACTCTCCGGTCCGATGTTCACTGAATGCTCCGAACAACTCGGGTTCCATGTCTGGTCGGACCTCGCACTGACCGAGATTATCGATCCAAAGACCGGTGAACGGGTTGCACCGGGAGAGAAAGGGGAACTGACCGTCACCATCCTCCAGAAAGAGGCGCTCCCGATGATCCGGTACCGGATCGGTGACATCACCAGCATTGATGAGGACATCTGCCCATGCGGCAGGACGCACCCGAGGGTCCAGCGGATCCAGGGGCGCGTTGATGACATGCTCATCATTCGGGGCATTAATGTCTTCCCGTCGCAGGTTGAGTACGCGCTCATGGCCATCCCTGAGGTCGGGCAGCACTTCCAGATCGTGGTCGACCGCAAGGGGGCGCTTGATGACATGCTCGTCAGGGTCGAGCTGACCAAGGAATCGTTCTCCGACAAGATTACCGACCTGATGATTATCAGGGATAGAATCGAACACAAGTTGCGCAATGCACTCAACGTGAACGCGAACGTGGAGCTCGTAGAGCCGGGTTCATTGCCGAGATATGAGGGAAAATCAAAGAAAGTCCTTGACAGGAGGTCGTTGTAATGGATGTGAAAAAATTTGTGATCAAACAGATATCGGTGTTTTCCGAAAACCGCCCGGGTCGGCTTGCCGCGATTGCCCATGCGCTGGGAGAAGAGAATGTCAATATTCTCGCATTTTCCATCGCCGAAGCAAATGGGTTTGGTGTGGTCCGGGCGCTGGTCGATCAACCGGAGAAAGCATATAAAAAACTGTCATCAATCGGGTTCAATGTCGCGTTCACCGATGTCATTGCCGTCCATATGCAGGACAGGCCCGGCGGGCTATATGAGATTGCGAAGATGCTCGGTGATGCCAATATCAATATTGAGTACTCCTATGCCTATTCGGGAAAAGAGGGGGCGGTTCTCATCCTGCGTGTCGATCAGGTCGTTGACGCCATTGAGAAGATTTCAAAATCCGGCGCGACCCTGATCGAAAGTTCGGTCTTCCATTGAAAAACATTCACTTCTTTTCCCACTTTATCAGCTCTGCCACTTGGGAGAGCGTGCTCCCGCGCCGGATCTCCTCCCGGATTCTTTCTTCATTTTTCCTGACTTCCAAGGCCCTGCGGGCGATTTCATAGGCGCGCTTTTTTGGGACGACAACAACCCCGTTTTCGTCACCGATGATCCAGTCGCCGGGGTTCACAACCTGCCCTGCGCACTGTATCTCCGCATTGATCTCGCCAAAACCCTTGGGTTCACCGGCATTGGGAACAATTGCCTTTGCAAAGGTGGGGAATTTTGTTTTCCGGATCTCCTCTACATCCCGCACCGCACCATCGATGACCACCCCCGCGATTCCCTTTTTTATGCAGCTTATGGTTGCCAGTTCCCCCCACGGGGCAACACGGGTTATGCTGTCATTGTTAATCACGATTACATCACCTGGGGATGCGAGATCGATCGCCTCAACCGGCTTTGCCCAGTCGCCGGCAAACGTCTGGACCGTGACCGCCCTTCCCACCATCTTCACATTGCCGCAGATAGAGATTATTCCTTCCATCGCCCCTTTCCGGTGCATTGCATCAGAAACATTCGGCGAAGAAACCCGGGAAAAAATTTCCCGGATCCTGTCATCCAGAGAACCTTTCTGTACCGGCTGGAGTGAAGGGTTGTCAATCGACATCCGGATCGCGGCGGTAGACCCGGTCACATCCGCCGAGCGGACAATTGCCCCGCCAACAATGACCATTACAGCGCCATGCTGAACCGCTTGGGCTGCAGTCACCACATCAAGCCCGCCTGCCACGGCAACCGGAACCGTGACTTCCCCGGTGATTGCGGCGAGGAGGTCGATGGAGCTCTTCCCCATCATCTGCTGGTCAATGCCGACATGGGCTACGATGATGTCGATACCCATCGATTCCATTTGTTTTGCTCTGGGCACCGGATCGGGCGTGTTGATCAGGTCCGCCATCAGCCGGACACCGTAAAGGCGTGCCGCCCGGACTGCCTCGGCAATGACCGAATCATCAGCGTCAGCAAGAATGCAGACAATATTGGCGCCGGCTTTTGCCGCCATCTCGACCTCGAGGGCACCGGTGTCGGCGATCTTCATGTCGGCAACGATCATATGGTCAGGAAACTGCACTTTAAGAGTCCGTACCGCCTGCATTCCCTCACTCTTGATTAAGGGAGTCCCTGCTTCAATCCAGTCCGCCCCGCCACGCACAGCTTCTTTGGCAATCTGCAGGGCACGGGTCAGTTCGGTGAGATCGAGTGCAACCTGCAGAACCGGTCGTTTCATACCCAGAGATTATGGAATGCCAGTGCATAATGGTTGCTTACCAGAGCATGCCGGTAATGAGGATCTGTGAACAGTAATTCAAGGTATGGTTCCAAGCCAAAATGACCGAAGTACTTCGTAATGATATCATTGCATCTTAAATACGGGATTTTTTTTTAAAATCTATTAAATCGCAATAAAACAGACATACAATCCGCACGATATGGATATCATCTCTACCATCCTCATCATTGCAGGGCTCTGTCTCTTTGAGACGATTAGCAGCATCGATAACGCGATCATCAATGCTGAAGTACTTTCCACGATGGGGGAACGAGCACGAAAATGGTTCCTTTTCTGGGGGATCCTTGCTGCTGTCTTTGTGATCCGCGGCGTCCTGCCATGGCTCATCGTCTGGGTGGCAACGCCCTCCCTCGGGCCGATGGGCGCCTTTTTTGCCACATTTTCCAGTGACCCCACAGTCACTGGGGCAATCGAGCAGTCCGCACCGATCCTGTTGATTGGCGGGGGGACATTCCTGCTCTTCCTCTTCTTCCACTGGATTTTTTTAGAGGAGAAGCACTACGGGCTGCGCGGTGAGCGGTATATCGAATCAAAAGGCGTCTGGTTTTTTGCCGTTGTGTCAATCCTCCTTGCGCTCATTGTCTGGTTCGCCCTGCAAAAAAACCCTATGATGGCGTACGGGGCGGTCATCGGTTCGACAGCGTTTTTCATCGTCCACGGGTTCCGGCAGAACGCGGAGCTCCATGAAAAGATGATGATAGGGGGCGGTCTTTCCGACGTAAGCAAATTATTCTACCTCGAAGTGATCGATGCGACCTTTTCGATTGATGGTGTGCTTGGCGCGTTTGCCTTTACCCTATCTGTCCCCCTCATCCTGATCGGGAACGGGCTCGGTGCCTTTGTGGTCCGGGAACTTACCATGAAGAACATTAACACCATCAAACGGTATGTATTTTTGAAAAACGGTGCGATGTACTCGATTTTGTTCCTTGGCATGATCATGCTGTTTGACAGCTTCGGAGTACATATCCCTCCCTTGCTCTCACCATTGATTACGTTTGGCGTTGTCGGGTTCTTCCTCCTCAAATCCATGAGGCATATACCAGAATCGGATCCGGCGTAATATCATCGATGAATACCACCAGACACAACCTCTCTTTTTTGTTTTTATTTTTTTTTTTTTGACCATTGTAAGGTTGTGCTCAATTCTTCATGATACCATTCCATGGGCGCATTTTTGGGTTATAGAATACCTTAAGGATGAGCCCCGAACATTTTATTGAGTGAATTCATATGAGAAGAATGCCCAATCATTCATTGGCCATATCAGAAATTATCGCTGAATTTATGATTATCTTCCTGATCATTCTTCTTGCATCAGTGGCCTATATCATTTTCGGCGGTTCAATCCCGTTTCTCCAGAAGACCTCTCTTGTCGCGGCATCAGCGGGTGTTGCCTATATCCCGATCGATGCGAAGACCACGATTCCGGTCTTTGATGTGCTCCCCCGGGCCGGGAAGGAGTTCTTCCTGACAGGGCAGCAGAATATTCCCGGTGGTGCCCCATCTGTTTCATTCCTGCTGGTTGGCCCTGACGGATCGAATATGAAGACCTCACTTGCCGATGTCTCAGGCACAGGGAATCTCTATGGAAAATCGCTGTATCTGTACCGGGATATGCGGGGCGGGGGGTACTGGGTCACCGATTCCATGCAGACCAATTATAAACCCAATTATCTGCTGCCCCTCAGGGGAGGCGATTGGATCATCAAAATGATCGATGACACTGCTAATGTCCCCCTCAATGAAATGACGGTATTCATTACCGGGAATGGGTCCATTGCAAACCCCCTCGCACCAAAAACCATCTGGACCAATACTACCAATATAACCCTGACCAATTCATCCGGATATCAGATACCATTCACAAATAATGGTGTGATACCATTTACCGGACCCAATGGCCTGAAAGCATTCCAGTTCAACGGTTCCGGGGCGTATATCCAAGGGGCGAATAATCCTGATCTTTCATATACAGGAGACCTCTCGCTCTCCTTATGGTTGCAGCCAACACCGGCGGGGGTGAATGGCTACCACCAGCTTGTCGGCAAGGGCGCCCAAAGTGACACGAACGAGAACTATGATATGTTCATCATCAACCAGCGGTTGTATTTGGAATTGACCGACCGGAACACCAACCAGGTGTATCACATCATGACGAATACTGCCATGACATGGGGAAGTCCCCCGTCATGGAATTACGTTACAATGACCATCAATTCTGGATCCCCAACAGTGTATTTTGCAGGAAACCCTGTTCCGGTCGGCTTTTACCAGAGCAACGTTCCTGGAAACAACCCTATTGCATCAGTATCGATGAATCTGAAGGATAATAATAACCCGATCACCATCGGGAAACAGAATTACCCCGGGGCTGAATTCTTCTATGCCGGTAATATAAGTGAGGTTTCATTCTACAACCGGGCACTTTCGCCGTCCGAGATCACTGCCAATAAGAATAATTACCAGACGTAATCTTTTTATTTAATCCCGTTTTGGAGCCATATCCGTGAATGAAGCGTTTTTTCCCCTGTTTACGATTCTGCCGCACGATTGGCCGCAGGGTTCTTTTCGGTTACCGATTGGCTACATTAAAGTGACCATAACCTCATACCCTTTGGTAGCGCAATGCACAAAATCCGTAAATGCTGCTTTCGGTTGCGGACAGCGAAAACAAGAGGTGAACTCTCCACCATTCTCTTTGAAGAGGTGAGCAGGTTTTCGCTCCATGACCTCCAGCACCTGCGCGGAGTCCTTGAACATGAGTTCAGGGACCTTCCTCAAAATTACCGGAAAAAATTGTATCCAAAGGCAATGGAGCAGATCTTCGGGACACACCATACCCTGATCCACATGTCCCGCAGCGGTCATCTCTCAACCCTGACAGCACCGCTTGATGTACGTTTTACCGAGTACTGTGATATGGTTGAGCGAACCGTTCTTGCCGAACCGGATCAAAAAAAGCAAAAATTTGATCTCCTGTACTTCCTCCTTGCTGCATTCAACCTCTTTGTCATCGACCTCCCGGGCCACCCCATCGGCACCCCGTTTCCAGGTGGCATGATCGTCGAACAAAAAAACGGGGAGTATCTCTGTCCGGTGCAAGGGAAAACCGAAGGGGTCGAGAACTCCATCTGCCCGTTCTGCAGCGCGAAAAACCCGTTTGATGAGGATATACCAAAAAAACAAAAGCCAAAAAAATAAAGGGTAAATGACTTTTTACGGTGCAGCGTTCATGATGCATCGCGCTTGAACGATTCCTCAAACAATACAAATTTTTTGTCCTTTTTCGTTACCACAGAGATGTCCGCGGGTATCCCTGCAGGCACGAGCGAGACCAAGGTATAGCCATCAGGCACATTGAGCAGTGAACGCACCTGCTCGGCATACCCCTTTTTGTCGCCGGCAACCCAGCAGGAGCTCACACCATACGCCTGCAGTGCGATGATCAGGTTCTCGGTCGCCGCAGAGCAGTCCTCCAGATAATAGGTTGCCTTTTTTTCGCCAAAGACCGCAATGCAGAGGGGGGCGTCGGCGATGAATTTCCCGTGGTCGGTGAGGTGTGCAATTTTTTGGAGCATCTGTTTGTCTTTAATGATACCAAAAAGCCATGGCTGCAGGTTCATGGCGGTGGGTGCATGGCGGGCGCATTCAATGGCATCTTTGATTACATTGTCATCAATGCGATCGGGTTTGAACTTCCTGACACTGTGCCGGGACTTGATAACCGTGGTTACAACATTCATAGTGATGGGTTTGCACTCGCGCTGATAAAAAATGTCGGTGCTGACTTACCATAAAAAGAGAGGATTACCGGCGCCGTGCACTATATATGGCACAACCAATGATACCAGCAACGATTGCGCAGATCCCGCAGATACCGGCAGCTTTCGTGGGTGTCGGGGATGGAGCAGGTGTCACGGGTGGCTGGACCGTTTCCTGAGTGGTGGCAGTCGTGGAAACCGTGGTGGGTGGTTGTGTGGTCACAACGGTGGTGGGTTTCGGAGTTACCGTTGTTGTCATCAGGATGGTCGGGTTGGTTGTCGGGACTTTTACGCTGATGAGGGGGTTTTGCTCCTGTACGGCAAGGGATCTCTCCGGGGCAACGGTTTTTCCGGCGATATCGTAGTTGTCTTTCATCCTGTTCGCGTTGCATTCCGCCCAGATTGTGTAGGTGCCCGGTGTGTACGCACTATTGATGGTATCCCAGAAAGCGCCGGTATAATACGGTGTTGTGGAAACAGGGACATTGAGTGAATTTGTGATTCCCGCCTTATTTACCAGTGCCGTATAAGTGCCCCCGTCTGGCCCCTGAACCTTGATCGTTACCGGGGCCCCGGGCACACCGCGGCCGGTGAGATCCGCCAGGTTGCTGTCGATCCTGAACCGTATTTCGTCCCCGCGGTACACCCACCCGTTTTCCGTGACATCGACATTGACGCTCACATCCTCGATCCTGATGGTGAGCTGGGGGTCTTTTACATTGAATGCCAGTGTTTTTGCCGGCATCACGTACCAGTTGCCCGTGCGTGAGCCAAATTCAGTCGGCGATATGTAAAAATTTGCCGGGTTTGTAACCATGATCTGGGAATCCGGTGAGCTGCCGAAGACCCTTGCCCCGGAACTCCACCACGCGATGTAGGTATTCCCAAGAGGAACGGAAGCTGATATATCCAGCCCCTCCTCCCCGGTATATACCGTTCCACCCGCGGGGACCTGATTGAGAAGAGCCCCCGCGTGCGACACAACGCATACTGCAACCATGACAAGCAGGATACCCGTTTTCACTACGACTCCGTTCATATGCATCCGGTTCTTTCTTGGATTATATAAGGGTGCCAGCCGTTGATCGGAAGAGATCGTTTTTTATTGGCAGAATCAAAAAAATTGGCCGGATCAGGGCATGCCCAAGGTCATCCAGTGCCACATGTTGCCAAATCCCTGCGTGATCAGCACACCTGGATCGATATTAAGGAACGGGAAGATGACAATGAAATAGAGAACCGTGCCAAGGGTGCTGCCGACATTTGCGAGCGCGGCAACAAGCACAACCCTGAAGAGCGGGATGCGCCACATATCCGAAAATGTCTCAGCTTCAAAGATCTTTTTGAAATCGCCCGGGACCGGTTTTCTCACCTTCGCCTCCACGATAGCGGAAAACCAGCCTGCTGCGACCAGCGGATGCAATGCCGTAAGCCACGATACCATAAAACCGGTCAGAGCGGAGAGCGGATGGCCGCCGGCAAGGAGCGTGAAGATCGCGGTGAGTGCGCCGTGGATGAGAACCCAGTAGATAAGGGCAGTAACAAGTACATTCATCCCGACGCCTGAGAACGCGATGGCGAGGATTAGCAGGGCAAACAGAAGCGTAACCGCACTACCAAAGATCAGCCCCCAGCGCGGTGTTTTAATATCTGCTGTAAGTTCTGATATCGGGGGCAGGGAGGATGGCTGTTGTAGGTACTTCTGGACACCTTTCACATGACCTGCGCCGATCACTGCAAGCACACGTCCGTTTTGTGCATCGAGTGCCAGCAGCTGGTGGGCAAGATATGCATCCCTCTCGTCGATGAGTGCACGCGCCCCGTTGGGGGAGAATTTCCGGAACTCCTCGAGCGCGAGCGTGATCACGTCTTCCTGTTTTAAGGACTCAATATCGATCTCTTCACCCTCCATGCCCACCACCGATGCAGACAGGGCATAGAACATCTTGAGTTTCTCCCACAGTGAAATCGAGTGCCAGAACCGCATCAGGGTGATCCGGATATCCCGGTCGATGAGCCCGATCTTTAAGTGGCGCTCTTCCGCCCCATTGATAGCTGCTTTCATCTCGGCACCCGGTTCAACACCGACATCCATACCGATCCGTCGCTGGAGATAGGAAAGTACCCACTGGACAAGGAGCTGGTTAAAATTTCCTGCCTGAATCACCTCGGAAACCGAGGGGTCAGCCATGCTCTTTTTCAGCGCCTGGAACCGGGCAGGGTCCAGTTCCACCGCCACGACATCCGGCTGGAATTCGCTGATAGCCGAGGTTACCTCATCAACGCTCTTCTGTGAAACGTGCGCAGTCCCGACAATTCTGATTTCAGCCATCGATCACCCTGACACCGTCACTATCGATGACCACAAACGCATCTGCCGGTAGTGAGGCCTGCTGAATGACCTGCCGGACCCTCCGCTCTTCCTCCTTTTCGGCAGACTGGCGCTGCAGGAGGGTAGTTGCGATAATCCGGCTTCCTGCTCTGGCAGGGGTTGTCCCAGTCCTTCGCAGGAAGATACAACCAGCATATCCTCATCAAGCACGAACGGATAGGTGCGGCAGATCCACGGACGGCTGTTATAGATCGTGCATGTGATCTCATCGAGAAACCGGCACCTGTCGTTCTCACGGCGCAGGTACCATCCCAAGGTAAACCGGGCACCGCTGCGATCGTTGATAGTCGCCGGATAGGGCTCTGCAATCCTGTCCCATACCAGTCCGGTCGAGGCGATGATAGCCCGCACCTCACCTGGGGAGACCATGACAAGGTTTGAATCGGGCGATACGCACCGGCAACAGGTGCCGCAACGTCTGCACTCAAAGCCGATCGATGTAATCTTTTCGGTAAGACTCTTGATTGAAATCATGGTTAAAAGCGGGATGCGTTCTATAATCCGTGCTCCAGTGTTATGGTGTTGAAGTTTTTAAAAATTCTTTTGCCATCCACGGTGTGGCTGACTTCAGGATGCCACTGGAGCCCGTAGATGTGCCTGCCGGGGTATGCGATTGCCTCGGCGCTGCTTATATTGGAGCGGGCGAGCAGGGAAAAATCCGGAGGAATTGTAATCACCTCATCGGCATGTGACGCCCAGACATGGATGGTATCCGGATATCCGGCAAGAATTTCATTGTGCTGGCAGATCTCGACATCGATTGGACCATACCCCCCACTCTGTCCCTGCCTGACTTCACCGCCGAATTTTGTTGCGATAATATGCAGGCCAAGACAGATCCCGAGTACCGGAAGCCCGAGGTCGAGATACGCTGAGCAGTTGCCGGCACGGTCGATCGTTGGTCCCCCGCCGAGAATAATCCCCCGGCAGCCCTCCGCAATATCAGAGGGCGGCGTGGTGTTGGGAACCAGGACAACCGGGATGTCCATGTCCCTGTGGGCACGGTGGATCAGGTGGTTGAACTGCCCGTAATTATTGACCACGAATAAGGGGCGCATTGCATACAGATTGGCGATAATGCGTGATAAGCCCTTTTCAGCTGTATTTGCTCACCGTTTCATAGATTTTCGCCCGGATCGCCTCAGGTGAATACCCGAGGAGATACGCAAGGAGCATTGCACCCCCGGCACCCATTCCTTCCTTAACCTCGCCGATGCAGTACCGTGCGAGCCCGGCATGCCCGAGATCGTCAAAACCCGGGTCGACAAAAACGATGCGGGCTCCTATCTCACCGGCAAGCTCCTCCACGTTGGCAGTCGGGTCATCACGGACATATGACGTGGTGACGATCATGGGCACCGCATCTCCCATCGCACGCACCAGCGCAGCAACGGCAAGCATCTGCGTCCCGCCTGCAAAGAGAATGTCACCTTTATAGGCATGGGCAATACCGGCAGCGACCGGCATCATCGGGTCTCCGGTGGCGCGGATGAGGTCGAGGGGTTGTGAGACGCCGTTTGACCTGATCCGGTTCTGGACCACCTCACAGATCTCTTCTTTTTTTGAGACGGGATTGTTGACAAAACTGCTGCTTACGGATGCCGTATAGCCAAGCGCACGCAGAATGCAGAGCGCTGTGGTTGTGCCGCCGGGTACGCATTCCCCAAGCACCAGAAGATCGCTTGATACGGAGAGGAATTCCCCGATCCACATGCCCCGCTGGTAGAGGACATCGGCGCAGGGGAGGGCGTCCCGCTCCCGCGGATCATCACCCACGCACCCGTACACGTCAAGACAGGGAACGGTCGGGGTATGGGCGAGTCCGGCATTGATGAAGAGCGGATGCAGATTCATCAGATCCATCATGGCACGGGTGATCGATGCCGGTGTCGGGCAGCCGGTCGGCGTGTTTGGTTTGACGGGCATGCTGGTAATGGACCCGTACATGATCAGTTCTGCATCGAGGACAGGGGTAAGCAGCGTCTTCTCCGGAGTCGGGCCTGCGGCTGAGATGCCCGGGACAGTACTCAGGCGGGTGTTCCCCAGAATGCTGCAGAACAGAGGTGCGGTAAGTGAAAGCTGCGGGACTTCTGAAACAAATGCCATATAATGTGCAAACATTCATCTCGTCCTCATTCAGTTTGAAGGTATCGCTTCCGACAGGCTCCACAACCTAATAATACCATCATCAATACAACCACTGATCACATGTTTGAGATTGAACGCAGGCTGCAGGAAAAGGGTGTCTCTCTCGATGCCATCGTGGCAGCCGGGATGGAACTGTATGTCTCGCACGGCATGAGCGAGGCGGATGCAGCCCTTAATCTTTATAAAAAGATTCAAAAATATCTCAACGATCCCAACGTCTCATCCCTGATCCTTGGGGCAATCCTGCTCGAAGATGAACTCTATTACAACCGGGCAGATTCGGAGATCAGGGATGATCCGGTCTTTTTATTAAGTGACGAGATCATCGGTATGGCAATCGCTGAGTGCATCGGCGGTACATATGCACGGTTCGAGTTCACCCGGTACGACCAGAAGAAACCCGGTATCCTTTCAAAACTGGGGCCATTTCTCGATGATGCGGTTGCAGGGCTGATCGCCGGCTGCACATCCCGTCTATACAGCGAATGCTTATGAAAGCGCTCATTGCCCTTTTACAGTTTGCAACCATCCTGCCACTGGGAAAACCCCGTGATATCGAGCACTTCGCACGGCATTCGTATCTCTATCCTCTCGCAGGGTATGTGATCGGCGGTATTATTGCATTGCTCGTGTACTGGATTGCCAACCGGACCATTGCTGCAGCCGTTGCGGTCGCAGGGCTGCTGATTCTCTCGGGATGCCATCACTTTGACGGGCTCCTCGATTTCGGGGATGCGGCCATGGCGCAGGGCGATCGTGAAAAACGCATCCGGGCATTGACCGATAAACAGGTCGGTGCCGGCGGGGTGGCACTGGGCATCATCATCACCCTGATCCTCTTTGCCGGCCTGCAGGCATCGGGATCGATGATTTCTGCAATCATTATCGGAGAGGTCGGTGCAAAATACTCGATGGCGTTTTTAACTGCTGCCGGCACCCCGTTTCAGGAGGGCATCCACAGTTATCTCCACCGGTTCTCACGACCGTATTTTTCCGCACTCGCGTTCGTACTCTGCATTCCCCTGATCCTGCTTCCGGTCCCTTTAAAAAAACTTGCCGCAGGACTCATCCTGATGGTGCTCTGCCCGATCATCCTTCTTGTGATCTCGAAACGATTGTTCGGCGGGATCAACGGAGATGTTGCCGGCGCATCCAATGAGATCACCCGTGCCGTGGTCATCCTTGGAATGGCACTTATCGGGTAACCCTGCCATAACGCCATCCTTTTTAACCCCGATACCCGTAGTATTGATAGATGCACAAGGATTTTGGCATACACATGAAGGGGGGTGTCATCACAGAACGAAATCCTGATCTGTGTACGGTCCGTATACGCCTGCCCGCCGGCAAGATTTCAGTCGAACAGCTCCGGGGTATCGCCCGCATTGCAAAAAAATACGGAGATGGTGTCGTTCACTGCACCACCCGGCAGACCATCGAGATGCCTCATATCCTGCCATCGTCTTTATCCAGAGTTGAAAAAGCGCTTGAAAAAAATGGGACCCCGGTTGGATCTGAACGCGATGAGATTGTCAATATCATTGCCTGCCCCGGCACCGAGCGGTGCAAGTTCGCAAACATCGACACCATCAGCCTTGCACAGAAGATCGATGCGAAACTGTTCGGAAAAGAGATGCCGGTAAAAATCCGCATTGCGATCTCGGGTTGTCCCAATGCGTGCACCAGCCCCATGCTCAACGAGATCGGGATCATCGGCCGCATCCAGCCGGTGCGCAAACCGGGGATGTGCACGGGCTGCGGCACCTGCGTCGAGTACTGCAAGGAGCGTGCGATCCGGATCAAGAACGGTGTCTGTGTCCTCGATCCTAAGAAATGTGTCCAGTGCGGTGTCTGCATCCATTCCTGCCCCTTTGCAATCATTCAGGCAGAGCACCGGCATTACCTTCTTCTTGTCGGGGGGAGGAGGGGGCGGCACCCGCACATCGGGAGGGAGATGATTACCCTGGAAGACGAAGAGCAGGTCGTATTCGCAGTGGAAAAGATCGTGACCTGGGTCTACCGCCGGGCATGGAGCGGGCGGCTCCTCTCTGACCAGATGGATGACCTGCAGTTTGAAATGTTTAAACAGGAGATTGCTAAAAATCTCCTCAAAAAACCCAAATAACCAGGTTCAATCAATACCGGCTATGGTACCCATGGTTCGCATCATCATCGCATTCGACCGCGGAGCCATCCCGGATCAGCGTGTTGAACATCATTGCAGCATTCATGAGGTTCTCATCAGGTGCAACACCCCTGTGGATATCTGAGTACGCCTGTGACTGCGGCGTCGGTACCATCCGTTTTTTTACCCATATTCCTTTGCAGTGCTGACAGTAGGCACAGTGGCTGTATACCGAGATTTCTCCGTCCACGCATGCAACAGTTACCCGATCCTTTTTTTCATCCCGATGGAATTCCAGTGTCTTCATCGTACGGGAATTGTTGTTATCATGTGATAAGGGAGTTTCGGTATACAGAACCGCCCCGTAAACCGGGGCTTTGGTGTACTCAAAATGTTTTATATAGATGGGTTTCCTATATGTAATACTCGCATAAACTGACTATAAACGGACAGTTTTGATATTTACTGGAGGAACATAATGGCATCTGAAAAGCCCCATATGAATCTTGCTATTATCGGACACATCGACCACGGGAAGTCAACGCTCGTGGGTCGGATGATGTTCGAGACCGGCGCAGTACCGGCACACATCATCGAAGGCTACCGTAAGGAAGCCGAATCGAAGGGGAAGGCAACCTTCGAGTTCGCGTGGGTCATGGACAACCTCAAAGAGGAACGTGAAAGAGGTATCACGATCGATATCGCTCACAAGCGGTTTGATACCCCGAAATACTATTTCACGATTGTCGATTGCCCGGGACACAGGGACTTTGTGAAAAACATGATCACCGGTGCATCGCAGGCTGATGCGGCGATCCTTGTTGTCGCAGCTGCCGATGGTGTCATGGAACAGACAAAGGAGCACGTATTTCTGGCACGCACGCTTGGCATCACCCAGATCATCATCGCCATCAACAAGATGGATATGGTCAAGTTTGATGAGAAACGCTTCAATGAGGTGAAAAAGGACCTCTCAGACCTGATCAAGATGGTTGGTTACAAGCCCGAAGAAACCCTTTTTATCCCAATCAGTGCGTTAAACGGTGTCAACATCAAGACCGTCGGTTCCGAAACCCCGTGGTATAAAGGCCCGGCACTCATTCCTTCGCTTGACACATTTAAGGAGCCGGAAAAGCCAACCGACAAGCCGCTTCGCGTTCCAATCCAGGACGTTTACAGCATCAGCGGTATCGGCACGGTGCCGGTCGGTCGTGTTGAGACCGGTATCATGAAGAAGGGGATGAAGGTTTCATTCATGCCCGCAAACAAAGATGGTGAGATCAAGTCCATCGAGATGCACCACGAAGAGATACCACAGGCTGTACCGGGCGACAACATCGGCTTCAACGTCCGTGGGATTGGCAAAGGTGACATCCGTCGCGGCGATGTCTGTGGTCCGGTTGAGGCTCCACCGACCGTTGCCGATGAGTTCACTGCCCAGATAGTCGTGCTCCAGCACCCGAGCGCGATTACGGTCGGGTATACCCCGGTCTTCCACTGTCACACCACACAGACTGCATGCACCTTTATCGAGCTGAAAAAGAAGCTTGACCCGAGGTCAGGTCAGACCAAGGAAGAGAACCCCACATTCCTCAAGACGGGCGATGCGGCGATCGTCCAAATCAAGCCGAGCAAACCCATGGTCATCGAGAGCGTAAAGGAGCTCCCGCAGCTCGGCAGGTTCGCCATCCGTGATATGGGAACAACGATTGCTGCCGGTATGTGTATTGCAATCAACAAAAAACAGATGAGATAATTTTTTTTGGTGATACAACATGCAAAAAGCCAGAATCCGCCTGACAGGGACCGACTTCAAAAAAGTGGAGATGGTCTGTGAGCGAATCCGGGAGATAGCAGAGCGCACAGGTGTGAATCTGGCTGGTCCGATACCGCTCCCGACAAAACGGTTGATTGTCCCGATCCGGAAAAGCCCCGATGGTGAGGGGACGGCGACATGGGATCGGTGGCAGATGCGCGTCCACAAACGGTTGATCGATATTGATGCAGATGAACGTGCACTGCGCCAGTTGATGCGCATTCAGGTGCCAAAGGATATCGGCATTGAGATTGTTTTAGAGAGCTGAGGGTGCGGCGTGCCAGCCGCGGGTTTTTCAGAGACAATAAAAAAAATTTTCACGTTTGAGCGGACTTTTTTTTTAATCCTTTTAATTGGAATTGTTCTACGGTTCTATTTCCTTGATCTGAAGCTCTTTCATCATGACGAAGCGATCCATGCATGGTTCTCCTATGACCTGTTAACAAAAGGGTCGTGGATGTACGATCCGAGTTACCACGGTCCCTTCCTCTACTATGCCACCGCCGGTATGTTCGCTCTTTTTGGGGATTCCGACCTTGTGGCAAGGTTATTACCCTCCCTTTTCGGGACCCTGCTCATCCCCCTCGTGTATTGTATTTACCAGATCGGGTATCTTGACAGAAAACAGACACTCGTTGGTGCGTTATTCATCGCGGTATCCCCTGACATGGTGTACTTCTCCCGGTTCCTCCGTCATGATATCTTCATGCTCTTCTTTACGTTCCTGCTTGTTGTTGCAATGCTCTATTACTTCGAGCGGGGGCAGACACGGTTTGCCGTCCTTGCCGCAATCGCAACAGCGGGGAGCCTGTGCTGCAAGGAGGAGATGCCCCTCATTCTCCTCATCTTTGCAGCGTTTTTCATCTATGTGGTCTGGAGGGGGAGGTTTACGCTTCCCCCACAGTGGAAGACCGATCTCCTCATCGGAGTATTTTTTGTCATTGCCACCATGAGCATCCTGTACTCAGCATTTGGCACGCATGTCGATACCCTCATAGGCCAGGAATTCAATCTCACCACAACGGGGTGGTATCAGGCAATCGAGCACTGGGCGGCAATGCACAACCAGCAGCGCCTCGGCGGACCGTGGTTTTTCTATATCCCCTTATTGTTGCTGTATGAGCTGCCGGTCTTCATTCTCGCACTTATCGGGGTCGTGCAGTTCCTTGTATCGGGCACGGATATTACCCTGACCCTAAAACGTGCAAAAAACTGGGTTGTTCACCGGACATTTTCGCTCCCTGCTTCTGACCTCGTGAATGCAAATCTGAGGCAATTAACCGCAAAGGATCAGGGGTCCGTAAAATCCGCCGAATTCTTCAGGTTCTGCATCTGGTGGATGCTGCTTTCCATGGCGTTTTATGCCTACGTCGGCGAAAAGGTGCCGTGGCTGCTCATCCACCAGCTGCTGCCGATGACCTTTGTTGCCGTCTACCGGCTTAGCTGGCCAAAGGTTGTATTCGCCGTCATCGGTACAGTCTTCCTGCTTGCGATGACATGGCACGTTGCATTCGTGCCGGTAGACATCAATGAACCCATCGTGCAGGTCCAGAACTCAGAAGATTTGCGCGTTGTAATGGAGATTATCGATCAATCGGACGGGGTCATTCTTGCATCGAAAAATTACTGGCCGTTGCCATGGTACTACCGTGGTGACCGGTGGAAGAAGATCACGATGTATGGGGATACCGTCGACAAGTCAACTTTGACTGGCTCGCAACCAGGGGTCATTATCATGCACGATGCGGCGAGTTATGATTCGCTGGATGGTTACAATAAAACAACCTACAAGCTCAGCTACTGGTTCTCGTTTTATGATAATCAGGACCGGTTATTTGAGTATTATCTCCATCGTGACGGTACGATGGGCGCGATCAATATCGATGTTTTTACCCGGCAGAATATAACTCATACTTGAGCGGGTCACCCATAATTCCGATTATAATTAACACCTCACAATGAGCAATCTCATGTTGATGAGGTGCTCTCACGCTCCCCCGGCGGTTAGATTGAACGTAGTGACCGGCGGATACCAGTACGTGATCACCCCGGATACCTTTCTTAGATCTGATTGTTGGTAAAAGAGAGAAGAGAGAAATTAACCCAGTTCATCCCACCGGGTGCGCTTGCGGTAGATGATGACGCCAACCGCAACCAGCACGACAGCAACAACACCGACGATGATGAGAACCGTAAATGAGCCAAAGAGTCTTCCTATTGCTCCCAGTGGATTAAACCCTTCCGTGATCTGTTTCTTTAAGTCAAGGGCATCATTATAGGACTCATTTCCCTTTCCAAAAGCTTCCTGTGCTTTTTCCCGTGCCCTTTCATAATTGCCTGAAAATATCTCGTCATTTGCTGTCGAGATAAATCCTGCAGCAACCTCACGCTTCGCGATGATCGGGGAAAGGCGGGGATCGGTATTGCTGACGTTTGGCTTGATAAAGTTGATGGTCTGATCGACATTGTTGATGGGGATCTGCGCATCGGCTACTGTTTTTTCTGCCCAAGCCTTATCCAGCAGTTTTTCGCCCTCGTCGATCAGAGCCTTGGCACTTTGAAGACTTGCCCTAGCTGCATCAAACTGGGAGGATGGCTGCGAACGGGCGTTATTGATGGCTGTATTTGCTTCGGTATATTTTCCTTCCGCAGTTGACGTATCAACTTCAAGGGCCTCCTTTTCATCAATGTGTGTCCTGAAGATCTGGAGAGTTGATTCGGTTTCGGCAATTTGATTATTGACCTCGGCAATGTTGACAATTGTTGCCTGTTTTAAATAGCTATCAGTTGAGATGGGTTTACCATAGGAATCCAGTTCGGTGATTTTGATGATGGTTTTATTCTGGGTTTTATCGACATCAGGTGCCAGACCGTCAAGGGTGACGCGGATGCTTAGTTCACGGTCGGGATAACTCAAGATCCAACCCCCCATCTGTATTCTCGGGCCGCCATCATTGGGCAATGGAGTGTCGTGGGGAGTGCCTTCAAAGGTCTCCACTTTGACAAATGACCATTTGGCAGTCGTCAGCTCGGTATACATGTCCAGCGTATTGGCATTCTCAAATGTTTTGCCATTCACGAGCGGGAAATTGAGGATATAGGATACCGATACCCTCTGCCCTGGTGTAAGGCTGCCGGACGGTTCAATATTCATATTACTGATGGTAAACGCAGAAACGATCGGAATACAACATATAAGGATAATACCAAGCAACAGGATTCTACAAATCCCCTTCATTTTGACCCTCACTCAAACAATGGTTCGATACCCTCATCGAACATACTCGATTTTTTCTCCTTTGACTTAATAACATCTTCCTTTGTCTCCTTTGCGATATCGAGGAGTTCCTTAATCCGTGGTGCGTTCCCTACGGTCGCGAGCATGACAACGGCTGCGACATATTCGCTGTCCACCGGATAATCCCCGCCTCTCACTTCCACACCGGCAATATTTTCCTCCACCCAGCTCTTTGCCTTCTCAACACCCTTGCGGTCAAGCTCGTTGGGCGGACCGGCAACCAGTACCAGTGCCCTTTCCGCAGTGGAGTAATCACACGGCATCGTGAGTCTCCCGAGCATGGCACGGCGAACGAGCGCGACAATTTTTGCAGATTTATCCTCGCCCAGAAGGACTTCTTCATTTGCCTCCCGTTTCTTGAATCTGTCCTTTATTCCGCCGAAAATTCCTCGTTTCTTTTTAGTATGTTTGCTCATTACCTCGCTGATTGCGTATCCCACCGATGTGATGCCACCTCCCCGCAGCGTGTTAATGATCTCACTTGAATCAACAACCATCTCGCCGACACCCATGCTGGTTACTTCACCGGCGCGGAAGAGGACACCGAACCTCCTGACCACCTCAGTATTCAGCCGGTGGAATGCACTCTTGACGCTCTCTCCTTCGTTTTTCCAAGCACTATTATCGAATATAAAACAGTTATCTGTTTCATTGACAAGTGTCGTCAGGCTTCTGGCAGCATTATAGGAATAGAGGCGCCCCTCCTCGGGGGCAGGAATGATGCCAAGCGCATACACCGGCTCGCGGTAAATCCTTTTTAAGTGTCGTGCAAGTACCGGCGAGCCCCCGGAACCGGTACCGCCGCCAAGACCTGCGATAATGACAAACGCATCCACATCGTGTGTGCCTCGGGTATCAACCGCAGTGATGATGCTGTCGATCTCATCGGCGGTAACGCGTGCACCGGTGACGTTGTCGGTTCCCACACCATGACCTTTGACCAACGTCTGCCCGATGAGGATCCTATCACGCATCTCGATATTTTTCAACCCCATCAGATCGGTTCGGGCGGTATTAATGGCAATCCCCCTGAAGCTGTTGGTTCCGAGCTTTTTGTCATGTTCAATAAACATATCAACAATTTTTCCGCCCGCCTGACCAAAACCTATGAAAAATACCCTCATCCGGAGACACCCTCCACTGGGCTGAACGTAACTATTATTGTTATTTGTTTTAAGTCCTTTTGTTTTTAAGAAGTTTAATTCGACAGTACAAAAACTTTGTTATAATTATTGGAGAATTTTTAAAGAGATTTCACAAAAACAGGTCGATTATCGGAGGTTTTTTCAAATCAGCCTTAATAATACTACAGATATCACATCATGAAGATCTGTATCATCGGTGGAGGATTAACCGGTCTTACCGCTGCTCATGCACTATCTGACATACATGACGTCGAACTCTTTGAAAAAAGATCCCAGCTTGGCGGTTGCCTCTCCTCCTACCAAGTGAATCACTATCGGATTGAACAGTATTATCATCACTGTTTTTCAGGCGATTTGCATTTTTTTTCATTCCTTGATGCGTTGAACCTTTCCGATCGCCTCGAATGGTTCAATGCCACGTCCGGGTATTATGTCGATAACACCATACACCCGCTTAGTACCCCGTTCCAGATACTACGGTATCCACACCTTTCCCTCCTTGATAAGATCAAACTGGCATGGCTTACGATGAGGTCCAAAAAAATCGATGTCAGAAACCTCGATTGCATTCCTGCTGAACAGTTTATTACAGAATCTCTTGGTTCCGATGTATATAGCTCTTTTTTTGAACCCCTGCTCAACAGCAAATTCGGTGAAAACCGGAAGAATGTATCAGCTGCATGGTTACTGAGCCGGATAGCAATTCGTTCGAACCGCGGGCTTTCAGGGGAGCGTCTCGGGTATCTCAACGGAGGGTTTTACCAGCTGATCGATGCACTGGAGCGTTCCATTCAAACGAAAGGAGGAACAATCATGCGGCAATCTCCTGTTTCTGCCATACGCCGCATCAATGGTTCTTGGGACATCGACGGCGCCCAATACGATACCGTGCTCTCGACAATACCTCCTCAGGAGCTGGGAAAAATCGGTGGACCGGAATTGCGGAACATTCCCTACCAGGGAGCTGCCTGTATGGCCCTTGGTCTGGAACTAGAGATGACCGGGGGGATATACTGGCTGAACATGAAAGATCCTGCACCTTACGGGGCGGTCATCTCGCACACGAACTTTGTCCCCCAAAAACGCTATGGCGAGCATATTGTCTACCTCGCCTCGTATTTCAACGGAAACCTGCCAAAGAATATTGACCAGCAGATGCTGACAGATTTCTCTTTGCGGTTTTCTGTTAAAAAAGAGGAGATCCACTGGACGAGAATGGCAGTGGATCCCTACGCGGGACCTGTCTATACGCTCGGGTACCGGTCGCTAATCCCCGCGTATGAACAGCATGGGCTCTTTATGGCTGGCATGTTCTCGCTCCCGAATTACCCGGAACGGAGCATGGATGGGGCGGTCAGGGCAGGCAATGAAGTAGCGGACCGGATTATGAAGGTGACTTCACATGGCTGAAATCGAAGTGACAGCGATCATTCCGGTCTTCAACGATCGGGCAGCCCTTGAACGTGCGATCCCCCGATCAATCGATGTCTTATCATATATTTCAGATAATTTCGAATTGATTGTTGCTGAAGACGGCAGCGCAGACGGCAGTGCTGAGTTCGTTCACCAGTATGAACAGCAGGATCCCCGGATACGGCTGCTCCACAGCGATGAACGGCTGGGTCGCGGGAGAGCCCTGAACCGTGCCATCCACGAGGCAAAAGGAACAATCATCTGTTATTATGATGTTGATCTCGCGACGGATATGCAGCACCTCCCAACACTTGTCAGCGCGATACGCGATGGGTTTGATATTGCCACCGGATCGCGGCTGCTTCCAGATAGTGATATCAAACGAACAGGCGGCAGGGAAATTGCAAGTCGTACCTATAATTTCCTTGTGCAAATTATTCTGGGAAGTTCTGTGCATGATCACCAGTGCGGTTTCAAGGCGTTCAACAAACAACGAATCCTTGCAATAGTTCCTGCAATAAAATCCGGACACTGGTTCTGGGATACTGAACTTATTGTCAGGTGCCAGAGGCAGGGGTACCGTATCAGGGAACTCCCGGTCCGCTGGCGTGCCGGTAAAGGCACGACCGTGAAAATGAAGGATGTCTTAGAGATGGGATCGTCAATCCTGAGGCTCTGGTGGCAGATCCATGTTCCGGAAAATTAGCGCTATCGTCGTGCCGACCCTGATTGCAATTGGCATCATAGCGTACATGCTCCTGCGGGTCTGGGGCGATCTCCTTGTCGCGCTCCAGCATATGGTTCCGGCCTATCTCATCGTCGCTGTTGTCATCTGTGTTTGTGCATGGGTGCTGAGGGGGTGGAGGTACTGTGCTATCCTCAAAAGCCTGAACTATGATGTCCACCTCACCGTCGCAACAGCATGTATTTTTGTGAGCCAGACCGCAAACCTGGTCGTGCCTGCACGGTTGGGAGATTTTGTGCGGGTGTTCATCCTCAACCACGAGAACAACACCACGTATTCCGAAGGTGTCTCATCAATTGTGGTGGAGCGTGTCTTTGATATCATCATGGTCGCGCTGCTCGGCGCAATTTCCCTGCCCTTTGTCCTCAATGTACCGCCATGGTTCCTGACAGTCATCATTGTCCCCCTTGTTGCAGGAGCTCTCTTTTTTGGTTTTTTAATAGTCTCCGGGAAATTACAGGCTCAAAACCGGTACATCCGGATCCTCTTGACGATGCTCAACGAAATCCGTCGCGCATCGCTTGGCATATGTTCAATTGTTTCCCTTTCAGTATCATCCCTCATTATCTGGATTCTTGATGTACTGGTCTGTCTTGCTGTCGTGTTGATGTTTGGGCAGCAGATCCCCTTTGCAATCGTAGTACTCGCAATTGTCATCGGCAACCTTGTCAAGGCTGTCCCGATCACCCCGGGAGGCGTCGGGACATATGAACTGTCCCTTGTACTGACCTTTGAACTTGCAGGAGTCTCTCCCGCAGTTGCGACGCTGATCGCGGTCATCGACCACCTGATCAAAAACCTCGTCACGCTTGCCGGCGGCATAATCTCGATCTACCTCTTCGGCGACTGGGTCATCCCGAGTATAAAAAAGGCACTCGGTTCGAGACTGGATGGGGGGGGTTCGACTGATCGCTGAACTGCAGATCATGTCGGTGGCAAGCTGGCTCCTTGTCCTGTTGCTGCTCCAGCTCTCCCTCTATCCTTCGTTAAAAAAGACATTTGGGAACTGCGCGTTTCCCGTATCGTTCAGTGCGTCTCTGCTCATATTTACACTGATCTCGTGGTACTGCGGCCTCTTCCAGCTCCCGGTCCAGCTTTCCCTCGTACCGTTTATCATCCTGTTCGTCTACCAGATATACCGGCGCCAGATCACGGGAGACGATCTCAAGGGTCAATGGCGCTGGGAACTGGTATTTCTCATCTTTTTCTTCCTGATGCTCGAGCTGCGGTATGTCAACCCCACGATATCATATGCTGAAAAATTCATGGACCATGCGTTTCTCGCATCGGTGATGCGCAGTCCCGTCGTTCCCCCACTTGACCCGTGGTTTGCCGGCGGATCATTAAACATCTATTACTACCTTAGCTCCTGGATGTTCGGATGCCTCGGGATTGTGAGCGGGGTCCCGTCAAACGTCGCCTTCAATCTCGCGCTGCCGACAGTCCTCGGTATTGCAGCAGTGAACCTGTATGCGATTGGCAGCCTCCTGCTCGACCGGTTCCACTGGGTGCCCCTCATCACCCTCCTGGTACCGAACCCCTCGTTTTTCTACCAGGTGGTTTTGGGCAAGGGCGTGAATGCGATTCTCTGGGACAGCACCCGCACCATCACCAACACGATCAATGAATACCCGCTCTTTTCGTTTATCTGGGGCGATCCCCACCCCCATGTTATCGGGATATTTAACCAGCTCTTCCTGATCTTTATTTTTGTGTTCGCATTCAAACGGTGGCATACTCTCTCTGGTGGCGCCAAGCGGGTAGTTTGCGTCCTTGCCGCGGTCAGCTTGGGGTCAATGCCGCTCTTCAATACATGGGATGTCCTGATCTATGCGCCAATCACCGTGCTGTTTGGCGTTCTTATCTGGTGGAAGAACCGGTCTGCTGAATTTCTGGGGGATACCGTTCGTTTCCTGATATTCGTCCCCATACTTTCCATTGTATGTTACCTACCATTCTATTTCCAATTAAAAACCAGTACCAGTGGTTTTGCGCTTGTACAAGCACCGTCAGATCCCGTCCAGTTTATCCTTGTTCACGGGTTCTTTTTCGCAATCCTGCTGACGCTCCTTATACACGATATCATCCGGCGCCCGTACTATCTGCTCGTGGCAATCCCCTTTATCCTCGCAGGCTATCCCTCGGCTGCAATTGCGATAATCCCCTTGGTGTGCCTGCTTGCAAGAAAAGAGCACGAAATTGCCGAAATTCTCGCGATTCTCGGTCTTGTGCTCATTACGTTCTGCGAACTATTCTATCTCAAAGACAACATGGGTGACACGTACTTCAGGATGAATACCATCTTCAAATGCTATATTGCGGCGTGGTTGTTGTTGGGCATATCAGCCTTTACCATGACAGGGCAGGCGCTCTCGCGCTGGGATCGCATGCCGTTCATCTCGCGCCAGTCACAGGCAGTGATCACCCTGAGCGCAATTGTGATCCTTTTCATGATCCCACTCTCAGTGCCCCTTGACATGAATTACGGGAGCCGATCGCTTGACGGGCTCGATTACCTTCAAACGGCACATCCTGGCGATGCTGCGGCAGTTGCGTACCTGCGGGCGTTGCCCAATGGAGTACGTATCGTTGAGGCAGAGGGTGGCGATTACACGTACTACTCGCGGATGTCATCGTTTACCGGTATTCCCACGATCATCGGCATGCCGTTCCATGAATACATGTGGCGGGGCGATGATACGGGATGGTACAGTCAGCGGATGAACGATATCCGGGTGATGTACGAGCAGCCGGATGAGACGCGCGCCCTTATGCAGAAATACAATGTAACATTCCTAGTTCTTGGCGAGCCGGAGCAGAACCGGTACAACGTCAGCCGGATCTCACCGGACCTCGGGCTGGTCTTTTCACAAGACAGCACCGCCATCTACCGGCTTTCCGGTTAGAGGCCTGTTTTTCCCGGAATTATCGGGCATGGGGCGGGGTAAAACAGGCGGGCGTGAATAAGGTTTATTGCCCATCCTGTCGATGTCATATGGCACATCATCAACTGACTGATGAGTAATGAAGGAGTGCACCACTCCTGAATGAGGTGAGTTATGGCAAAAGGCTACGTAAAAACCCAAGCTCCAGACGAGCTCCAGAACAAGGCGCTTGAAGCCCTTGAAGTCGCACGAGATACCGGCAAGATCAAGAAGGGATCCAATGAGGCAACCAAGGCGATTGAACGCAGCATCGCCCAGCTTGTGCTGATCGGTGCTGATGTTGAACCCGAAGAGATAGTGATGCACCTTGGCCCTCTCTGCGAAGAGAAAAAGATCCCGTATATCTTTATCAACAAACAGAACGACATCGGCGCCGCGAGCGGTCTCGATGTCGGTTCTGCCGCTGCTGCAATTATAAAATCCGGTAAAGCAAAAGAAGTTGTCGACGATCTGGCAAAGCAACTGGTTGCCCTGAAGGCGTGAGGCTCTTTATGGCAGACGATGCAACCCCAGCAGAAGTAATTGAGGTCGTTGGTTCTACCGGTATGCATGGAGAGGCCATGCAGGTGAAATGCCGCATTCTTGATGGTACCAACAAGGGGCGCATCATCACCCGCAACACGGTCGGTCCAATCCGTGAGGGTGATATCGTGATGCTGCTTGAGACCGAGCGCGAGGCAAAGAAACTCTCGAGGCGGTGAAAAACCCATGGTCGAACAGCATACCTGCAGTTTCTGCGGGGCAACACTTGAGCCGGGTACCGGCAAGATGTATGTCAAAAAAGACGGGACCATTTTCTTTTTCTGCAGCTCCAAGTGCCAGAACAACCACAATCTTGGCAGGGTTTCGCGCCGTGTCCAGTGGACAAAGGCTGGAAAAAAGGCTCTTGGCAAGGAGTAATGAAATATGGACCGCACCTTTGTGATGATCAAACCGGACGGTGTCCAGCGCGGGCTTGTGGGTGAGATCGTATCACGTCTTGAATCAAAGGGTTTGAAACTCATTGCAGCACGTTTTGAAATACTTTCGGAAAAGCGCATAAACGAGCAGTATAGGGAACACCTCAAAAAACCCTTCTTCCCATCCCTTAAAAAATACATCATGGGGGGCCCGTGTTTTCTGATGGTCTGGGAGGGCAGGGATGTTGTTTCCATTGTCCGCAAGGTCATCGGTGCTACCAACCCGCAGGAAGCATCGCCTGGTACTATCCGTGGAGATTTCGGGAACGATATCGGGAGGAATGTGATCCATGCATCTGATTCCCATGAGAGTGCCGCACACGAGATCGCGATTCATTTCAAACCTGCAGAACTCTTCCCGTACACCCGGATTGATGAGTCCGTAATCTACGAGTATTAACCCTTTTTTAAAAAAAACCATAAATGCTATAACCCATCCCGCCGCAGTACCGCTCATGGACGGGGACATCATCACATTTACGTTGCTTGCCCTTTCGTCTATCATCATCATTGTCAACCCGCTGGGGGCCACTCTCATCTATGTGTCCCTCACCACGAACCTCGACCGGGCGCAGAAAGATATCATTGCAAGGGACTCCTGCAGGTTCGCACTCATCGTGCTGCTGTTCGTTGCGGTGCTGGGAGCCTGGATACTCCAGCTCTTCGGCATTACCCTCGAGGCGTTCCGGATCGCAGGGGGCATCCTCCTCTTTGGCATTGGCATGGAAATGGTCTATGCAAAAACTTCGCGTACCAAGCTCACCGCAACCGAACGATACGAGTCGCGGGACATGGATGATATTGCCTTCATGCCGATTGCGATCCCGATGATCGCGGGGCCCGGTGCGATTACAACCACCATTGTACTCATGAACGAGGCGTCTGTCATGACGCCGCTCGCGATCGCGATTGTTTTTGTCTCGATTATGCTGTCGATCGCGATCACCTATGTCATGATGCGGAACTCTGACTTTATCATGACAAAGGTCGGGCAGCGGGAGTATAGGGCAATCAACCGGCTTATGGGGATGCTGCTTATCGCCATCGCTGTGCAATTTGTTATCAATGGGATCAAGATTGCCTTCCCGATTCTGATCAGAGGAGTCTGATGAGTGATCGGGATCTCACATCAAGCGGCAGGGCACCGGTTGTTGTGGGCGCTGCCGTGATGTTCATCTCCCCCATACTGAGATTTAAACAACAAACGTAAAGCGAACGGTAACCGCCTATGAAGTGCTGTAGCGCCCAGATAGCAAGCTGCTGGGAAGATGCGGAAAAAACTCTCAAAAAAGCAGAACCTTTTATCAGGAACGCCGCCTCTGCAGGTGCCCGCATCATCACGTTTCCTGAACAATTCGCAACCGGTTGGGACCCGTGCTCGCAGAGGCAGGTCCAGGACCGTTCGGGCGCGATCGTGTCTGCATTACAACACTATTCAAAAAAATATTCCATCGCAATTCTTGGGTCGTTCCGTGAACACCGCCAGCCGCTCCCGACAAATACGGCAGTTCTGGTTGATGCAGACGGCTCGATCCGTTCGATGTATGCAAAAATGCACCCCTTTGCCCCGGCGCATGAAGACCGGTACTATGCGGCGGGAAACGATATTGCCGTGTTCGACATCGAAGGCATGAGATTCGGCATCGCAATCTGTTACGACCTTCGGTTCCCGTCATTATTCCAGATCTATGCCCATCGGGGGGTACATGGCATTTTTGTGCCGGCAGCTTGGCCTGCAAGCCGGGCCAGACACTGGGAACTGTTCATCAGGGCGCGGGCAGTAGAGAACCAGATGTACATAATCGGCATCAACACTGTCGGGAAAACCCCAGTCGACCTGTATGCTGGCGCATCGATGACGGCGGATCCGGAGGGGACCATTATCGCAAAGGCGGGCGATGGGGAGGAACTCCTCGTGTCTGATCTGGACCCGACAGCCGTTGATGATGCCCGGCGCAGATTACCTGTCTCCAAGGACCTGAGGACGGAGCTGTACCAACGGTTGTACGGATGAGCATGGCGCCGCCTATATCTATAACGGGCGCAAACTGTACAGCATGGAGCGGCTCGTATGCGTCAACTGCGGTGCTGCATATCCGGCTGACGAGATCCTGTATAATTGCATAAAATGCGGCCACCTTCTGGCTGTGCAATACAATCTCGATGAGATCGCCGTAACAAAGAAAGTATGGGAGAAGCGCCCGCTCTCTGTCTGGAGATACCGTGAACTGCTGCCGGTGCGAATTGAACCGGTTACCCTGCAGGAGGGCGGTACACCGCTCTATCACCTCAATCGCCTGGGAGAGGAGATGGGACTTTTACATCTCTATGCAAAGCACGAGGGCATGAACCCGTCCGGCTCGTTCAAGGACAGGGGTATGACTGTCGGGGTTTCCATGGCACTCCAGTTAAATATGCGGAGCGTTGCCTGTGCGAGTACCGGAAACACCTCCGCAAGCCTTGCTGTCTATGCAGCAAAGGCAGGGATCCCCGCAGTCGTCCTCCTGCCGGCAGGAAAAGTCGCGATCGGTAAGGTTGCGCAGGCACTGATACACGGTGCACGGGTCATTTCGATCCGCGGCAACTTTGACCGTGCGCTGGAGATGGTGCATGACCTTTGTCTCTCCCATGGGCTCTACCTCCTCAATTCCATCAACCCATACCGGCTTGAGGGACAGAAAACGATCGGCTTTGAAGCAGTCGACCAGCTGGGTGGTGTGCCGGACCGGTTTGTGCTCCCGGTCGGCAACGCGGGGAATATCTCAGCGGTGTATAAGGGTCTGCTCGAACTAGAGGGACTCGGATTTATCGATGCACTGCCGATGATGACCGGCATCCAAGCGCTGGGGTCCAGCCCGGTGGTCAGGGCAATCCGCGAGAACCTGCCTGAAGTAATCCCCGAACCGCACCCCGAGACCGTGGCAACCGCCATCCGGATCGGTGCACCAGTGAATGCGGAGAAGGCGCTTGTTGCGATACGAAAGACCGGCGGGTATGCTGAATCGGTGACCGATGAAGAGATTTTGCAGATGCAGCGTGACCTTGCGAGAAAGGAAGGGATCGGCGTTGAACCGGCATCCGCCGCATCGGTGGCTGGCGTGAAAAAACTGGTGGAGAGCGGGGTGATCGACAGATCCGAAAGGATTGTTTGTGTCGTCACCGGTCATCTCCTCAAAGACCCGGATACGGTGATCAGGCAATGCGAACCCCCGACAGAGATCGATGCAGACCTGCCATCTCTGCTCTCTGCGCTGCGCTTGTAATTACGCTGCTGGTCATACCCTGCGCAGCGCTCCATGCAGAGTACCGTGTTCTCTCAAATGGAACCGCATACAATGCATCGATTGATGTTGCCGATGTGAATAAATTTGATTTTTTTGAATTAGGGATGATGGGGGAACGAATCCCCCAGAAAGTCGGCAACATTGAGGTCACGGGGAACTGCTCGCCGTGCGAGTTCAATGTGAGCGGGATCTCCTCTATTACGTTTGCACGCGGCAATTACACCATCCTGTACACTGCCCCGATGCGTGATTATCACCTTCAGGCAGCATTTGATAGCCTGTACCGTGTCAATGTCACGCTCCCGCAGGATTTTGATGCCCGAAACCCCCTGCTCGCGGGCATAAGCTCAGGCGCGGTAATAATCGGAGAATACGATAATACCACAACGGTGATGTGGAACCGGACCATGTCGGTCGATCTCCGGTTTTACGATAATAACCGTGAGGCACTGCTCTACATGTTTGGCAATTTCTGGGTTGTAATCGCTATCGTCCTGCTGGTGCCTTTCCTGATCACTGTGAGAAGGAAGGGTTAATTTTTTTCATTTGAGTGAACCCCCAAACCAGAAAAAGAGATCCCCGGTACTTGATGAACAGGGCTGTTACCTTGTTCTTCAGTCATCCTTCGTGTAAAAGCCTTGGCTTATTTGCAAGAAGCGGACATTTTTTTTTTTGGAAATTGATCTGCCATGTGTGATTGAATTCCTTATGATGCTTAAAAAAATTCTGCAGATGGCGGGAATTGCCCCTTTGAGTCATATTGGTGGGGGACCCCCATGACTCCCCCAAAGAACTCTGCCCTGAACCAGCAGAGGCGTTATCGACAGGGTAAACTGTAATATGATTTATGGATGGGGGAAACTGGGGGTTGTAGATGGGGGTATGGCTAAAACCACCACCCGCGATGCGATCGTGCATCCAAATAGGGCTAAATAGGTATTTTTTGGACGAATGTGCTGCCTTATTTCGTCAAACCGGGTAAAATTGTCAGGATTCAAAAAATAACTGTCCCGCTTTTTTTCGAATTACGCCCTCTGGATCGGCAACGGAGGGGAATCAGGGCTCAATTTAGGCTCCGTTTCCCCCAAGACACCGGGGGTCGTTTTCAGGGGGGTGTCTCCCTGATCATGAGGTGCCCCCACTCTCCCTACAAATGCAAATTCCTGAACCGGATCAGCTTATCGCAGAACTCCCCAAGATATTCATCCATGGAGAGGCTTCCTTCCTGGAATGAGCAGTCCCCCTCTTCTATGACCTTATTGATGATATCATGGGTGGGAAGAATGATATCGATTGGTACGCCGGCTTCTTTTGATCCATGGATGAGCGCCTCGCGGAAGACGCCGAGGCAGTACCCGATGCGGTACTTGTAGACATTCCGTGTCTTGCCGAGGTATCCCGCAACCCGTTCGGTCTCGATACGGAGAAAATCGTCCTTGACCTTGTCGTCGTTGCATTTTCCAAGCATGTACTTATAATGGGCATATGGGTACATGGTCTCGAGTTCGGCAGGAACAATACCGCAGGTCCCGAAGATAACAATATGATACTGTGACGGGTCAAAAACCTGCGAGATGATCATCCTGATGAGCTGGTGGCTCGGGCTTGCACTATAGGGTTTTTTCACCGCACATGGCAAAAAAATCGCAATATCTCGGGAAGTCACCTCATACTGGTCGATGATATACCGGTACGATTTCTCAAACTCCGGAAGATAAAATGGGGGATCGGTCAGGATAGCATGCTGTCCGGTGTCTGGTTCCGTTTGTTGTTGGCGCTCTCCCATGGATATTCCATATCAGCTTGCCCCATTGATACAAGAATCAACCGCCCAGCTCGAACACGAATTGCTGACCGGATCGTTCCTGCAATATCTTCTCTGTCCATGCTTGTTATAAGATTAACAAAACAGTAAAAAAATATTTAAAAAAGAATCAGGTCAACCCGAACGATTTGAGAGTCACTTCGGGGTTAACAGAACCGGTATGATAGATTACTCCTTCGGTGAGTTCATTGATGATGACCTCTGCCGGTGAGAAGAGTGAGGTGTCGATCTTGTAGAAGTCAAACTTTGCCTCCTTGAAGATCTCGTAGAACGGTTTGCCGTATCCCTTGGATTTGCTGCTCGGGATCTTTTCAAGATAGTCCTTGATCTCCGGCGCCTTCATCGTGAGCATGATCCTGCCGTAGTAGATGGTTGCATCGTTTGTGGTACCCATTGCTTTGGTTGCGTCCTTTTTGACCGGGGGGACCGGTGCCGTACCCATCGCAGCGGTGATCTTCTTTGTGTCAAATCCGAGTTCATTTAATTTGTAGACCGCGGTTTCAACACATCGACCCGAAACCTGTATTGAGCCAACCAGCGATGCGGTAGGAGCGACAACAGCACAGACATTTGTCACATCAACATGGCATTCCTCGGCGATCTTCTCCATGACTTCCCCATTGGGCAGGTGGTCGCTTTCAAGGCAGATCACCGCACAGTCATAATCGTCCTCGTAATCGATCACTTCATAGGTGTGTTTGGGTTTGAGCGAAAGCGCCCGTGCAGGACCGCTGCCCATCGCAAAATAGTTGCCAACCTTGATCGTCCAGCCGGCTTTCTGAGCCCCGAGACATGCAATGGAGGGAAAGTCTGTATTGACATCGATGAAGGGGAAGGGAAACTCCTTGATGTGCCCCATCCGGAAATTCACTTCCCCAAGACCACCCATGCAGATTTCGGTGAATGCCCTTCCGGCAGCATATCCGCCACTTGTGCTCACGCCACAATCGATAATGCGGGCGCCGTTGTCCAGCTCATGGTATGCCGCATTGAATTCTTCCGAAACTTCGGCAAGATTATCAAAAATCTCCGATGCCAGTTCGTTTACACTGAGCATATGTTTTACCCCCTGTACCATACAAGATGGTTGCGGAATAAATAATCCTTGCCAAATGATTGCGTATCAGGAGAGGTACTCGAGGACGTTCTGTGGCTCATACCGCAGGCTGATCAGGCGTGTCCTTCCCTTACCCGCGCGGTAGTGCAGGTTTATGAGGCGAAGCGCATCGAGCTTTTTTATGACTTCGTAAAACCTTGTATAGCCGATTTTTACCGATTCCGAAATGGTCTTGTATACATCACCTGCGTTCATCTCCTTTTCTTTGTGGCTCGCTTCGGCAAGGGCTTTTAAGATCTTTTTCTCCTCGTCTTTGAGTGTCTTTACCGTATAGGATAGGTGCAGGTATCTGGAGATATGGTACGCCCCGCAGATGTCATCCCTCTCAATGGAGCGCCGGGCTGCATGTTCCGCGCTCATCGTTGCCCGTTTGAGCAGGTCAATCCCGACACGCAGGTCCCCGATCTTCTGGGTCTGGTCGATGACAAGCAAGAGCATCTCTTCGGAGAGGACATTCGGGTACAACCCCTGTATCACACGCACCTGGATAATCTCGCGGATCTCTGCAGGCTCGTAGGGTGGGAAATAGATCTCGGTAGGCCTGAATACCGAGGTGACGCGGGCGTCCACCGCACGGAAAAGATCGATATCGAGGTCACTGATGATCACGATCACGCCGATCCTGACGCCCTCGTACGCTTCGTGGGCGCGCAGCAGCGTATAGAGCACCTTGTTGATCTCGTTCTCATAGAGCAGGTAGTTGGCATCATCCAGTGCAACAAGCAGGACAAGTTCCTCTTTTACAAGGATGCGTGCGATCGCATCGAAGAGCTGCTTGAAAGAGGTGCCGGATGCGGGGGGCAGGTGCCCGGTGAGCCTGCGGTAGATCTGGGAAAATATCGCGAACTTGGTGTTATCGATCTGGCAGTTGATGTACACCGGCACCAGTTTTTTTGTCGTTTCTTCAATCTCGGTGAAGAGTTTGCGCACACTGGTCGTCTTTCCGGTGCCGGGAAGTCCCTTGCAGATGCTATTGAGCGGGCGCCCCCCGCGCAATCCCGGGCGGATCTGGAACGCAAGTTCGCGCATCTGGTTATCGCGAAACTGGAACTGCTCGGGGACATAGTCAAACTCGAAAACTTCGGGATCACGAAACAGCGTTTCATCCCACATCAGCAAGTTCTTTTTCATCTCACTCCATTCCTCAACTGCCCGGATATTAACTGCAGATGAACGGCACCGCTGTATCAGTCTGATGCATGGTGTACCCTGTATCCGCAGTACTCGGTTGGTGCCATATCATATCAACGTCACTTATTTGAACCGGTACAATTTTTTTTAGATAAAAGATTTATCCCGCAAGCAACCACATACCATTGCCTGCGCCGCCGGGCAGATGATGAAAGTTACCCCCACTGAATGGTGATGATGCAGGGGACTGATGCCCTTTTAAGGCTGATATAAACGTGCCTTTTTTTAATCCTGGCGCTCCAGCGGTGCCGCAACGCGGCAAAGCGCACTCAGCTGAAGATGAAAGGCAGGAAATCAACCGCGTTTTTCATGCCGAACATCCCGTGTGCCGCCTCGCGTTCCGTGAACCGCCGGGTCGCATCCGTGCCCTTCCCACGGATCACAAACGGCACCGGATCCGCAGTGTGGGTCTTCACTCTGATAGGAGTCGGGTGATCGGGCAGCACCGCAACTATGCCGTGAAACCCATCCAGAACCGTGCCAACAAGCCCGTCGAACCGCTCGATCGCTTTAACTTTTTCCTCAATGCTCCCCAGGTGCCCCGCCTCGTCCGGTGCCTCGACATGGAGGTACAGGAAATCGAGGTGCCGGATCGCGTCGAGCGCATACCGTGCTTTTGCCTGGTAATTGGTATCAAGATAGCCGGTCGCCCCCGGCACTTTTATGATTTTCATACCTGCGCACCGTCCGATGCCATTCAGGAGATCAACGGCAGCGATGATCCCCCCGCTCTTATCAAATTTATCTGAGAAGAGGGGGAGGCGCGGTTTCCTGCCGCCGCTCCAGGGCCAGATCTGCGTGGCCGGGGATGTGCCGGACGTTTTTCGCGCAGCATTTACGGGATGGTGTGCAAACACCCTGCGGCTTATGTCCATGTACTGCGCGAGGAGCCGGGCATCCCCGCCTACCGGGAGGTATCCGGCGATTACCATTCCCACAATATCGTGCGGGGGAGTTGAGGTACAGCCTTTGCCCTGAGGGATGACAAGGAGGTTGCGGTAACTGACGCCGGGTTTTATAAGCACGTCCGGTAGTTCCTTTTCAAGGGATGCGAGGAGAGCGGCACCATCTGCGCTGGAGATATGCCCAGCAGAAAAGTCCCGCATCATCCCCCCTTCGATCGTGACAAGGTTGCAGCGATAGGCGATGTCATCGTCTTTCAAGTCAATGCCCATGCTCATCGCTTCAAGCGGCCCCCTGCCGGTATAGTACGTCCCGGGGTCGTACCCGAGGATCGACATATTCGCAATATCGCTTCCCGCCTCGAGCCCTTCGGGGATGGTGCGGAGCATCCCGCACGCGCCTGTGCCGGTCATGCGGTCAAGGTTCGGGGTCCGGGCGTATTCCAGCGGGGTCTTCCCTCCTAGTTCGGGGAGTGGTTCATCCGCCATGCCGTCCCCGAGAATGACGATATACTTCATGGTCGTTTCCGCCCTACTATTCCCCGAGCAATGCCCGTACCGCCATGCGCACGCTCTCATTCGATCCGTACCTGGGTTTCCAGCCGAGCCCCTTGATCTTTGCAAGCGAGAGTTGCATTTTCGGCACATCGCCAACCCAGCCCCGCTCACCACCGGTGAACCGGTACCGGACAGGGGAAATCTGCATCTCTTCTGCCACGATATCCGCGATAGTCTTCACATCGATCCAGTCCTCTGACCCGATATTATACGTATTCACCGTCCCTTGCGCATGGTCACCGGCAAAGAGCATCGCGTCCACGCCCTCCTGTACTTCGAGGTATGATTTTGTCTGCTTCCCATCGCCGAGGATCTCCAGCTCCCGGGGGTTGTCCTTTAATTTTTTAATAAAATCGCAAATAACGCCGTGACCGCTCCTCGCCCCGACTATATTGGCAAACCGGAAGATCCAGGATTTCATGGAAAACGAGTGGCAGTACGCTGCAATCAGCGCTTCGCACGCGAGTTTGCTCGCTCCGTAGACCGATATGGGTTCCAGCGGCGTGTAGTCCTCGGGAGTTGGCAGGACCGTCGCATCCCCGTAGACCGTGGACGTTGATGTGAAGACAATTTCGGGGACGTCAAAGAGGCGCATTGCCTCAAGGACCTTGAAAGTCGCATACATGTTGTTATTAAACGGGCCTTCCGGTGAACGGGCACTCTGCCTCACGTCGGGATCCGCTGCTAGGTGGTAGATCCGGTCAGCGCCTTTGAAGGTATCCTGCCACCCGTCGGAAAGGAGGTCGGTGACCACGAGATGGACCCTGCCACCGTCAGGATGCTGTGCGATATTAAAACGAGAACCCGCACCGAGCGAGTCAATCACCGTGACACGGCTGCCACGCTTCACCAGCGCGTCCACGAGATGGGACCCGATGAACCCGGCGCCGCCCGTTACGATATCAACCATCATAACCTATTATGTCGTCAATGCTATAGGATTACTGCTATGTTCATCGGGATCGACCATGGCACCACCGCGATGCGCTTTGCCACTGAATCGGATGAGTTCAAGATGTCAAGGGAAGAAGCGATGTCATTTTCCTTTTCTGACCTTTCAAAACTCTGCCCACCTGACGAGATCGAGGGTATTGCCCTCAGCTACTCCATGGGGGACAATATATCAAAAATCACCGCTCTTCACAAGGTGAAAAACCGCGGGCTTGTCAGCCAGGAAGGCGCGGGCAAACATATCGGTGGGGGGACGAGGGTATTTGATGAAGTGGCAAAAAGCACCATTCCGGCTGTTGTCATGTGCGGGCTTCACCGCGGTTCACCGACCGATCCACGGTTCAAGGCATATTCGCACCAGGCAAGCCCTGAAAAAATCGGGATTGCTTACGAGGTCTGCCACGCGCTCGGTGGCGACGTTATCATATCAGACGTGAGTTCCAACACCGTCACGCTCCTTGTGAGCAACGGTAAGATAACCGGTGCATTTGATGCATGCATCTTTGCACCGGGCACCCGCCACGGCGCTCTCGATGTCGATGCGATACGGCGCATCGATGCGGGCGGGTGCACGGCAAACGAAGCCTTCCAGCGGGCAGGGGTGGACTATTCCCTGCCTGAGCACGAGCGCATGAGAACTGTCGCAATGTTTGCGGCAATGGAATGCGCTGCAATGCTCCAATTGAACCAGAAAGCGCGGATCGCTCTCGCAGGTACCCTTGCACCGGTTATCGCCCTCGAAGTGCATTCCCTCCTGAAAAAAGAGGTCGCTGTTTATGACGAGTGGTGTGCTTCACGCGGGCTTGCACGAATTGCGCACGATGTGTTCTCGGGGGTACCCGAAATCCTCGGGCTCGGTGTGGATCTGTAGATTTATATCAATTAATCATGTAAGATTACTGGGGATTTTTCTTGAGAGAACTGCGTATCCACGGCAGGGGCGGGCAGGGGTCCGTTACTGCTGCTGAACTGATTGCGGTCGCTGCATTTGAGGGCGGCGTCTATGTGCAGGCATTCCCCGCATTCGGCGTCGAGCGCCGGGGGGCACCTGTGCAGGCATTTGTGCGATTCGATGACAAAAAAATAAGGAAACGGAGCCAGGTCTATGAACCTGATTATATTATCGTACAGGACAGCACGCTTATTAAGGACGTGAACGTGTTTCTTGGCGTAAAGAAAGGGGGGATTGTAATCGTCAATACGGAAAAAACGCCTGATTACAAGGTGCCTGAGGGAGTAAAACTTATCACGATCGATGCCACCTCAATTGCGCTCAAAGCACTCGGACTCCCGATCACAAATACCTCGCTCATGGGCGCATTTGCCGCCGCAACCGGCGAGATCAAGTTCACTGCACTGGAAAACGCGCTCAACCACCGGTTCCCAAAAGACCTCGCTTTAAAGAACATTGAAGCGGCGCGGCAGGCATTCGAGACCGTCAGGGGGGCGAAATAATTGGCGCTTGCCATCGGGTGCCGGGCCAAACCGGGAAAATCGCGTGACAATAAGACCGGGTCGTGGCGGGTATTCAAACCAGCTTTTGATCATGAGAAGTGCACAAAATGCGGGATGTGCCAGACCATCTGTCCCGAGGGATGCATCTATGAGACCGATGAAGAATTTGTCCAGCCCGATTATACGTACTGCAAGGGCTGCGGGCTCTGCGCCGAAGAATGTCCCGGGGAAGCGATTGAGATGAAACAGGAGGAGAAATAGATGATGGAAATTATCGAGGGGTCATATGCGGTGGCAGAAGCAGTTCGCCTCTGCCGCCCGCAAGTGATCTCTGCCTACCCGATAACCCCGCAA
>JAPKXY010000002.1 GCA_026394605.1 Methanoregula sp.
GTTCTCCTTGACGAGGTTGTATAACAGGTTGTTGGCGTTTAAGCCCTGGTATGCGTAGAGCAGGAGCTGTGCACGCTCGAACGGACCGACTGCCATGCCCATCTCGAACTCTCCTGCCTGTTCAAAGGTGGATGAGAGTGCAGACGCCTGGATGGCGTTGCGGTGGGTCATCATGGCGACGTGGTTGGCTGCGATGTTGCGCAGGGCGTAGCCCAGACCTTCGCTGTTCTGCGGGATGGCCAGAACTGAAATGATATTGCCGCCATCCATGCCTATGGTCTGCGGGTAGGTACCCCAGACAGCTGCCTTTGCCATGGGGGCGTCAAACATGCCGATCTTGTATTCGTCGATGATTGCCTGCGTTGTGGCTGCCGCGACGACCGTTGATGAAACATCGTAGGTTGCCGCTGCCGCAAGACGGGCTGATGGGATCTCGACAAGCAGCATCTTGCCGCCGCCGACCTTGGTGATCTTGGTGTCATCGCCATCATTGACCGAGACCATTCCCTTGATCGCCTTGATAAGGGTATCGCAGTCCTTTACACAGTCCACCTTGAGGGACCGTCCGAGGATCTGGTTGCCCTTGCCGCCGACCTTTCCGGTCTTTAATGCATCATCGATGCCGCCAAGGTTGACCGCAACGGTCCTCTTGGTCAGGTCGATAATCCTCTTTACGCCCGTGTTTACACATGGGCTGATTTTATCGAGTGCGACATTGCTCTTTAAGAGCTTGCCCTCATCATCATAGAGGTCAATTGTTTCCTTATACTTCATGTTATTCCTCCAATTTCGTTTTTAACATCGATACGATACAGTCACTGAACGATAGTTGGTACTATGATAGTTGTTACTAACGGTGTATTGGTAATGAATGAAAGTCGCTATTGCACGTCCCCTAAGGTGGGACATGCTAAGATACCGTACTTCCCCATATAAACGTTGCTATTTTTGTCCGGTATCTCTCTCTATAAAAAGTAAAAAATAATAAAGCAAAATGACGGAATATTCAAATAGTGCATATACAACACAATTCTTTTTTTTACTCGATATGAATTTTTTTAAAAAAAGTATTACTTGATGATATAAAATATCACAATATTTTCGAATTTCCGGTGCGCTCTCTGATAAAAAACTGGTGATCGGGGATGTGAGGGTATCAGGCGGGTATCGCCGCCTGTAGATAGAGAACCCCGATCGGTATGTTCCGGTCTCTGGAGTTTTGTCCTTTTGGAATTGCACTCCTGGTGTTTTGCGTGAAAAAATTGGGGTGTTAGATCTTCTTATACAGGTTCCCGTAGATGAGCTGCCCCTTTCTTTTCTTGTGGCGCTCGCCGGTGTCACCAATAAAGTGCGCAAATTTAGCCTTGGTGCCGTCCACCTCGAGTTCCACATTGTCAACGAACTTGAAGCCGGGCATCATCACGTCAATAGTACCAAAGACAATGATGGTACCATCGACCAGCTGTCCGCCAAGTTTGCTCTTTGCGTTGCCCTTGATAGTGACTTTCCCGCCTTCTGCATGGGTCATAACATGGACATCGGCATTGCCGTTGATGACAATCTCACCACCCAGCATGTACTGTCCTACGTCGCTTCCCGCATTGCCTTTAACAAGGATCTTGCCACCCGACACCCCTCGCCAGTCGCCGCGGTATGCAGAGCCGAGGTAGTTGCCGGCATTGCCTTCGATGATAAGCTCACCGCCTTTCATGCCGGTGGCAGCGAATGCTTCGACATTGCCCTTGACCAGCATCGTGCCGCCGGACATCCATGCACCTGCGTACAGGTCGGTGCTGCCCTCAACAACAAGTTCACCGGCACTCATCTTCATGCCGAGGTACTTGACTTTTTTGACATCCCCCTTGACAACGATCCTGGTATCGGCTGCAGTTGCACCTGCATTGCCGGCTACCTCGAAATACTTGCCCAGCGTGGACGTTGTATTCCCCTCGTACACGTGGAGTTCGGCGATCTGCGGTGCAGTTTTTCCTGCAAATTTATCAGGTGCAACATTGTCTGCCTCAAGGTACAGTGCAGGCTGGTTTTTCATGGTAATGGTAACGGTTTCCATGGCTTTCCCTCACTGGCTTGCATCGACCTCTATGGCATAGGGGTTCGGGATAAAGTGGTGCCCGAGAGCCTCGTAGTTCGCCTGGCTGACACTGTAGTATTTCAAAAACTTCTCCTGGATGTCGCGCATGACCTGCGGGTTCTCTTTGACTTTTGCGTTGACCCAGATGGTGCGCTTGTTGCCGTTGTTGACAACCTCGCCGTTTGTCACGACCTCCACGCCGCTCTTGAAGACATGTGCCGCTCTCGAGAACGCCGCCTCGATCTGGTCGGGGTTGGCGACCGGTTTGTCGGGGCTGAAGTCGTACACGACGACATCTGCGTCCATGCCGGGTTTCAGGCCGCCGCACATGCTGGCAAGCCCGAGCGATTTTGCCGGGCCCGCACGGGTCATCTGGGCAAGTTCGTAGAGCGAGATCTCGCGGTCCATGCCCGCGATGTGCGTTGCAGCAATGACTTTGTCGCTGTTTTTGAATGCCTTGATCTGGGCTTCCCGTGCCTTTGCAGACATCAGCCACTTGATCACCCGCGGGTACCGGGTGAACGGGCCGGCGTTCGGGTGGTCGGTGGTGATGAAGCAGCGCGAGGCATCTTTTGCCATGAGCGCGAGTTCAAGGCCGATTGCCCACTGGATTGCGCAGACCTTGATATCCGGGCTGTAGATATAGGGCACGACACCCGCTGCCGTCTCGAGCTCCACATCGACGTTTGCCCACTTGAGGTGGTTTAATTCGGTGAGGTGGTGCTCGAACGGACCATCTGCCGTCATCGTCGTGGTCTCGTCCAGCGTGACATTGCCCGTATCGATGGTGATGTTTTTGGTCTTGTTCACGTAGTCCATGATCTCCTTTGACTTGGACTCGAAGTTTGCCCAGTTGTCGCCGCCATAGGAATGGAACTGCGTGTGGGTGAGGTGCATCACCTGGTCGCGCCCGAACTTGTTCTTTGCTTTGTACCCCTCGGCAAGTTTGAGCGTGTCGAGCGTGGTCGTGTAGTTGCCGGGGTTGCCAAGGTTGTTCGGGTGGATGTGGATCGAGTGCGGGAGCCCGAGGTACTCGTTTGCCTCGATTAAGCCCTTGATGATTTCGGCAGGGGTAATGTCGAAGTACGGCACAGGATCGTTGACGGAAAGACAGTTCAGCCCCCATGCCCATGCTTCGGTGCCGCCAGGGTTCACGAGCTTGATCGCATACCCCTTTGTCGCCCGGAGCAGCCAGGCGCAGTACGCCGAAGTATTCTCGATCTCGTTGTTCTTCAGATACTCCATCACGAACCAGTTGTTGCCAAACACCGGAAACGCGCCCTCATCGATGATCGGGGTGTCGCGGATCTCCTCGTGCACGTGGCGCGAGAAGAGCGGCGGCATTGCGGCTTCCATCGCGGTGGTGTACCCCATCTTCGCGTACTCGTACCCGGTCTTGAAGGTAGTCGGAATGGAGGTGCCGCCTGCCATCCTGATGTTGCCCTTCTTGGGCGTGTAGGTGAAAAGTTTGTCTTCCGGGCGGTATATCCTCCCAATGTTCACTTTTGGACCTGCGATGTGCGCATGGATTTCGATGGCGCCAGCCATCACGGTCTTGCCCTTTGCATCGATGGTCTTTGCCTTGGACGAGACCTGGTTGTCCTTGACAATCTTGCCATCCTTGATGGCAACATCTGCCTTGTCGCCCTTGATGCCCTGGAGGGGGTCAAAGACATGCCCGTTCTTGATAATGTATTCTGCCATGGTTATGCCGCCCCCTTGAGCTGTTTCACACGGTCCCGTACCTTGATCAGGAACTCTTCATCGGTCAGCATGCCCGCCGGCGGGTCAACGACTTTGCGCATATCAATCGGCACATTATCCATCCGATAGGCATTCCCCCCGACTTCAACACCGCAAAAAGCGACCGGTACATGAAGTTTGCTGACACCGGATGTGGGGGTCTGGTGCGGGTCGATACAGACCGAGGGAAGTTTTGCAATCTGCTTTACGCAGCTGATCGGGAAGTGGGCGCCGGGATCGCTTCCAAGCGTGAACATGGCATCCACTTCGCCGCGCGCGAGCAAATCGATCGTACTGGTATCCCCGGGGTTATATCGTGCGAATCCTCGTGAGAGATCAACGGAATACGGGAACCCGAACTGCCAGGCCAGCACTTCGCCGGACCCGGTCACGTTATAGTGCCCCCGCATCGGCATGATCGAGAATTTCGTGAATTCGTTGAGGTGTTTGGTGAGGGCGATTGCCTCGTCAATGTTGTGGTTCTTGGAAAGGGTTTGTGTCACACCCATGCCGAAGAAGATGATTCCGAACCTGCCGCTCTTACAGATATCAGCTACTTCCCGGATCTTCTGCGCCGGGATGCCTGCGACAACATCGGGGAGCCATTCATTGTTCAGCGCGACACGGATGGCGTTTAAAAGTTCGTAGTCGCGCCCCTGTTCGACCTGCAGGTGGACATCGGCAAGCTTCGCCGTGTCAGTCACACGCGGATCAACGACAATCATCTTGCGGCTCTTCTGCCCCTTGCCCGTGAAGAACCCGCGGGGATAGATCGAATAGCGGGACATGTGCCGGGGGTGTGCATGTGCCGGGTTGCAGCCCCAGAAGAGGATGCGGTCGGCACGGTTCTTGATCTCTCCCAGCGTGCAGCTCGGGATGCCGATATCCTGCACGGCAATGAGTGTCGTGCCATGGCAGACTGCCGCAGTGTTGTCAACACAGGCGCCGACCATCTCGGCGATCTCGTGCCCGACACTCTGCGCTTCACAGTTCGTCGAGCTCCAGCCGTACATCAGCGGCTTTTTCGCTTTTGCGAGCATCTGCGCCGTGTATTCTGCCGCATCGTCGTAGCTGATCTCCTTCCAGCTGCCGTCTTCCTGCCGGAGCCGGGGACGGGTGACGCGGTCCTTTGCCTGGGAGTGCAGGAACTTCTCGGTTCCAATCACGCAGGCATTGTAGACCTCTGTGAGCTGTTTCCCGTCATCAGAAACAACCACTTCAAGGTCATCGCAGAGGGTCCCGCAGAACGGGCACACGACATCGGTAACGGTCTTTGTCATCCTACTTTCACCCCGCATTGTCTCTGGACGAGTTCGATACCGAGCATTATGGGTTCGTTGATGGCGACCTCGACTTTAACCGGTGTCCCTTTGAACGTCGGCATTCCTGTTGAATAGGTATTCGGGTTGACGATGGAATTTGCCCATGGTCCCATGGGAATGAACCCGATGCCAGGGTGCGGGCCCTGCGTGGTCTCGATCGCTTTTACGATAACATTGCCATAGTCACTCGTCACCCGCACGTTTGTACCCTTCCATGCGCCGAGTTTCTTCAGGTCAGACAGGTCGAGTTCGATAATCCCGGCGGCAGTGCGATAGGCGGGTTTCTCCTTCCCGCCTTCTATCGCGACACCCTGCTGGATGCTGCGTCCCGAGATCAGGTTCAGATTAATTGCTGCCACTGTACTCTCCCTCCATTATTTGCTGAACTCTTTGAGGGGACTGGGGCCGAGATCTTTCACTGTCTTGACCACATCAGTAATGACGGTCGCCCATTTCGCGCCTTCGGATGCCGAGACAAAGGTCATCCTGAAACGCCGGTCGTCAAGCCCGATACTCTTCATCAGGCGCTTGACCATGAACATCCGCTTTGCTGCCTTCAAGTTCCCTTCAAGGTAATGGCAGTCACCGAAGTGGCAACCGGAGACGAGAACGCCATCTGCCCCATCAGCGAAT
>JAPKXY010000007.1 GCA_026394605.1 Methanoregula sp.
TGGCACACCGGTACCATGACCCGGCGCTCCGAGGATCTCGAGCGCGAGGAGCCGACCGGATGGGTCGAGATCAATCCCGAGGACGCAAAGGCACTGGGCATCAGGGACAAGGAGATGGTGCGTGCCGTCACCCGCAGAGGGCAGATCGAGATCGGTGCCCGCGTAACAAAGGATATCAAGAAGGGTGTCGTCTTCATGCCGTTCCACTATGCTGAATGCGCCGCAAACGTGCTCACCAACAATGCACTCGACCCTGTTGCGGCTATTCCGGAGTTCAAGGCCTGTGCTGTGAGACTGGAAAAGATCGCGGAGGCGAAGTAACATGGCAGCAAAAGGCGATATGCTCTACGCATGGTCAACCGACGCGGAGATCCAGAAGAAGGGTGAGTGCGGCGGTGCTGTGACAGCGCTCCTGAAGTACGCACTGGAGAAGAAGATCGTCGACGGCGTGCTCGCGGTCAAAAAGGGCATTGACCTCTACGATGCCCAGCCGACCTTCATCACCGATCCAAAAGAGATCGCCCAGACATCGGGCTCCCTCCACTGCGGTACGCTCCTGCTCTCCAAACTTGTCAAGAACTACCTTGACGGTGCGGACAAGATGAAAATCGCGGTCACGGTCAAGGGCTGCGACGCGATGGGACTCTATGAACTCGCCAAGCGCAAGCAGGTCAACCTTGACAATGTCGTCATGATCGGCGTCAACTGCGGGGGTTCGGTCAGCCCGATTACCGCCCGGAAGATGATTCTCGACAAGTTCGGCGTCGACCCGGACAAGGTGACCAAGGAAGAGATCGACAAGGGCCAGTTCATCATCGAGTACGAGGGAGGGCACAAGGGCATCTCCATCGACGAGCTCGAGGAACAGGGAGCCGGGCGCAGGTCCAACTGCCGGCGCTGCAAGGTAAAGGTCCCGCGGCAGGCGGACCTCGCCTGCGGCAACTGGGGCGTGATCGGCGACAAGGCAGGCAAGGCAACCTTTGTCGAAGTCTGCAGCGAGAAGGGTGCAAACCTCTTGAACGCCGCTGTCAAGGACAAGGCACTTGCCACCGAGGCACCAAACGCAAAAGGGATCGAGATGCGCGGCAAGGTCGAGGGCGCGATGATGAAACTCGGCGACAAGTGGCGCGACAAGGACTTCAAGGGCCTTGGCGAGGGCAGGGACCGTCTCAAAAAGATCATGCAGGAAACCTCGCGGTGCATCAAGTGCTACTCGTGCATCTTAGCCTGTCCCATCTGCTACTGTGTGGACTGCACGACCAAGAACCCGGCCTATGTGAACCCGGGACAGGTGCCGCCGAACTTCATGTTCCACCTCATCCGGTTCGCCCATATTGCGGACTCATGCATCAACTGCGGCCAGTGCCAGGAGCTCTGCCCGGCTGAGATCCCGAACGCGCTCTTCATGCATGCCCAGCAGGTCGAGCTGGAGAAGATGTTCGGTCACGTGCCCGGTATGGATATGTCACTGCCGCTCCTTGCACTCGTCGAGGAGAAGGAGGAGCGTGCACGGCTCACCAACACCGGCAGCGACATGATCTTTGAGAACGTGTTCAAACCCGTGCCAAAATAATAAAAAACCTTTTTTTTTACCGATTATTACATTTAACACGCAATTCTGACGTTATTTTTCATTTGCGCGCTCCTTGTCTTTTCAATTTATTGTACTGCAACAACCTCCCGACGAGGTATATGCCGGCATAAAAAATTCCTGATGAGTAATGGATTTTTTGTAAAATTAACTTAAATTAATTAACAGCACCTGGTTCTCTCATGGAAAAATATCCAGATAAAAGACTGCTTCATAGAAACAATCCGATAATTATTAATATTCCCGTAAATGATTTTTATTCTGACCTATACGAGATGCTTTAATATGTTGCTGGTATAGGTGGACGTTTAAGAGGTGTGTAAAAAAATGGTGTTTCATCCTCCGGTAGCAATTGTTGCAAAAGCGGGAGACGCCGGTAAGTACAAGACCGGCCTGCCCGCGTGGAACATGCTTATCCGTGGATTCATGTCAGGTGCGTACATCGCCATGGGTGGCGCCCTTGCAACAGTGTGCAGTACGGGAATTGCATATGCAGCTACATTAACGCCAGCGCAAGTTGCCGCAAACATGACTCTTGCTCAGCCAGGTGGTTTTGCATCAGCTGGTATGGCACAGTTGGTTCTGGGAGCGGTGTTCCCGGTTGGGCTTATCATCACCGTGCTTACGGGTGCAGAACTCTTCACCGGTGACGCTATGCTTGCCCCGATGGCAGCATTCATCCATAAGATCAGCTGGATGCAGGTCGCAAACCTGTGGTTCTTTGTCTATATCGGCAACCTGATTGGTTCGATCTTCTGGGCATATCTTATGGCAACCGGTCCGTTTGTCTCATTTGATGCAGCAGGAGTCGCCACGGTCACGGCATTCGGAACGAGAGCGATTGCCATTGCAGGAGCAAAGACGAGTTATGTGGGCATGATGGGCATGTGGTCTGCGTTCATGAAAGGAATCGGCTGCAACTACCTTGTCAACCTCGCTATCCTGCTCGGTATCTGTGCTGACGACGCGGCGGGCAAGTTCTTCGGGATCTGGTTCCCGATCATGGCCTTCGTTTCAATGGGGCTCGAACACTCCATCGCGAACATGTACTTCATTCCGGCAGGTATCATCACAGCGGGCATATCCAATACCACTACTACGGTAACCTGGATCAATATGTGGACGGCTAACCTCATCCCTGTGACCCTCGGAAACATTGTCGGTGGCATGTTCTTCGTGGGTGTTATCTACTGGGTAGCGTTCAAGAAAGAAATCGCAGCACTCAAGTAGATTCCCAGCAAAGAAAAGCTAATGAAAATTGGCAATGTCGAAGTGAGGATCTCAATCATCGCGATTGCGGTGTTTGTCCTCTTCACCCTAATTTTTATTTTTACTTTCCTGTATACGCGTGACCGCAGCTTACTCATCTGGGGCATCCCGACGCTATTCATGCTCCTGATCATCCCGCTCGTCCTGAATTACATGAGCCAGAGGCAGTACCAGGATCTCGAGCCAATATACCGCAGCCAGGCAAAGGATATCAGGATAAGGCTGATCAATGAGAGCATGGTCGGGAAGATCGTCAGGATCGAGGGGGTTGTCGAGCGCGTCTATTTCCAGTTCTTAAACCGTCCCCAGTACCTGGTTGCTGACCGTTCGGGAGAGATCTCGGTCAAGATGTTCACCAGCCCAAGGGAACAGGTGAAGAAAGGGGACATCGTCGAGGTCCTCGGCATGATCATCCAGCGGTTTATGGTGACCGGCGACCCGGTGATCAACTGCGTCTCAATTACAAAGATCGATAAAAAGATTGGGGTAAAGAAGAAAGAGTGACCTTACTGTAACCCCTCTCGTATCTTCGTCCCCCAACCGTTACGGTAATAACACTCCTGCACCGATTGACTATCTGACAGTGATGTGTCCAGGGTGCCTGCATGGAATCTATCTCCTTTGAACATCTCCGCAGTTTTTTTGACCGGGTAAAAAATGCCGGTCTGTTCGAACGCCTCTTCTTCTGGAAGAGGATCACCGCTTCCGGCTTCGAAGCGTATTCTGAATACCAGCGGCTGCAGGATCGTTTGCAGGGACAGGACCGGGAGATTTCGGAAATAACCGCAAAGAACCAGCAACTCTCGTTAAACCTTGAACACCAGGGCCAGCAGCTGATACAACTGCAGCAGGACCTAGTCGCTTTAAAGGCAAAAAACGAGGAACTCAATCAGAAAATGAACGAGCGGGAGAATGTTGCCGGCGGGCTTATTGAAGCGGACAAGAAAAACCGGGATGCCATCGCGCAGCTCAGGGCAGATATAGCGGCATCAGCAGCAAAATACGACCAGCTGAACCTCCAGTTCACCCAGGCCCGGACGATCATCGCAGAATACCGGCAGAAAGAGGAGGAGCGCCTCCGGGAGCATGACCAGCGGGTGGCAGGGCTCAGCTCGCTCAAGGAACAGATGGAAGGCGACCGGCTCAGGATCCGGCAGGAGCGGGATGAGGAGATCCACCGCGGCTATGAGGCAATGGAGCAGACATGGAAAAACCACGAGGAGATGGTCGAGACATCCCTAAAGAACATCTGCCGGAGCCATAATATCGAGTACTGCGATAAGGAAAAGTTCCCGTACAGCGGCAAGCCGGATAACAGCCTTGTCATCTGCGACCAGTACGTCATCTTCGATGCAAAGAGCCCGAAGAACTCAGAGGACCTTGGCAATTTCCCGCAATATATCAGGACGCAGGCAGAGGCTGTAAAAAAGTACATAAAAGCCGAGAATGTCAAGAAAGATGTCTTTTTGGTCGTACCGGCAAACACGGTTGCGTACTTAGACGAGTTTCACTATGACATGGCAGACTGGCAGGTCTATATCGTCACCCATGAGTGCCTTGAGCCGGTTATTTTGGCCTTAAAAAAGGTCGAGGAGTACGAGTTTGCAGAACAGCTGAATCCCGAGGACCGCGAGAACCTCTGCCGGGTGATCGGCAAGTTTGCCCATGCGACGAAAAGGCGGATCCAGATTGACAACTACTTCTGTAACGAGTTCATCGGTCTCTTACAGAGCTGCAGTTCCCTTCCGGAAGAGATCAAAAACAAGGTCGTGGATTTCGAAAAAGCCGAGAAGATGAATCCTCCCATGGAGAAGCGCAGGAAACTCATCCCCATCAACGAGCTGGAACATGATGTCAGGGTGATCCGCAAGGAAGCCGAAGCCCGCGAGATCGATGTGACCGCAGTCACCAAAGCAAAACTCGAAACCATACCCCTTGACAAGTTCCTTGAGTGATCCGCTCCTTTTTTTTCTCCTGCACCAATACTTCCGGTAATGACCCTCAACCCCACACAGGAGACCGCGGTAAAAGAAGGCGGCATCCAGCTCGTCCTTGCTGGTCCCGGGTCGGGCAAGACGCGGGTTATTACCGAGAAGATCCTGCACCTTGTTTCGCAGGGGATCGCACCGGACCACATCCTCGCCCTCACGTTCTCTGAAAAAGCTGCACAGGAGATGCTGGACCGGCTGGAAGGCAACGTCAATACTGCGCACCTGTTCGTGGGTACGTTCCATGCGTTTTGTTTAGAGATCCTTCAGGACAACATACTCGATTCCGGGATCTCGTTCCACGGCGGGGTCATCTCCCGGGCAAACCAGCTGGTATGGGGCCTTGCAAATATTGACTCGTTCGGGTTTTCGCATATCGAGGTCGGGAACAATGCCCCGGGCGTGATCGAGTCGATCATCGATGGGATCAGCGCATTCCGGGACGAGCTGATCACGCCGGATGAACTCGGACAGTACCTTGCGGCAAAAGAACATGCTGATGTTCCGGACGCAGAGCGCGAGTACCTGGACAAGCTCTTTGATCTCCTGAAAGTCTACCGCTCGTACGAGAAGTACAAACGCTCGGCAAACCTGCTCGATTACGACGACATGATCCACGAGGCGGTCCGGCTCTTTGAGACAAAACCGCATATCCTGCGGCGCTACCGTTCACAGTACACCCATATCCTGGTGGACGAGTTCCAGGACACGAATTAT
>JAPKXY010000029.1 GCA_026394605.1 Methanoregula sp.
TACAGTCCGGCGATACCAGGATTACTCTACATGGTTTTCCAGCTGGTGTTTGCAACAGTAACGATGGCAATTGTGACATCGGCTTTTGCGGAGCGGATTAAGTTCTCCGCATACCTCGTCTTTGCACTTCTCTGGACAACCATCGTATATGACCCGCTCGCTCACTGGGTGTGGGGTGGTGGCTGGGCTGCACAGTTCGGTTCACTTGACTTTGCCGGAGGTACCGTCGTTCACATCAGTTCGGGGTTCGCTGCTCTTGCCTTGGCACTTGTAATTGGGAAGCGTGTCGGGTTCGGGCAATACTCCCTTGAACCGGCGAACATCCCGATGGCAATCCTAGGTGCTGCGCTTCTCTGGTTCGGGTGGTTCGGGTTCAATGCCGGCAGTGCACTTGCTGCCAACGGGCTTGCCGCAAATGCATTCGTCACAACAAACACTGCAGCTGCAGCGGCTGCAATGACATGGCTTCTCTTAAGCTGGATACATGGAAAACCGAGCTCGCTCGGGTTCGTGAGTGGAGCTGTCGCGGGACTTGTCGCAATAACTCCGGGTGCCGGGTACGTCACGCCACTGGCAGCAATCGTAATCGGTGCAATTGGCGGAGCGCTGTGCTATGGTATGATGCTCTTCCGGATTAAGAAGGGGCTCGACGAGAGCCTTGACGCATGGTCAATTCATGGCATGGGAGGTCTCTGGGGCGCTCTGGCTACGGGTATCTTTGCCGCAGCAGCAGTCAACGGAGCTTCGGGGCTGATTGAGGGCAATGTTCACCAGTTCATTGCAAACGCTGTTGGTGCATTCTCCGCGATGATCTATGCGTTTATTGTGACATTTATTCTTGCCGTTATTGTTGACAAGACCATCGGCCTGCGTGTAACTGAAGAAGAAGAATATGTCGGGCTCGACATCTCCCAGCACGGTGAGCGTGCCTGATGGTGATGACCATGAAAATGGTAAAAGCAATCATTAAACCGGAACGGCTCGAGTTTGTAAAAAAAGCACTCGAAGACAAAGGCTATATCGGTATGACAATCTTTGAGGTCAAAGGACGCGGGGAGCAGAAAGGGATTGTGCTGCAGTACCGTGGCAAGCTGATGTCGGTGGACATGCTGCCCAAGGTCCAGATCGAGATCGTGATCAGGGATGAAAATCTCGATGATCTGATTGCCACCATTACTGGAGCAGCTCGGACGGGAAAAATCGGCGATGGAAAGATCTTTGTGATGCCGGTTGAAAAGACAATCAGGATCCGGACTGGAGAGGTGGAGGGGTAAAAAATTTTTATAAAAACATCAGATCAAAACCTCTTTTCATTATATTATTTCTGTGATTATGATCACAAATAGTATCATAGAACCGATTTGGGGGAGGAAATACCTTTTGGATAATAACGCATATCATCATTTCCACTCTTCTGGTGGACAGTATTTTTTTTATAATATTTAATAATGATTTTATGATGAAGAACAGCATTGGTCTTATTGATTTCTTCAAATGGTATATAGTAAAATAAAGGATTAATGAGGTGATGGTAGGCAAAAGATGGAATTGGTTAGATTATATGTTGCGGTTCAACAGCAGCCATGTTCAATCAAAAGTATCATTATAAAAAATAATTAGTACTATTTCCGTCATTATCTTTTTTCAATGTTCCGCGCGACCTACTTCTCCTGAAGTGCTTGTGTTGAGGTTGTGCAAGTATACGATGAAGTCGATAAACGCTGCGACGTATGCACGACCAGCTATAATATTATTAACATCATAATTCCTCTTCTCCATGACATAGTGAAAGTGTTGTCTCAAATCACCTTCCATTGTTTTAGGGACAACCTCAATTATTTCCTCCGCGTTGCAGGTCTCGATCGCTCTCTCCGCCTTCGGAACGACCGGGCTTACATCAAGTCCATTGGGTTTCATGCAGGTATATAACGCCCTATCTCTGTCGCGGTGGAGCCGGCTCAAAGTTTCGAAATACCAGTCAATGGTGACGCCGTGCACATCCTTTCCAGCTCTGCGTTCACAGAACGTCTTCTCAAAAAGATTTTTCAGTTTATTCTCGGATTCTTCTGGAAACCAGATCAGGACGTAATTGACATTGCCTGTCTCCAGTGCCAATTTTGCTGCTTTCAATACAGGCCCGTTTGTTATATCATCATACGGTATCATATTCATACATTCCTTGTGTGCCTAATCCCCGATGCAAATCCTACATTACAGAAGGTTTTTTTAAATTTTTTCTCGCAGATTGTTTCGAAATATCCGATCGGTTCTGCCGCCGTGGATGGAAGACGACAAGGTGCATTTTGTGCATTTGTTCTCGCATTCATTGTGAATTTTTTATATAGACGCTGCATTCCTTTGAAAAATTGTATTAAATATCGTACAAAACCCGTAATTTTGTTTCAATGTGAGGTGAAATGTGGTAGTGTCCTGGCAATGTGAAAGATCCAGTGTCCAGTTTCACAGATTCTTCAATATCCTCATCAGATATCCCATGTTTCCGGTGATCCACCATCTCATGGAAGAACACCTTCCCGCCCCCGTGAACAATCCTGCACAGGCAGCACCTTTCATCATTGGCTCGAACATAGTAATACGATGAGCCGATCAGAGATTTCCGGTAGTTGTGCAACTGTTCGAGGATAAGCTCGTAGTCAGGTTCCGATTCATCCGGCATAATATACTGTGGCAAAGGAGCCATGCCGGTAATTTTTTTTGCTTTTGGCATTTCACATACCCCCTTTTTCATTTCTTCCCCTCGCCGTGTGCTCTTTGATCACATGGCTTAGGTACGAAGGAAATGTATTTCCTGACTATTTAAAATTTGTCAATAGTAAAAATGATAAATGATTAACCAATTCCTGAATGCAGATTGTTATCTACTTTGCAGACAGAGATATTGCATCATTCATGATTTCGTGGCTGAACAGCAACTTTAAGCACTTCAAACCAACGGCAGCGATAGCAATCAACGCAACGCGACATATGAATAAGATCGAGCGAAAAAAACTTTTTTCCCCCGATATAGAACCAATGCGTACAGCCGAAGGAAGGTGGTTCGAAGCGATCATCTATGAGATGTTTTTAGACATCGCAAAACAGTCAGACCGCATCAAGTATATCGCCATGAAAGGAGCCGATGCGCCACAGAACCGCGAGATGGCAAAGATCGGTCAGAATGGCTTATTCTATTCCAAGTACGGCGACATCGTGATCCGGGGGAACGGGCAGGATCTCGCCGAATTTGACCTGCTGCTTGTCGATGCAGACAATCAGGTTGCCTTTGCCGAAGTGGTCACATCTCCCTCGGATTTAAAAGAATTCGAGCTGGAGATTGAATATAAAAAGACCCTCCTTGGCTACCTGTTCAACCAGAAAAAGGTTGCATTTCTTCTTATTTCGTCATTTGACCTCTCGAACTACTCGGTTGTAAAACGGCTCGCAAAACCAGCAGAAAATGCGATCATCTCCACAAGCTCCTGTGAACAGATCAAAACGCTCGTCAAGCACTACCGGTCACGGATCATTTACAACAACCCGGTGAACCATCCAAAGCTCATTCGTGCTACAGATCTCCAATTTAAAAAACCGTTTGATTACCGGAAGTTCCATGACGAAGTACGCACAACAATCTTCTCACAGATCACCGGCAATGGCAATAAAACAGTGCATCAAAAAAGGGACACAGATCCTCTTGTCAAAAAAGTGATTTATGGTGCACTCTTTCCAAAGGCGATCAAGGCTTTATGTGAATCGTATGGTATGTCCGTGAAAGGCAAACACATAGAATATGCGGAATTCGGAAGACACTTCTCAAAGGCGATTATCGCTACTGACATTCCCGGCTACGAGCTGATTGTGTACCTGCGCTCCAGAAGCAAAAAAGAGTACCTGAAGATGATCCAGCTTAAGGACGGGCACTTCAAATTCGAACGCCCGACGCCACCCAAGGTCGGGTTCTTTCTCTGGCTCGAATCGATCCAGCCGACACTCGGTGTACGGATCACACTTTCCATTCTTGAAGCCTTCACAATAAAAGAAACCAAAACAAAATAATGGTGTCTTTAAACAGGTTTTTATCATAATATCAGGGCACAACAGTTCGACCCTTTTCTTATAACTATGTCAGGTAGTGGAAGCCATGGCGATGGGGGCAAAGACCGCATGCACGTCATAAATTAGTTTAAAAAAAAAGATACCGGAATGGTTCCGGTTCAGATGTAACTGTCTTTTTCTTCAGTCAAGCAACGCACCCATGGCTGCATCATACCGTGCTGCCATGACATACTCAATACCGGAAACCATTGAGGCATCCTCGGTAAGCGCCATCAGGTCATCGCGCGTAATTGTGGAGAGCCGGAAGTTCCTGCTGCCCGCCATGATCTGCTGGAGCCCGGTTCTGAACTTCTGCGTATACGTATAGATGCCAACCGCTCCCATGGGGATTTCTTTCATTCGTGAACCGTACTTTTCTTTCAGCTCTTCATAACAGACAAAGACCTCCTCAACGTTGTTGCCGTACTTGGAGACCGTCTTTGGAAGGTCGCCTTCCTTGATCCACTTCTCGATGTTCTTGCCCACCATACCGGGGATCATGAGTCCCCTGCCCATGCAAACTGCTCTAAAATACGGGCTGCCCATTGCAAGTGCCTTGAAGACACCGGGCTCATCCGAGAACCCGCCTGCCATCGCAAGGTCGGGTACTCGCATGCCCTTCTTTGAAAGCTTCTCGGCAAAGTCGTACGCAAGTGCCTGCAGGTAGAACGTCGGGATGCCCCACTCGTTCATCATCGGCCACGGGCTCATACCGGTACCACCCGGGGCGCCGTCGATAGTGAGAAGGTCAATCTTTGCGTCGGAGCAATACCGGATCGCCATTGCAAGCTCAACCATGGAGTACGCACCGGTCTTAAGCGTCACACGTTTGAACCCGATGTCCCGCAACCGGTCGATCTCTTCGAGGAACCCTTCCTTGGTGACAAAGCCGAGCCTTGAATGCCGCTCGAACTCCTTAATCGCACCTGCCTTGAATGCAGCCTGGTTTTCCTTAAGGGTTGGGTCGGGCAGGACGATGTAGCCACGCTTCTTGAGTTCGATCGCACGCTCAAGCGAGCGTACCTTGATCTCCCCGCCGATGCATTTGGCACCCTGGCCCCACTTCAGTTCGATTGTATCCAGGTTGTGTTTTGATGCGACGTATTCCGCGGTTCCAAGACGGGTATCTTCCACGTTCATCTGGACGAGGATTTCCCCATAGCCCTCGTAAAACTTCTTGTAGGTTGTGATGCGGCGGTCCATCTCGGGAGATTCCCTGACCTTGCCCTTGCTGTCAAGCTTGAGAGCCGGGTCAACACCGCAGACATTCTCCCCGCACACACAGGTGATGCCAGAGATCGCCGCACCGACAGCAAAATGCTCCCAGTTAATCCGTGCAATATCTGTTGAACCCAGCGCACCCGTGAAGATTGGCAGGCGCATCTTCACCTTCTTGTCCCAGCCGTACTCAGTCTCGGTGTTCACGGTTGTGAAGACCGCTGTATCCGGACCGATGTCAGTTCCCTCGGGAAGTCCTTTCGCCCCGACGGCATACCCCTGAATGTTGAGGTGAGAGTAATCGATCGGGTAATTCTTGTCAGCACCTGCGGTAATCTCACCGAATGGGCCAGGATACAAAACCTCCCTGCCCCTGAAGGATGAGAGCCAGATTTCACAGCTGCCTTTACATCCATCCATGCAGCGGGTGCAGATGCCGGACATCGGAACTACGTCCCGTGAACGGTTCACTGTTCCCGTTGCCTCGTTTGCATTTGGCTGTCGAAGATTCATAATCCACTCCGATAAAATATTTTTGCAGTCGTTCAATTATTTTAATGCACGTCTGAGCGACAACGTGCTCAAACAGAATAGTTTTAATTTAGCTTCGTTAATAAGCGCTTGCTTTCCACCCTATCTTAAAGGTTTTGCTTTTTCCAGATCTTTTTCACATAAATTCAGGTAAAAGTCCATCATTTTCGATAGAAAAAATGAAAAAATGATTAAAAACCTAATCGGGATTTCATATATGGATCATATTATAATGGCTGCTGCCCATACCGAGTTCTTCCGCGTAATGGATCTGCTGGTACCCTTCCGTGTTCTCCCATGTACCGCTGAATTTGTCCTGCCCCTTCCTGCGGTGGGTTTGCAGGAGTGAATCGGCAAAGCCCGGTTGATCGTTCACGAGCGCGAAACCCGCTGCATCGATCGCCACCGGATCGGTGGATGCGAGAATACCAATATCGGGTACAATTGCCGCATCGCTCCAAGGGACACAGTCACAATCGGGAGTAATGCGGGTGAGGAAACTGAAATAACCAACCCTGCCCTCCTTGCCCTTCACCGCACCGCAGGCATATTCCACGAGCCGCTCGACAAACTGCGGGATCTCGGTGGCCCAATTGATATCGATTGCATGTTCGGGGCAGACGGTCATGCACTCAAAACAGCCGATACAACGGTTCCGGTCGATCACAGATCTCTTTTTTTTAATTGTGATTGCAGACTTCGGGCAGGCAGCGACGCATTTCCCGCACCCGATGCACCGCTCGCCGATGGTAAACGGGTGAGCCTCGTGCTGTTCCCGTTTTCCTGCCGGTGGCGCACAGCCCATGGCAAGGTTCTTTATCGCCCCGCCAAAGCCGGCAACCATATGCCCCTTAAAGTGCGTCATGACGATCATGCTGTGCGATACCGCAATATCACCGGCAATCGCCACGCGTTTAAAGTGCTTCCCTTTGATAGTGACCCAGGTGATATTGGTTCCGAAGAGCCCATCGGCGATAATCACCGGTGCCCCTGCCACAGCATAGTCAAACCCATGCAGCACCGCGGTGGTGATGTGATCCACCGCGTTCGACCGGCTGCCGAGATAAAGCGTATTGGTATCAGTTAAAAACGGCAATCCCCCGCACTCTTTCACCTTGTCAACCACCTGGCGCACAAAGACAGGACTGATATAAGAATCATTGCCAAGCTCGCCAAAATGGAGCTTGATTGCCGTGCGGTCCCTGTTCTGGATCAGGGAAGCAAACCCCGCACGGTCGAAAAGCTCGCGTACCTTGGCGACCGTGCTCGTGTTCTCGTCCCGCGCCCGCAGGCTTGCGAAATAGACCTTACTCCCCAGAAGACCACCTTCATGCCATCATTATCCTTCGTTCTCTATATACCCCTCGATAGTTCACAAGGGTGAAGCCAGATAGAAAAATAAATCGGATTCGGGTGGGGATGGGCACACTGGCTTAGAGGTATTCGTCCCGTTTGCGGGGAATTGGCGTGTCTTTTTTCCTGAGCTTGACATCACGCGCTCGATCGAAATAAATACGGGAATATTCCGGTCGTCCCATCTCCTTTAAGCATACCCCAATGTGATTCCACGCGCTCTCGTTATTCGGAAGTTTATCCGTGACCATGTGAAATGTCTGGAGTGCTGCATCCAGATACTTGTTATTCTTCTGCATCACCCCGATCGTTTCGAGAGTTACACCGAGTTCATAGAGCACCTCAACTGAATCCGGCGCAAGTTCGACCGCACGGAGGAACGACTTGAGTGATTTATCGTACTCGCCCAGTTCGCGGTAACAGAAACCCCGGTCATTCCAGACATGGGCGAGAGTCTCGTCGATCTCCAGCGCTTTGTCAAATGCCGCGACCGCGTCGCGGTAGTTGCGTTCATGCCCGTAAAGCCGGACACCTTCTTTATAGAGAGAATTCGCTGTACCAAGGATCCGGTCAACCAGTGTGGCTGAGGGCTCGGGAACCCCTGCAGCTGCCGGTTGCGCGGCGGGTGCAGTATCACTGGCTGCCGGTTCCGGCAACGGGACGTCTTTGACCGTCGCCGTGATGTCACGCACCGCCCCCATGGAGGCGATGAAATTCCCCCGGCCATCATAGAGCGGCATCGCCTTCATCCAGAGCGTCAATGCCTTGCCATCAGGTTTTATCCCTTTCGTGACCGCGATCACGGGGCCTTTCTTGACCCTGCTGACCAGCAGGTAGTTTTGCTTCTGGATATCATCGTCTTTTTCAAAAACCAGATCGATGAGCATGCGCTTTTTTATGCCAAAAAATGGTTCCGCGTAGGCAAAGTCGCCTTTCTTGATCATGGCGGATGCAGGCATGCCGGTAAGTTGCTCTATCGCTTCATTCCATGCAATCACCTTCCCGTCCCGGTCAATTGCAAAGGTAGGGTCAGAGGAGAAATTTATCGTATCGGTGAGTGTCTTCTGCAGACTGCCGATTGGGCGTCCGGCAATACGCCCGTTCACTGCCTGATCAATCCGCTCCAGAACGGTACGCAGTGCCGTTTCCGGGTTCTCACCCTTCTGCACAAAAAAGTCAGCACCGGAATTGAGTGCCTCGATAGCCGCATGTTCCCGCCCAACACCGGTAAATATGACCACCGGCGTGGTGTCGCCGCGCGTGCGCAGGATCTTGAGAAAACCGAGACCATCGATTTCCGGCATATCATAGTCCAGTACGATTGCATCGAATGTAATGGAGGAAAGTATACTCAACCCCTCACGCGCGGTACGTGCAGTGCGCACCTGCGCATTCCCCGCGCGGGAGAGGAATGCCCGCATCGCTTCAAGGAGCGCCGGGTTATCATCAACAACAAGGACAGAAAGCATAGAGCTGGTTCCTGCAGGGAACACGGGATATCATAGGCGCTTGACCCTCCAATTCACCCAGTGTCTCATATTCATGCTATTTCTTCTCTTTAATATTTGAGATTTGGTTTACAGAATGATATGCCGTATAACACGTGCTGATGCACCATATGGATCGTAAACGGAGGATCCATTAGAGAACGGTGTCTCGCCTCCGCTGGAACATGCGATCCTTTTTTGCCCTCACAATCGAGCTCGCCCTTTCAAATGCATTACGTGCTTCATCCTCCTGCCCAATCTCCCTCGCGCAGATCCCGATGTGGTTCCACGCATTCGCGTTGTTCGGGCTGATTTCCGTAACAGTTGAAAATGAATGGATTGCAGAATCGAGAATCTTGTTTTCGCGGCGCAGGATCCCGATCGTCTCGAGCACCTCACCGTAGTCATACAGGTACTCCTCGTCTTTTGGGGACAGTTCAAGCGCACGCTCAAAGCTTTTCTGCGCTTCCTCGAATTTACCCAGCTCCTTCAAACAGGATCCCCGATCATTCCACACATAGGCAAGACCGGAATCGATCTCTGTTGCCCGGTCAAAGCACCGGATCGCTTCCTCAGGCTTTCCTTCCTTGTAACAGAGCCGGACACCCTGCCGGTAGGCTGCCTTTGCCTTGCCAGTAATACGATCAAGCAGCCCGCCATGTGCCGGTGTTGCGGCCCCGGCTGACGGAACCGAAGCGGACGGTGTCGCAGGAACCGTGGATCTCAGTGCTGCGCCTGCAAGATCGGTGATATCGCGCACGGATCCGATTGCCCCGATAAACACCCCTTTGCCGTCATAAAGCGGCATCGCACGCATCCAGAGTGTCAACTCCCTGTTGTCAGGGCGCACTACACGCGTCCACGCGATTACCGCTCCCTTATCCCTGCTCACGATATTGTAATTATGGGCACCGAGCTCCGCGTCCGTTGCAAAGACAAGATCGATAAGCATGGGCACTTTTTTACCGAAGAACGGCACGGCATATTCGTAATTACCCCTACCAATCATTACTTCGGCATTGACACCGGAGAGATCCGCTATTGCTGTATTCCATGCAACCACGGTACCTTCGCGATCGATCCCCACCATTGCTTCCGGTGAAAAACTCATCACATCTGAGATAATCCTCTTAGAAGTGCCCGGCGACCTGCCAACCGACCTGCGATCGCGGGCCTGCTTGATCATGTGCGCAAGCTCACGGAACTGCGTCTGGGGGTCATCACCCTTTTGCAGGAAGAAGTCAGCACCGTTGTTAAGCGCCTCGATCGCGGCGTGCTCCCGCCCGACACCGGTAAAGATGATGATCGGGGTGGTGTCCCCCTTTGCCCGCAGGATCTTTAAAAAATCGATGCCGCTGATCTCCGGCAGGGAATAGTCAAGGATGATCGCATCATATTCTTTTTTATCTACCTGGTTCAGGGCGTCTTTTGACGAGCGGGACGTATCCACTTTCATGTCCCCATACCGCTCGAGAAAATGGCGGACGTGGTCAAGGAGGTCGGGTTCGTCATCAATGACAAGGATAGAGAGCATAGTGAAACCCTGCGATGCAAACCGCATTGCGCGATGGCGGCAGGGAAAAAATGATTAGGTTATTCCCTCTTCCCCAGTTCGTGGTCAAGGCAGAAGAGGTGCCCGGGTATATCACCGATGGTCCTGATCTTTCCAAGGATCTCGCTTGCGTGCTCCTCCTCCTCAACCTGCTCTTTCACAAACCACTGGAGCGTCTCGAATGTTGCGTGGTCCTTTTCCTTCATTGCAAGCTCGACAAGCGCGTTAATCATCCCTGTCACTTTCTGCTCGTGCGCATAGACCTCTTCGAACACCTTTGCAGCCGACGTCCACTTTGCCTTGGGTGCCTCGATTGCAAGCAGGTTCATCTTGCCGCCACGGGCGATTACGTAGTCATAGAACTTGAGCGCGTGCGTCTGCTCTTCCTTTGCCTGCAACCGCATCCATTTCGCAAAGCCTTTCATGTTTGCTGACTCGAAATATGCAGACATCGCAAGGTACAGGTATGCCGAGAAATACTCGCGGTTGATCTGTTTGTTGAGCGCTTCTTCCATATTCTTACTTAACATACGTTTTCCTCCGTAACTAACGAAATTGTATTTTGTTCTCTCTTAATGCTTTCGTACAGGGCGTAAAAAATGCGATATTTTTAACTTTTTTAGACGTATTTGCTAATTTTCACATATGCGATATCAAGATGGTGCTGCAAATAAAAAACAAAGAATAAGACAGCCGGTCGTGCACACTGCCCTTCACGCGTATTTCGCAGAGTCAGTGTCAAACTTTTTCTTGCAGCCCGGGGCGCAGAAGTAGTACTTCTTGCCCTTGTAGTCACTGGTGAACTTCGCCGTCTTTTCATCAACGGTCATCTTACAGATCGGGTCAATTGCCATTCACATTCACCTCATGATTTCACTTGCGTTGCCGGGGGTATATACCTTTTTAAGAGCAGCGAGAGCATGACAACGGTCACCGAACTTGCCGCCATCGCCGCCGCTGCGAGTTCCGGTGAAAACGTGATGCTAGAGAAAGGGTACAGGACCCCCGCCGCCACAGGGATCAGGGCGGTGTTGTAGGCAAACGCCCAGAAGATGTTGCCCCGGATCCTGCCCATCACCTTCTTTGAGAGCTGGATTGCGGCAACCGCATCAAGCAGGTCATCCTTGATCAGCACGATATCCCCGCTCTCAATGGCAATATCCGTACCGCTGCCGATCGCGATCCCGACGTCAGCCTGCGCGAGCGCCGGTGCATCATTGATCCCGTCCCCGACAAACGCGACAGTGCCCCCTTTTTCCTGTAGTGCTTTCACTTCCGCTGCCTTGTCAGCGGGAAGTACTTCGGCAATTACTTCTGTTATTCCGATCTGCCGGGCGATCGCACCGGCAGTCCGTTTGTTGTCACCGGTGACCATCACAACAGAGATGCCCATTGCCCTGAGCTTTTCGATTGCGGGTTTTGTTGTTTCTTTGAGCGTGTCTGCAATCACAATCACGCCTGCCATCTGCACGCCCGCGGCAACAAGGACTGCCGTCTTCCCGTCTTGTTCGAACGCCGCGATCCGTGATTCCATATCTGACGGGATTATGACATTATTCTCCTGCATCAGCATGCGGTTGCCCACCAGTACCGTTTCTCCAAGCACGGTTGCTGATACTCCTTTGCCCCCGTACGTGTCGAACCGCTCCGCACCTTCAATCTTCACACCTCTGATCCCCGCTGCTCTGACCACAGCCTGAGCAAGTGGGTGCTGGGAATTTTTTTCGACGGCAGCTACAAAGGATAGGAGCGTCTCTTCGGATATCCCGGCCGGCACAAGGTCGGTTACTTCCGGCTTTCCTTTGGTCAGCGTCCCCGTCTTGTCAAAGACAACGGTTGTCACCTTTTCTGCGATCTCGAGCGCTTCGCCGTTCCGGATCAGGATGCCGAGCTCCGCGCCCCGTCCCACACCGACCGTCACAGCGGTTGGTGTCGCAAGCCCGAGCGCACAGGGACAGGCGACCACGAGCACTGAGATGAGCGCAGTGAGCGCAAACAGGAGCGTGCTGTGGAACACGAAGTACCATGTGACAAACGAGATCGCGGCGATTGCCAGCACGGCGGGAATGAAGTACGTGACCGCGACATCGGCGATCCGCTGGACCGGTAGTTTTGATCCCTGTGCATCCTCCACGAGCTGGATAATCTGGGCAAGCACCGTCTCCTTTCCGACTTTTGTTGCCCTGAGCGAGAGCACACCGTTCCGGCTGATGGTGCCGGCAACGACCCGGCTCCCTTTTACCTTCAGCGGCGGCACCGGCTCGCCGGTGATCATCGCCTCGTCCACGTAACTCTCGCCAGCTACAACCTCTCCATCGACCGGCACCTTCCCCCCGGGCTTTACGATCACGATGTCCCCGACAGCCACGTCCTCGACCGGGATCTCAGCCTCTTTTCCCTCGCGAATCACGGTTGCGGTCTTCGGACGAAGCCCGACCAGTTTTTTGATTGCATCCGAAGTCCTGCCCTTTGCCTGTGCTTCGAGATACCGCCCGAGCATCAGAAACGAGGCGAGCATGATGGCGGTATCGTAGAACATGAACTCGTGGGTAAGGATGATGGAAAACGTGCCCATGACGCTTGCCACAAACGAGACACCGATCCCCATCGCGTACATCACATCCATGTTCAGCGAGCGGTTGCGAAGCGCCATGAGAGCGGCACGGAAGATCGGGTAGGACACGTACACAAAGACAGGCGTTGCAACAACAAGCACCACGTACGCAAGGGTATGCATCGGGATGGGGAGCGGCACCCACATCGCAACCATGAGCGGGATGGAGACGGCAAACCCGATCGAGAACCGGAAGAACTTGTCCCTCAGGTCTTTTTCCCGGATTATCTTTTCCGTCTCCTCGCTCACCTCACCCACGAGCCCGAGATACTGGTAGCCCGCGTCCTCAATCGCCTTTTTCATATCCCCAAGCGTCGTGATGCTCTCGTTGTACGTCACGTACGCCTTTTCCGTCCCGAGGTTGACGGACGCTGCAGCCATGCCAGGGAGTTCGCGGAGCGCAGCTTCGATCGTCTCAACGCAGGTGGCACACATCATCCCGCCGAGCTTGATTGACGCCTGCCGGTTGATGATACCGTACCCGGCATCTTTTACCGCCTTTTCGAGATCAGAGAGCTTCACCTTTGCCGGATCAAATTCCACATGGGCACTATCATTGCCAAAGTTCACCGCTGCCTTTGAAACATCGTTGAGTTTGGCAAGTGATTCCTCGATATTAATCGCACAGGTGGCGCAGTGCATACCTGATATTTTCAGTTCGGCTTTCTTTTTTTCCGGTTCGGGCATGGGATCCTCCGGGCCGGTAATCTCCGGTAGTCGTATGTTCTTTCCAGGATTCTCTTATTTGTTGTGGAGGCGGCAGTGCGCGGGACGCCGGTTCTTTCCTGCCGGCAGACATCACACCGACCACAAGGCATTCAACCGCAACCGGATTATTCCGGAAACTGCATGTCCATTCACAAAAAAAATCCCGGTGAGGCTGCACCTGCATGACCCGCGGACAGAAACCGGCGGCCGCTATTGCTGAGGCAAAAACATTTGCGGAGCGGATGGGCTACCGCTGGACCGACAACCCGCACGCGGATCTCCCGTACGATTTCCAGATCTTCAAACCGGAATCGGTCCGGCTCGTGAAGGTCCGGCAGACGCGGTACCGGATCGATCCCGAAGCGTTCTATGACCAGCTCTTTCCCGAAGAGGTCCGTGGATTGCGCGAACTCCCGTTCCCGCCATTCATCCTCCGCGAGCTCTGGCTCCGCACCCAGCACGAGCGGGCTTGGCGCCGGCTACATGTCACGGAAGTTTCGGTCGGGGAGATCGAGTGGTGGGGGCCGGACGGGTACACTAATCCCCATGCCCGGTGAGATGCCGGTATAGGGTGGACACAATCCACCCTCATCAGGTAGCATACCAATAAGACATCAGCCTCTTCATGGTCTGGTCTTCGACGGAGACACGTACGGCCGATAACCTCGCGGGAAATCTCCAATGGAACTGGTGCCAACGCCCGACAAAATTCCTCTTCTAATCCACTATTTTTTGAAAATGGCAGTTTTAATCAGGAAAAAACCGTGCAATTTAGCGGGCGTTTACCAGCATGGAAAAACGGGGGTTAGTCCAGCCCGTTTACCGGATTATCCTGTATCCGGGAGTGAATATGGCCCGAAAAAAATGGGGTGAAATTTGGGGGAGAGAGAAGGGATTTTTTAAGGGAAAATCCCAAGAAAGTGCCTTCAAAATACATCCGGGTGGCCTTGGCGGGGATTTTTAACGGGAATTCCTTCCAATCCACGTAGTTGTTCCCTAATTTTGATTTTTATTATTGCGAATTGTCCGGCTGATAAATTCGAGATAATTCTTTAGTTGAGACTCATCCTGAATTTACTTAAGGTAATCTGCATCAAGAATTACTGGATCAATAATCTGAACAGTTGTGTCAAATAAGAAATCCTTCACATTATTAGTAACTAAAAAGTCATTTCCATAGTTTTTATGAGTGTGAAGAGTCATCACATCTCTCACATCAGTTTTGTTTTTATTTTGTTTCTGATCCTTATTGAGAAGATAGAATTCATCCGCATCGTTATCCGAGCAGACCTTACCATGATTTAATCTTGTATGTCCTACAACTGCAATACCCTGCAACTCCTCGAATTTTTCAGACTGTTTTAATCTTCGTAAAATTGTGTCTGAAGATTTTTGTTGTGGCGCGTCTGGATAAATCTCTGTATCTTGAACATCGGTTTTAAAAATTTTAATAAACCCTCTAATTTCAAAATTCTCTAACGCTTTGATTTGTTTATAATAAGGTTTTTTACAATCTTTTTCGTCGATTAAAATGCAATTTGTATCAAAGGTGATTTTGATGGTCATAATCTCTCTTGTAAGAATTTCCGGTAATCCTCCAGCAGAGCCGCCCCGTACGCCTCCTTCTTTTTTGTCGGTACATAGTTGAGCGCCATCGTCCGCTTCAGGAGTTCCTCTGTAATCGCAGCATCATCGGTCAAATGCAGCTTCCTGACCTCTTCGATGATCCAGTCCAGCTGGTCGATGCCGGTTTCCTTGCCATCGATCAGGATCTTTTTTGTTTTGATCTTATCGGGCGGGATGCCTCCGCAGATCGAGCAGTAGTACCCATCCTTGTCGTCCCCGCCCATTCCATCACTCCCGGATCATGGTCAGGCTCATCTTGAACTTCGTGATCGCGGAGAGAGCATGCGCAACGTTTGCCGGGAAGATGATCGTCTCACCCTCCTTCATCCGGTGTGTCTGCCCTGCAATCCAGACCTCGCACTCGCCGTCAAGGATCGTGACCACGGCGTCATACGGCGCGGTGTGTTCTGAAAGCCCTTCGTTCTCGTCAAAAGAGAAGAGCGTGATGTTGCCGGCTTGTCTGGAGATGATCATCCGGCTTGCGACCGTCCCGTCCGAATAGTTCACAAGATCCTTGAGTCTGAGGACTTTGCCTTTCAGCTCTTCGCGCCTTTTATCCGGCTTTTCCTGGTTGTCAGGATTTTCCTGCTTGAATTCCATAAAAACCACCGCGACGTCAGTCTTTGCATTCTGCCCCTCGTTTCAGGCTGGACGCGAGCTGGAGTGAACTTGCGATCATGTTCTCAAGATCCTCCTGCATGTACTTGTTCTTCTGGATCTGGTCCCAGTCCTTGGTTGTATCTTCGTCATATTCACCGACCCAGGAGACAATCGCTACTTCCGGCATATGGAAACCCAGCCAGGCAAAAAAATTCATGAGATTTCCGGCGACATGTTGTATACCGTCTACGTGCCCGATGATGATGAGTGCTGCGACCTTGTTCTTAATCATCCGGTTGCCGAACCAGGAGTACTGGTTCTCGATGCTGTTCATCCGCTCGCAGAACTTCTGGACCAGCGCTGAGTGGTTGTTCCACCGGATCGGCGTTGCAAGGATGAGGATATCGGTGGAGAGCACCGCATCATAGACCGTCTGCATTTCGTCATCCGCGTATTTCAGCGACGACTGGCAGGGATAGGTGCAGTGTGCAGGATTGTCTGAATAGTTCCCTTCGCAGTCGTAAATTTTGAGGTCCTTTAAACGCAGGAAGGTTGTGACGCATCCTGCTGCCCGGTACTTCTCGAGGACACGGAGAAGGAGCCGTTCAGATTTCGACTTCTCCGGTTCCTGCCGGCTCGATCCCGATATGCCCAGGACCTTGATGCCACGTACCTTTCCTGCCTCCGGGAGCAGTATGTCGCCCACGCCCAGTTTTCTTCCAATGAGGGGAGCTGGCATGCTTTAGTATATCAGCGCTAGGAATATTGATTTGTTCCTTAAAAAATGGCGAGGAAGACCCAATATACCGCCACCTGTATCACCGTAAGCGGCACCCCTACCTTCGCAAACTCAAAAAACGTGAGTGTCTCTTTCTGTTTCTCCGCGTTCTGGATGATGATCACGTTACTCGCTGCCCCGAGGATCGTGAGATTGCCCGCGATCGTGCTCCCCGCCGCAAGCGCGACCAGCTGTGCGGTGGTGCCTCCCGCCTGCTGGATCATCGGTTGGAACAGGGCTACAAATGGGACATTGGAGATGAACTGGCTGATGATGATACTCGTTCCAAGAATCAACGGTATTGACGACACCATACCGCTGTTCACAAATGACTGGAAGAACCCTGACTGCCAGACGCTCGCCATCAAAACAAACATCGCGACAAAGAAGATGAGCGTGTACCAGTCGATACCCCTGATGATCTGAACCCGGTATTCAGAAAGGATCAGGATCGGGGCAGCGGCACAGAGTGCGATCACCGGCAGGTTGACAATTGGTCCGCCACCCGTAAGCGACAGTATGACATTTGCAGCGATCAGGATGATGATGATGGTGAGTGAACCCTGACAGATACGCATGAGGCGGCTATCGCAGACCACCGGTGCACTTTGCTCGACCTGACATGGATGAAATTCCTTTTTAAAAAAGATCTTCACCACTGCAAAGGCGACAAAAAGGTTGATAATCGTCGGGATGGCAAGGTACCGCGCAAACGTAACAAACGGCGCCTGCATCCCGCCATTTACCGCGACGAGCAGGTTCTGCGGGTTGCCAATCGGGCTCATCACACTCCCTGTCGTAATCGCGACCGCAAGTGTGATGAGAAGCATCTTGGGGGAGATTCCTGACTTTGCTGAAAGGGCGAGGACAAGCGGCGTACCGATGATCGCGAGCGTGTCATTCATCAGGATCGCGGAGAGCATTCCCGTGCACAGGATGATGGAAAAGACAAGGTGGTCAACGGTCATAAAACGGTGAAACAACCGTCGGGCGATGATATCGAGATATCCACTTGCCACCAGCGCTTCGCCCACGATAAACATCCCGAATAAAAATACCATCACGTCAATATTGATCGCCCGCACGGCATCGGCAACTGAGATTTGACCCATGAGGAGGACAGCCAGCGCTCCACAAAGCATGATCTGCCAGATCCGGATCCGATATCTTCCCACCTGCCGTACAGCAATGAGCAAAAAGACGGCGGCAAGAATGACTACTGAAAGATTCGTACACTTTCTATAGAACCAAGGAAAGATGAGTGTTGGCATCGTCCCGTTATCATGTAAAAAACAACACAACGGACCATTTATGAATTCACGGATCAGCCAGCAGAACACGCACCTTCCTCTCGCACTGGAGCAGAATGCAGGCAGGTTGTTGTTCTCCCGGCCAAAACCTGCCAGTTCCGTTCACACCAGAACGGAATTCTCAAATAGTCCGGTGCGGAATCTCATTGTATGAAGTTCAAAGCTCCATTCCTCGTAGTCCTTGTCCTGGTGACACTTCTGTTCACCGCGGGCTGTTCCAGCTCGGCGCCCCAGCAGACAGGATCCCCCTCAGGGGCGACACCCATCCCGACTCTTGCTGTATCGACAACAACACTCCCGACCGTAGGTGGCGGGTCAGCCCAGCCAGGTCCTACGGATACGCTTCCCTCCGCGACACCGGTCTCAGTCTCTGTAGAGAAAGCCGGCACATACTCCACCACAATCATCACTACCTTTGACGGTGGTAAGGGCATGAGTGCAGTTTCGAAAATTGATGTACGGGTCACCCGCTCCGACGGCTCTGTCGTCACCGGCACACTCAGGCCCCTCAAAGGTGAGTCACTCGAGCTGGAAGGAACAAGGGGAACCGACCGTGTTGAGGTCATCATCCTTATGAATTCGGGCAGCTCGTACAAGGTCGTCGACCAGCAGATGCCCTTCAAGACACGCGGATAATCCGCTGCCAATTTTCTCTTTTTACCTTTTTAACATTCCCGAGAAGGTTCCGCGTAGTTTTTAATATATTCAGGAGTTATCACACGTGAAGCTGCGATGTGCTCCATGGTGATATCCGTGGAAAAACAAAGACTCCTGTAATTTTTCTGCCGGGGGGTTATTTTCTGCTGCTGTTACCAGGCAGAAACTAAAAAAAAGACGATAATTAAAACTATTTTTATTGTTTTTACGATCGCGCTCTGACATTCCAGTGCAACAAAATACCCTCCCCGATCCGTACCGCCTCAGAAAGCGCGAGCCGGCCAAACTCTGATTCAGTCACAAAACCTGCCCCGTCTGCGAGGGTTGGCGCATCCTTCCCGCCGATCACAATATTTCCTACAAACGTATAGAGCTCATCGACAAGTCCGGCAGCGAATAAGCCGGCGATCAGCGTGCCGCCCCCTTCCACCATCAGCTGCCGTACCCCTAGGGCGCCCAGCTCATCGATCAGAGCAGCAAGATCCACTTCCTGTTCTCCTGCAACAATCACCATTGCCATTTTTTTCAGGCTTGCGACCGTCGCCAGGTCCGCCCGCTGCGATACGGCAACGACGCGCTTGCCTCCACGTCTGGTGAGGATTGAGGAGGTGAGGGGGATGCGGGCGGTGCTGTCCACGACAACACGGAGAGGATGCTCGTCCCTGCCCTGCGCTAGGCGCTCCCGCTTCAGTTCATCCGATTTCACGGTGAGAGCCGGGTCGTCGGCAAGTACCGTCCCAATGCCAACCATCACTGCATCGCATCCAGCCTTGAGACGGTCGACACGTTCAAAGTCCTCCGATCCTGATATCTTCACCTGCCGGCGTTCGCGGGTGGAGAGCTTGCCGTCAGCGCTTATCGCCACATTCACCACAACATGAGGGCGCATGCGGTACCCTTTGGTCGCGAGCGATATTATAGCAATTGGAACAACGGTAGGGTACGTCAATACTATCATTCATACTACCATGTTCAACGGGATCTGGAAATAAAATCGATGACTACAGGTAATTAAAAAAAGATCTGGATAATATATTTATAAAAAAACATCCAAAAGGCGAGAGTACCTATGGATCGGTTTGTAACCATCTGGCATTACAGGGTCCCACATACCGATCTCGTCCGCTTCTGGGTGATTGCCTCGCTTGCCATCTCCAGCACTTTCGTCACTGCACTCGCACTGGCCGGAAATATCGATACAATCTACCCACAACTATTTTACTTCCCGATCCTGTATGCAAGCTATTTTTTCCCCCGCCGCGGGATCTATGTCGCCGGTTCATGTGCGGTCGCATATGAGGCAATCTCATACTACTACTCCTTCCCGAATCTGCTTGGCATGGGATATGCCACGGGGCAGGGGATTTTCTTTATCTGTATCGGTGCCGCTGTCTCCTATTTTACCGACAAGATCAGGACCAGCGAGGCGCGGTACCGCAGCATCTTTGAGTATTCGCAGATCGGCATTGTGCTTTTTGACCAGAACACCTTTGCCGTCACGCTCGCAAATGACCAGTTCGGGGCGATGCTGGGGTATACAGCGGAAGAACTGGTAAAAACACCATTCTCCCACCTTTTTTTCAACAGGGACGAACAGCGCCGTTTCTATGAGCGGTTCGGGTCAAGTGAAGAAATAGTCGACTTTGAGACCCGGTTAGCGACAAGGGGTAGGGAACCGTTCTATGTAAATCTGTCGTGGAGCCGGCTCAATGGGAACCTCGTCAGCTGCTCGGTTATAGATATCAACACACGCACACAGGGCAAGGAGGCGGCGGAAGACCACGCTGCCAGGTACCGGCAGGTCACCGAAAGTTCACCGACTGGTATTGTCATCATCCAGAATATGCAGATCATCTATACCAACCCGTCATTTACTACGTTCTCCGGCTACGCGAGAGACGACCTGATCGGGCGTGAACTGTCTGCGTTCGTTCACGCCGATGACATCACAGATTTCCAGGGATATTTGAAGCAGGCAGAGACCCCCCCCGTGCCTTCTGGTAAGACAGAGTTCAGGTTTCTGACAAAAACAGGGGAAACAAAACTTGCAACGCTGTTTTCAACGACGATAAAGCAGGGCGGAAAACCTGCACTGCTCGTGAATATTGTGGATATCAGCGAACGGGAGAAACTCAAGGATCAGATCGAACAGGATAGCGAGAGACGGCGGGGCGTCATTTCCACGGTAGCGCACGAGCTGCGTACACCCCTTCAACCGATCATGGGTTACCTGAACCTGCTCATGCAGGACCCAAAAGGGTTCGGGCTTACGGACGAGACCAAGAACATTCTCGACCGGTGTCTGCAGAGCGTCGACCGCGAGCGCCAGATCATCAACCAGATGCTGGAGTTTTCGGTGCTCGATTCCGGTAAGACCGATCTGGACTACTCAACTTTTTCCCTTAGCGCTCTGTTGAAAAACATCATCGAAACTGGGGGTTACATGATGAAGGCAGATATCGCAATCGAGATCCCGCTTGACGTCACGTTCGAAGCAGATCAAAACAAGATCTATGTCGTGATTAATTCGATGCTCTCCAATGCGGTGAACTACTCCAAACCGCCCAGAAGGATTAAAATTATCTACCGTTCATCCGGCAGTGATACGCACCACCGCCTCGCTATACAGGATAACGGCGTCGGCATCACCGGAACGCAGCTTGATGCGATCTTTGAACCGTTCCAGCTCGCTGATTCGGAAAAACTGAGCCGGAAGTACGATCGTATCGGGCTTTCGCTCTCTATCGCAAAGAAATACATCCAGATGCACGGTGGTTACATCAGTGTAGACAGCATCGTGAGTGTGGGGAGCACTTTTACCATCCATATCCCGAAAATTCGACCCAAGGAGGTTGTAAAAGATGGCACGTAGAATCATGGTTGTGGAAGACGATCAGCCGATCCTCGAGCTGATGGAGATCCTGCTGCGGAGGCTCGGATATGAGCCCATCCTCGTCATGAACGGGCTGGAGGCACTTGAAGAAGTGAAAAAGAGCCCGCCTGAACTCATCCTGCTCGATATTATGATGACACCGATTAACGGGTGGGAGATCCTGGAGAAACTGCGGGGGGAGTACGGGCAAAAAGACCTGCCCGTGCTCCTCTTTACAGCAGCCCCGATGGTACAGAAAGAGGTGGCGAAGCTTAATGACCCGGCGCTTGGGATCCTCCAGAAACCGGTATCGTTTGCGGAACTGTCTGCTGCACTCCAGAAGTTCCTGAGCCGGTAGCATCGACATACGTTCATCACCACGTTTAGAGTTCCACAACCGCATGGGTAACGGAAACCTCACTACCACCATGCATCTTTTCGTATGCCCGCAGAGGTATGTCCCATTCCTCAAAAAATGTATTATGCGGAAGGCTGACAAACCGGCTATTATTTTTTTCGTCCGTTGAAATCGTGCCGATATATTGTGGCGCTGGCATCACTTCCCTCTGCCACTCGTCCCGTGCCGATGCGGAAGAACAGCTGTTTGTATTTGAGCAAAACGGCATAGTTCGTGAAAGAGGCCGCTTTGATAATTTTTTCCAGCCTGCGCAGCAGAAACGTCCGCAGACAGACCCCTATTTCGAACCCTCCAAATGGAGACAAAACAATTGACGTCAGTAAAAAATGAGATTGTGATGATTCGTATGAACTTAGAAAAGAAAAAGATGCTCAACAAGTATTTTCAGTCCGATGGCAATCAGGATGAGACCTCCCAGCACCTCAATCTTCGTGCCCAGAAAGGGGGCAAGCCGTGTACCGAGCATCACACCGATGAATGAAAAAAGAAATGCGACAATCCCTATAATCAGACTCGGGATGAGGATAGCATACTGAAGAACGGCAAATGATGCACCGACCGCAAGCGCGTCAATGCTGGTCGCGATGGAGAGAATGATCACCGAACCGAACTGCATGACGTGAACCGATCCCGTGTCGACACCATCCCCTTTCATCCCTTCAATAATCATTTTGACGCCAATAAACGTCAGGAGGAGAAATGCGACCCAGTGATCAACCCCCGCAATCAATCTGCTCAGCCATGTCCCGGCAGCCCATCCAAGCAGTGTCATGCCCATCTGGAACATGCCAAAACAGAGTGCGATGATCAGTGCAGCAATTCGAAGGTTTGTTTTTGTCGTTGTGCCAATCGCAAGCGAAACCGCAAAACAATCCATCGAGAGACCAATTCCAATGAGGACGGGGATCAGAATATCCATGAATTTCTGAAGTATGTGCGGGGAACGGTATTAAGTTCTTGTACGAAAAAACAAAAGAAAGCATAATCAATAGTTTCTTCTTATGATGAAAAGGACGGGGACGCAACTGCAATTATCGTGATTAAAGAGAAGGACTTCAGAATTTTTTTTCAACGAGACTGTTTTTTTTTCATTCCATCACTCCACATTCCTCTATTAAACAGTCCACCGGCTCTTCCGGTTCAGCTTCGCAAGTGCCCTGCACTGGTTAAAATTGGTCTCACCCCAGATCCATGGCCGGTATGTGCAGCACATCGCCGGTTTTATATCATGGATCCCACAGAGGTACCGCCGCTTCCCGACCCGGTGTAAAAATGGGCATACAGGGAGATAGTCATGGGTGGCGGGATCTCTCATTTCCACGACAACGAGCCCCCCAAGTTCCTCAGACTTCAGGTCAGCACAGTTGACCCATGAGCCATCTTCCTTACAGGCAGAGAAATAACGAAGGATATCCATGCGCCCTCTCTCGATCCATTGGAACAGGTTCTCAGCAGTTGGCGTAATATTGTTCCCGAATATCCTGCAGCAGAGCCCGCACTGTTCACAGGGGTCCTCCTCAATTTCTTCCTGATCCATGTGTACATCCGGTATTCTCTGCACCGCTGGATAACCCTTGCCGCCGGCTGATGCAAACTACCGCAGCAAGATCGAGACGTAATACACACCAAAGACTATGAGAAAAAGCCCACATAAGGCCAATATCCACCGGTATTCGCGGCCCCGGAGAAGAAACCTGCCTCGATGAACACTGATCGAAACGAGCGTAAACCATGCCAGATCCGCCCCCCAGTGCCCTATAATGAATGCAATGGCGGTGGCAATTCCCCCGTACAATGCCCCGATCATGAGCGCACTTCCCACGGTAAGCCACCACAGCCAGAAATAGGGATTGGAAATGCTGGTGAGCATCCCGGCAAGAAACGGACCGGTTGTCGTTCCCAGGCCCTCTGATTGTGGCGGCATGAGGTCAAGTTGGGTATGCCGGCTCTCCATGATCGTGAACACCCCAAAGACAATAAGGGCTGCTCCGCCAATGCTGCCAATAAGCCAGGAATATCCGCCGATAATCACAGAAAGCCCGGCAATGATAAGCAGTACCATCACGACTTCAACCACTGCATGCCCTAGCGTGACACGGGGGCCCATCGTCCATCCGCCTTTCAGCGAAGCGTTGATCGTCGCTATCAGCGTCGGACCTGGGGCAAGGGCACCAGTGAGCCCGATGAGGAATCCGAGAAAGAACATTTCGATGATCGCGTTCATTGAATCCCCCATGGATTCAGGAGCATGAAAAGGATCTGCACGCTTGTACCTTTGAGCCTTATTTGATACATGTGATATTGATCCGCAACGTTAAAAAATGATAGAACAAATTATCATAGCTTTAACCTGTGATATTCAGTTCCTTAACCGGGTACTCAGAAATTTATTCCCGCCCGACGGCATCCTGCATAATTTAATAATGTTCGTTGCTAACCTATACCACGTCAATCATTTCTATGGTGATCCTCATCCTCCACGTTAAAGGAGTAACCAAACAGATTGGCGGGCTTCTGGCGGTCAACGGCATCGATCTTACCGTAGGAAAGGATGAGATTGTGGGTCTGGTCGGTCCGAACGGGGCGGGAAAAACCACCCTTTTAAATATCATCTCGGGGATTACCCACCCGACAGCGGGGAAAGTCACATTCTGTGGTGAGGATATAACCGGTCTCAAAGCAGACCGTATCTGCAAGAAAGGGATTGCAAAAACGTTCCAGATCGCTGAATCGTTCCCGAACCTCTCTGCAAAAGAATGTGTCATGGTAGGAGCAATCTTTGGCAACAGCCATATGCCCGGAATGAAAGAGGCGCAACAACAGGCAGTCGAGATCCTTAATTATGTCGGATTACCACCGGAAAAAGTTGATACTTCCAACAGGAACCTGAATGTCGTAGAGCTCAAATGGGTGCAGCTTGCACGGGCGCTTGCCACGAACCCAAAACTTCTCCTTCTCGATGAACTCACCACGGGACTGAACCCCAAAGAGAGCAGCGAAGCGGTGAATCTGATGAAAAAGATCAGGGATGAAGGCACCTCTATTCTGATTATTGAGCATGTCATGAGCGTCATCATGGGAGTATCTGACCGGATCGTCGTGCTGGATCACGGCGAAAAAATTGCCGAGGGCAGGCCCTATGAAGTAGTGAACAACCAGCAGGTGATCGATACCTACCTCGGCGACATGGATGTATTTTAAGAGGTTGTACCGTTGCTCGATATATCCGGTCTCAATATCTTTCACGGTAACATACAGGTCGTCTGGGATCTCGGATTAACCGTCAACGAAGGAGAGATGGTAGCTCTCATCGGACCGAATGGTGCGGGGAAATCCACGACTGTTGAAACGATCGTGGGGCTCAACAGGAATGCAACCGGCTCCATCACCTTTCTTGGTGAACATATTCTCGGGCTGCATCCGTATGATATTTTTAAAAAAGGGCTTGCACTCGTTCCCGAAAAAAGGGAGATATTCCCGAAAATGCCCGTTATCGAGAACCTTCTTCTCGGTGCAGGCGACCGTACAGACTGGGAAATGAGCCTTCAGCGTCTCTACAACCTGTTTCCCATCCTGCATGAGAGAGAGCAGCAGATGGCAGGAACGCTCTCCGGTGGCGAACAACAGATGCTTGCGATCGGTCGGGCGCTTATGTCCGAGCCGAAACTCCTTATTCTCGATGAACCTTCAACCGGCCTGTCGCCCATTCTTGTCGCCCAGGTATTCCGGTCGCTGGAACGTCTCGGCAGAGGGGGGACGACAATCCTGCTTCTGGAACAGAACGTCCGGCATGCGCTCGAACTGTGCGAACGGGGCTACGTTCTCGAGAACGGGAGGATCGTGCTTGAGGGAAAAACAAAGAACCTGATGCACGAGAAACATATCCAGAAAGCGTATCTGGGAATATAAAACAGAATGTTATTTTCCTGCAATCGTTCCCGTGTCAGGCCGGATTCATCCAGCTTCAGGAAAAACGGGGTTGTAATAATGGAAAAAACCAGGTGCCAGCCAACCTATCCACTAACATACCAATAAAAGGAGACCCGTTAGTTTTGTGCTAATCTTTCAGATCATATTGGTTTTTTCCTTTTGTATCCTGTTTCCACCGCTTCTGGATTGTAGTGGGGATATCGACAAGCCCTTTTGGCAGGAAAATAATCACAAGGATCAGCAGAACACCGACAATGATATAACGGCCAAAGGTAAGGCCGAATAGTTTGAGCCCATCCCAGATGATCGTAAGTACGACCGTCCCGACAATCGGCCCGGCAAGGGTACCAAGACCGCCCAGGATCACGTAGGTCACCGGCCAGAACGACAGGTCGACACCGAATATCTCCGGTGTTATATAACCGATATGGTGGATTTCAAGCGCCCCTGCAACACCCGCAAGATAAGCACTGAGTGCAAACGCTAATAGCCGGTATTTTACCGGATCAATCCCTGCTGCCCGTGCCTCGAGCTCGTTCTCCCGGATAGCCGAGAAGGCAAGTCCGACACGGGACCTGATGACATAATAAATGAACACGATGCAGGCAATGGTAATGGCAAGAATTGAATAGTACTCGATGAGCTGATAACCGTAGATATCAGGGCTTAAAAGCCGGGGTGAGGCGATCCCATCCCAGCCACCCGTGATTGGAGTGAGGAGGCTGACTGTGATGGTCTGGACAATGATCGCAAAACCGAATGTGACCATGGCAAGGAACCATTCCTTGAGCCTGACACAGGTAAGCCCGATAAGAATGCCGATGAATGCTGCCACAGCAGCACCAAGAAAGATGGTAACATAGGGTGAAATCCCGCTCTTTGCCGCGATCAGGGTTGATGCATAGGCACCGATACCAAAGAAAGCAGCATGTCCCAGTGATCCCTGCCCGGAATAGGCGAGCAGGTTCCATGCGGAGGCAAAAATGATGAAGATGAGCATAAGGGTAATGACATTAATGATGTAAAGATTCCCTGAAAGGAACGGGGCAACCACGGCAATGCCTATCACTGCAAGAGTTCCGTAGCGAACAAGTGTATCGCGCTTCAGGTTCAGATCCATAGCCATCAGTCCCCTGACTCACCGAATAAGCCCGTTGGTCGTATGACAAGGACGATGATCAGGATGATAAACGAGACCGCATCTTTCCAGATCCCTCCAACGTAGTATGCCGCCCCGTTCTCTGCAATACCATAGAGCAGCCCGCCGACAATCGCGCCGGGAATACTCCCCAGTCCGCCAAGGATGATAATGGCAAATGCCTTGACGGCCGGGATCGAGCCCATATACGGGTTGAATACCTGACCGCTTACCACCCAGAGAGTTCCCGCCGCAGCTGCAAGCGCACAGCCTATGCCGAAACTGATGATGTCTATCCGCTCGACATTGATGCCGACAAGCATCGCTCCTTTCCGGTTCTGGCTGGTCGCCCGCATCTCCCGTCCGGTCTTGGTCTTTTTCAAAAACAGGTACAGTGCGCACAGGATAGCAGCAGTGACAACCATGATGATGATATAATCGAAGGGAACGGTGAGTGATCCGATCGGGATAGTGATGCCGGCGTACGGGCTCTTGATGCTCTGCCATTCATCACCCCAGATAATAGCAGCACTGTTTGTGAAAATGTAGATGAGCCCTATTGAGAGAAAGATCTCGTTGAGCTTGCTTGTGCCCAGGATAGGGCGGAAACATAACCGTTCCACGACCGCACCGATGCCGATCAGCGCGAGCATGGACAAGAAAATGATCGCATAGGGATTGATGCCCGACAGGAAAAAAACAGTTGCAGTGATATATGCACCAACCATGAGAAATTCGCCATGCGCAAAGTTCACTACCTTCATAACGCCGAAAATGATGTTGAGCCCCGTCGCAAGCAGGATATAGATGCAGCCGGCATACAGCCCCCAGAACAGTACCTGCAGTAATACTTCGAGCTCTGCCATGAAAGGGTCTTCCGGAATACATTGTATCCGCAAAGAAAAAGAAATGATTGGTTTTGTTATGCACTGCCCGGTTTATACCAGGCAGGCAGCGCGAAATCTGTGCCTTTGAGGTTATCAGGCCAGACAATCTTCGGTCTGGTTTCACCAATGGTTGAGTTATAATATAACTGCTCCATCCAGTGATTGAACTGCGATTCCCTGAAGTCTTTACTGAATGAGATCGTCCCGTCTTTCATGTATTCTATGAGCTGTGGCATCCTGAGGTCCACAAGCGCCTGCCGTATATCCGCCTTGTTCAGCGTCCCGGCATTTTCAATCGCTTTTGCTGCGATGTAGGTGCCCTCGTAGGTAGAGGCACCCATCATGTCCGGATACATTCCCCATTTAGTAAAGTAATTGTTCTTGAATGCATTCTGGGCATCAGTAACCAACCCCGTCGGAGCTGTATACGGTGAGAACCGGCTCTCAATAATCGAATACTCACCGTACTGCCCGATTCCCTTATAATACTCTGGGGCATCGTTGTTCTCAACTGCGAGGAATATCGTGGTGAGCCCCACGTCCCTCCGTGCCTGTGGCACGATCTGTGCGCCCTCGTTGGGGGCTGCTGCCACGTAGAGAGCATCGGGATTTGCCGCTTTGATAACGGTCAGCGGCGTCCTGAAGTCACTCTCGCTCATCTTGAACTTCTGCTGGGAAACGAGCTGGATGTTCAGATTGTTCTTCGTGATCGTTTCGTTGACAGCAGCCTGCACTCCCTGGCCGAACGCGGTGTCCTGATAGAGCAGCGCGAGCCGGAACGGGCGGTCAGCCGGGAAACTGAATTTCTTGTTGACCGCCGGACGGATCACCTGATCGATAAAGTTGGTGGTGTATTTCCCGTAGGCATCGGTTGTCGGGCAGTGGTGGAAGACCGTGCTGGTATCAATATCCGTGCGGTGGGTGATGATAGGGCTCGATGCACCCGTCACGATATACGGGACTTTGTACTCCGCAACAGTCTGCTGGTAGGCAGAGGTGACCCCGCTGGAGTATCCACCCACGAGGATATCCACTTTATCTTCGGTGATCAGTTTGGTGGCTGCATTCTGACCGCCCTTCTGGTTGGACTCATCATCACCCTGAACAAGCGCGATGGGTATCTTTGTATTATATTGTTTGACAAAAATACCCCCGTTCGCGTTGATCTCGTCAGCTGCCAGAAAAGCTGACTGCCACATGCTCTTTCCGATATTACTGTTCGGACCGGTCATTGATACGATAGCACCGATCTTGATCTCTTTTGGCTGTGCTGGTGTCTGTGCCTGCTGTGCGCATCCGGCAAACAGTGCTGCGATGAGCACAATCACAAGAAACAAAATGGTAAAGTTCGCGGTAAGTTTCATTGCTACCCTCATTATGCTATGCTATAGCATGACATACAGAATATAAACGTTTCACCCTAAATAAATATTGTTTAAAGATGGCTTTTTGTCCATTATATGTGTGATTTTAATTTTACACAAAAGAAAATACGCTGATGAGACTACTATTAATGGCAATAATGCTAGTTTGCCTGATCGCCACTAGGGCAATGGAGTTTGTTTTTTTTATAACGAAATATTTCCCAAAATGTTAAGATTTTTATTGCTCTTTTCAGAGAGCACCTTTTTCCGTGGAAGTCGCCGGCATTTCTGTTCTCTTCAGTTCATCATCTCTTTTCGCGGTTGGCCGGGTTTCCTGTTTTTTTTGCTCTTTTTCTTCAGTCAGTATTTTAGCGAGCGAGACGGTACCAGTCATATCACCTAGGGTCATCGTATTAAGAACAGTGGAAGGGACGATGACAATGGTCGCGTTTTGCTTCAGTCCTTCATAGAGCATGTTCATCGCCCTTAAATGCAGGGCGATAGGATTGTTCTGGTAGGTCTTTGCCGCTTCCTCAAATTTCTCGGCAACCTGCCGTTCCGAATCACCGAGGATCACGCGTGCCTGCCGTTCCCGTTCTGCCTGTGCCTGCATGGACATCGCGTCCTGAAGTTCATTCGGTATCAGGACGTCCCGTATTTCGACCGAACTGACATGAACTCCCCATTCGATTGTCCGGAGATCGATAATCTTCTGCAGTTCCTTATCGAGTTTCTCCCTCCCTTCCAGCATATCGGAGAGAAACGACTTGCCGATGACTTCCCGGAGTGCCGTCTGGGATGCCCAGCTGATCGCGGAACGGTAATCTTCAACTTCAAGGGCTGCTTTTTGAGCATCGAGTACCTTCCAGAAGAGCACCGCTTCAACGTCCACCGGTACGGTATCCTTGGTAAGGGTTTTTTCGGCCTTGAACGATGTCGTGATGATACGGTTATCAATCCAGTAAGCGACTTTCTCGATGACCGGTATGATGAAGAATACACCAGGCCCTTTCAGTTCGGTAAATTTTCCCAGACGTAATACGACAACTCTCTCCCACTGGTCAGCAATCTTCACCGAAGCCGCGATGAATGCTGCAATGATGATCCAGACAACCGCGGCCACAAGGTAGAGTGTCTGACCCAAGCTGGTAAGCCCGACGTAGAATAACCAGAGTGCGGGTGTACAAAGAATAATAAATATGATATATGGCAATGGATGCTGTTGGGACATGATATCCCTTCTCTTACTTTCTCCCTAAATAAATATAGATACCTGCAAAGTCAGGCAGCCTTCATGATGTAACCGGCCAGGTATAATAAACGGCACCTGCAAGGAGAGAGACGGCGACGATCATTTCTCCGTGTTCAAGATCGTGTTCGAAACTTATAACCCTGACTGCAGATCCATAATGACCTAAAAAATGCCCCGAATACAAGAAATCTGAGTGCCTCAGCCCGGATTTGAACCGGGGACAACCAGATCTTCAGTCTGGCGCTCTCCCAGTCTGAGCTACTGAGGCAGGGATACAAATGTTGTTGTTGTTGATTAATAAAGGATATGTTCCCGCCCGTGAGTAAGTACCGCCGACGGTTTCTTTTTATGTGCCGCGATGACACTACTAATCCGTACAGATGCCCTTTGCCCTGACAACCACCAATGGCGACGAGACAGGCCTTTCCGTTGCAGTCGCTTCACGCACCGCCCATATCGTCCACCTCACGCACAACGATCTGGACGCTGTCGGAGCGGACGCGATCCACCGGATGAAATATGGCGACGGGGTGTTTTCCATATGGAGTTCGGTGGGCAGGTTCCCAAGGATATTTTCTGCTGTCGCATCCTGCGAGGGGAAGGGCAACCTTCTCTCCATCTCCGATCTTGGATATTATAAGGAAATCGAGCATATCGCGCGCCGTGCACGAGCGAACGGCTGGATCATTGAGTGGCGGGACCACCACCGCTGGCGGGATGATGAGGTCGCAAGGGTACAAAAAGAGATTGCGCTGCTCCATATCGATACCTCGGTCTGCGCAACGGGGATTGTCGCGGTGGATCTCCTGCCAGATAACAAGACCGCTACTGAGGTCGCACAGGTGGTCTGTGACTACGATTTGTGGAGACACCACGATCCCCGTTCCTCGGTGCTCGGGCAGGTGCTCCAGAGAAAGAAAAACCGCGATCATGTACGGGATTGCCTTGTCAACGGCATCTTTTCCGACAATCTGATCGAACATGAGTTTACCGACATCAAAGCTGAGATGGAATCGATGATGCGGCGCAGCCTTCGGCACACGACCATCGTTGGCACGAAATACCGGATCGCCTTTGCCCCGCTCTACGGGTACCCGAGCGAGACGGCGCACTTTATCCGCGACAAGAAAAAGACCGATATCGAAGTCATCATCGGAAAGGAGGGGAGGTTCTCGCTTCGCTCCGTCCCACCCATCAGCCACCTGATCGCCCGCGAGTTCAATGGTGGCGGGCACCCGAACGCAGCGGGAGGCAGCTTTAATTTCACGGTGATTGAACGGTTCACCTTCTGGCTGTTCAAGAAGAGCCGGCACTTCGATGAGTTCGTAAAAGTCGCGCAGTCGAGATGAAAATCCCCCACTCAAGTTTATTCTATTTTAAATAGGTCGCGGAACCGACAAGAGACTTCCAGTAGGTTTCACACATGTCCGTGCAGTACCCGCCAACCATGATCTGATCCGGATCAAGATGTGACAGGGTGCGTGCAATCGATTCGGCATCAGCGTCCACCAGAATGATCTGTAAAAGTTCGTACTCGTTTGCAAGATCGAATACCGCATTGAGTTGATCTTTACCCACTGCTATCCGCCGCTGGTGCTCCATCAGGGTTCCAAGACTCTCACGGTCAGGGTCAGGCTGGAAGAAAAATACATTCTGCCGTGCAAGCGCTGATATTTCCCCCTCGTCCATCGTGTCACAGATGAGTACATTTCCCCCAATCCCTGCATCCCGCATTGCTCTCATTATCGTGCGGTACACGCCGGCGATTGCATCATGCCACTCATCCTCATCATCGTAGTACGTATCAGTGATCCTAAGAGCATGCGGAGCGGGCAACGCGCACCAGACGCCATTTTTCTGCGCCACGAGCTGAGCGGTGTCCTCTATGATCACTTCCGTACACACGCCAAGCTCATCGATTGCATTCCCATCATGAACGCCGATCAGGGATTCCAGAATCCGATCTCTGCAGAATTTTCCACCTGCACACGGTATGCCGATTTCAGCGGCGATCTGCGGGGCAAGCGACTGGTCGAGCAGGTACGAGATGAGATCGGCAGATGCCCCCCGGTGCCCGACTACCCACGCTGCAAGCGCGGTAACATCCGGTATGCCAGGTTCCGCACCAAACGCCCGTGTTGCCAGTTTCAGCCGTTTTCCCATGGTATATGAATTATAACGTATCAGCATCTAAAAATACTGATAATGATGCCACCGCTTCTCGTCACCTGCGGGCTCCCGTACACAAACGGACCCTGTCACCTCGGGCACCTGCGAACGTACGTCCCCGCAGACGCTTTCGTCCGTTACATGCGGCGGACAGGCGAGGAAGTCGTGTTTGTCTGCGGGTCTGACAACCACGGGACACCGATCGTGGTGTCTGCCGAACAGGCAGGCGTATCGCCACGCAAGCTTTCGGAACAATATCACGAGCACTTTAATGCGACGTTCAAGCGGATGGGGGTGCACTTCGACCACTTTGGGATGACCGACGACCCGACCAACCACCGGCGTACGACCGCGATTGTAAAATCTCTGATCAACAATAACTACGTCTATAAGCAGGTCGTACACCAGGCGTATTGCACGAAGTGCAAACGATTCCTGCCCGACCGGTATGTCGAAGGGATCTGTCCGCACTGCGGTACGCCGGCACGGGGTGATGAATGCGACCAGGGATGCGGTAAACACCTTGAACCCGGTGAGATCAGGGAGCCGGTCTGCAAAGTCTGCGGGACGAAAGCGGAGTTCCGTGACCAGGAACATTACTTCTTCAAACTCAGCAGGTTCAAAGATTTCCTGCTCCCCTATCTCGATCAGGTGAAGGGAACCACAAACGCAAAGAATTACGCGATCGGGTGGATTAAGGAGGAACTTCACGATTGGTGCATCACCCGCACACTCGACTGGGGAGTGAAGTTCCCCGGGCGGGATGACCTCGTGGTGTATGTCTGGGTGGATGCCCCTGTAGGCTACATTGCATTTACCGAGGAGTGGGCGAAAAAAACGGGTAAGGACTGGAAACGCTCCTGGTGCGGTGAAAACCGGGTCACACATTTCATTGGCGGTGACATCATCTACCATCACTGCATCTTCTGGCCAGCGCTGCTCAAAGGGGCGGGCTACGGGGTACCGTATGCAATTGTTGCATCCGGCATGGTGAAGGTGGACGACCACAAGTTCAGTAAATCGCGAGGTTATGTTGTCTGGACAAACGAGGACTACCTTGACAAGGGGCTGCCCGCCGATTACCTGCGTTACTACCTGCTCTCGTACACGAACCATACCAAGGAACTGAACTTCTCATGGAAGGTCTTTTCCGAGCGGATCAACAACGAGGTCGTCAATATTTTTGGCAATTTCGTGTACCGCACACTTTTCTTTGCCCATAAGGAGTTCGGCGGCATACCAGATGGTCCAGTCGACCCCGCCATCATCGCAGAGATCGAGGAGTGCACAAAAACTGTTGATAACTTCATGAAGGAGTATGAGTTCAAGGGCGCGGCGGATGCAGTGATGAGCCTTGCTGCGTTCGGTAACGCATACATGCAGAACAACGCGGCGTGGAAAATCGTCAAGACTGACAGAGCTGCGGCCGCAACGGTGATCAAGAACTGCGTCCAGCTCATCAAAGCCATCGCCCTTCTCATCGAGCCAATGATGCCGGAAAAGGCGCAGGAGTGCTGGGTGATGCTGGGGTACACAGACACGATCGCAACCCACCAGATTTCTGACGCAATACAGGAAGTCCGTGCGACGAACATCCCGGTGCCCAAACCACTCTTTGCCAAAATGGATGAGAACAAGATCGCAGAACTCGATGCGCTGCTGCAGAAGCGTGTCGCGGAGGCGAACAGAAAGATGGAGAAAATACCTACTGTATCATTCGAGGAATTCCAGAAACTGGAGATAAGGACAGGCAGGGTGCTTGCCGCAGAACAGGTACCGAAATCGAACAAGTTACTCAGGCTACAGGTCGACATTGGCGGTGAGACCCGCCAGATCGTCGCCGGCATGCAGCAGATCTACAAGCCTGAAGAGCTTGTGGGAAAAGATGTGGTTGTTGTCACCAACCTTGCGCCGTCAAGGATATTCGGCATAGAGAGCAACGGGATGATTCTCGCTGCGGGAGAACAGGCATCGCTGCTGGTGCCATTAAAACCGGTGGAGCCGGGGACAAAGATACGGTAAAGGAAAATTAGTATTTTGATGTAATTTGATATTTTTTTATTTCATTGCTTCGTGTATTGCTTCCTTAACTTTCTCGTCCTCTTCACTTTCAAGCGCCCTGATTAGTGCAGCGTGTACTTTTTTCCCGCCAATTGCACCAAGTGCCCGGACTGCCATCATCCGGACGTACTTGTTCTCGTCTTTTAACAAAATAATCATCGGTTCGAGGGCATCGGAGTCCCCGAGTTCACGCAGCCCCTTCGCCGCCATATACCGCACATGATCGCGGTTGTCTTTCAGCGCCTGGATGAGCGGCTTGACCGCTTTTTCATCTGCGATTTTACCCAGCGCTTCTGCGGCACGGTACCGTGTCTCCCATTTCTTCTCCTTCATCGCAGTAGCGAGTGGTTCGATCGCCGCCTTGCCGATCGAGGAGAGGGCAAGCGTCGCTTGTTCACGTACTGCCTTGTCAAAGTCCGCAAGTGCTTCGATCAGCGGCTGGATGGCCCGCGGATTCTTTGCCTGCCCGAGAAGGTATGCAGCATACTGCCGGACCTTCGGGTCGGTGCTGTTTCTCAGGGCCTGGACCATTCCCTCAAGTCCCTGGTTCTTAATGTTGTCTGCCCCTTCCGGTTTTTCGGGTGCGTTTGTGTCTGCCATGGTTCGTCTCAAAAGGTATTCTCTCATCCCTTTATTTAAGCCAGATCACATGCATTCAGGCATATCGGAAAAAAAGAGAATGAGGAAAAAAGAACTATTTTAGGTTTGTTGTTGGTGTACTGGTGGTGATGTGGATGAATATTGGTCTCTGCTGGCGGGTACGCGCAGCCCGTTCCTGCACCGGACTCACGGGCTCGTGATCTCACCCCACCACGTGTCAAATGACACCCCCGGCATCGAATCGATGGTCGGGACTTGTCTGTGCGGTCGTGAGCTTATCCTGTTAACACTGCAGCTGGCGCACATATCCGCCGGAATGTACCACTGCCCGATACAGAGGGCGTGCTGACCGCAACGGTAGCGCAATGGAGTGCTGGTCCAGTTCTCATCGTCAGGTGCCCGTGTCCTTTTTGGCCTCTTATTAATTGACATGCGGGCATCTTTGACAGGACTACACAGGGTACTCAATGGGATAACAGGCTGCCGGACACCCCCGTTCAGCATATACCCGCAGACCAGAAGATTCGGCACAACGACAATCACGAGCGCGAAGAATCCCGCGAACATAATGGGTGGATCGCTCATCAGGGCGCCTCCATCCGACTCCCGGCAAACCCTGGTACTTGAACGGCCACGGCAAAATGCAGATCTGTCATGATTCGCGAAAGGTTCACGAATGCTGCGTGGATCTTCTCGTTGGCTGACTCGATAGCGCCGTAGTCCTCCGATGACAATGCGGATGCGAGCTCGCTGCGCATCGCCGCGATCTCGTCAACTGTTTCCTGTGCTGTGGCAATTTCATAACCGTTCTCCTTTAAGGTACTGATGGTCTCCTGCACCATTCCAACACGGAGATCGAATGCATCAAGTTCTGCTATCATGCGGACCTGCCAGTACCGGTCTCTTAATGCTTTCACGTAGGGGCTGGTTTCCCCGGCAGCATGGACAGCCGTGACAAGGTCGCTCTGATTTCCCCCTGCTGCTTCCATTCGCACGCAGGTCTCTTCGCGGAATGTTCGCGTAATAGTGCGGAGGTCCCGCTGTATACGATCAAGCCCTTCCGGTGTAGAGAGCGTCGGGATCCGATCAGCGGTGCGCTGGAAATCTTCCAGTGTTGAGGCAAGAGCCGCGGTTGAACCGTTGATGGACGCAAGGTAATCGACCGTTGCCTGCATCCCGACCTCCTGTTTTGCCGCAAGCCAGGTAATGTGTGCCTGACGTGATGCGACCTCGTCGTAGAATGTGGGCACCTGCCCGGTCGTCACGGTTGCTTCAGATGCATTCGCCGGTGATGCAAGCATGGCAACCAGCAGACCTGCGGCAATGATCAGCATCGAAAACCTGATCACCAGGCTACCGGTAAGAAGAATCCGGCTCATGCGATTATTGAACATATCATTTCACCTCGTGAGATCCATCCTCCGGGAACGAACCGCCTCTTATTGGATCAGCAGGTGCGTAATTAAATTCGTAAAATCAGAACGGTTGGATCGTTGAACCACCGGGTTCTCTCGTTGAACCACGGGGTTAGCTGTCATGAAGTAACTCTTTGAAAATGAACGCACATTTCCAATAATTCGCCATAAAATCGTTCTATAACTGCGAACACGTTCGCAGTTTAGCATTAAAATATATATCGTCGCGTATGATGCTTTTCTATGAATAACAAAATTGTTGCACTCATCCTAGTGTGCTGTGCGGTTGCTGCAACCGGTTGCATGGGGCTTGCAGAGAACGTACTGCCCCAGCAGAGGACAACACCCGCCGGGTATTCAACGGGCGGCAACTGGCAGGGAATTGCTCTGGAGAAGGCATTGGATTCCAGCCCTGCACCAGTCCCCACCATGAAACCGTCAAGCTTTGTGCCGGGAAGCGGGATCGAGACCAAAATTATCAAGACCGCACAGGTGACCATCGAAGTGAAGGACGTGACGGCATCGGCGGATGCACTCAAGGCGCTTGCAGTGCAGAAAAGCGGGTATCTCTCATCTTCAAACATCCAGAAAGGCTACAACAACCGGCTCTCCGCAACTGTTATAATTCGCATCCCGCAGTCAGAGTTTGAGGGTGTGATGGAAAACGTTAAATCGGTCGGAACCGTTAAATCAGTCTCGACACAGGGGGAGGATGTAACCGAGGAGTACGTCGACCTTGTCGCCCGCAAGACCGCGTACCAGAACCAACTCGAAGCCTACAACCGGATCATGGCGAAAGGCGATAAGGTGGAAGATATTCTGAAGATACAGCAGCAGATCGAGCGGGTGCAGGTCGAGCTTGACCGGATTGAGGGCAGGATGCGGTACCTGAACAACCGGATCGACCTCTCCACCATCACCGTGAACCTGCAGGAGCCGGAGCCGGTTGGCGGGGAGGCTGGACACAGCTTCATTTCCGCAATCAACGATGGGATTGCCGGGTTCTTCGGCATGATCGATGCGATGATTGTCCTTGTCCTTACGTTCCTGCCGCTCATCCTTATTGGTGCAGGTGCATACGGGATCTACCGCTGGAAGAAGGGAAAGAAGCCGGTAGCATCGATAAGTGTGCCCGGACAGGGTGAGATAAAATAGGATCAACCTTTTTTAAGCGCATACCGGACACCGAACGCATCAATTTTAATAGCTCAGAGCATACACTGAACCGTAGAGGAGGTATTAAGATGCCAGTCTTAAAACGTATTGGAATCGTATCCGCGGCGAAGATCACTGCGGTTATAGGTATAGTCATAGGACTAATCATGGGGATCATTTTTGCCTTGATCTCGACGTTATTTGGAAGTATGTCTGACATAATTGGTCCGGGGATGCTGGGAGGAGCCGGATTCGGGGCTCTTGGACTCCTTGCGATCGTCATTCTCCCAATCGTATACGGAATTGGCGGGTTCATTTATGGTGCCGTTGTTGCCGTGATCTACAATATCATCGCCAGAATTATTGGCGGCATTATCCTGGAATTCGAAGGTTGATACCTTCTCTTCGTCGAGGTACTGATGTACCTCTCAGATATTAAGGGAAAACAAGCACTGACCACTTCATAATTTTTCAGCAGTATCAAGCAATCGAAGGTTGTTAATAAGAGTGGTGTAATTCATCGTTTCTGTTCCAGCAGCAAACGGATCTTTTTGAGTTCTTCGAGCATCTGCTGGTGGGTCGATGCAGATGCCCCTTGAGGATTATAGGCACCTGTGCCCGTCCCGTCACCAACTGCAGTGCATCCACAGACCATCGAGCGTATGAGTTCCCGCAGTTCTTCAGCGTGCTCGATTGCTTCGATCCTTATTTCCGGCACCGCCTGCCCGGAGTAGCCCGCGGTCTGGATCGAGAGCGTTGAGATCCCGAGCCACCGCATGACGGGGCCCTGCTTGATATCAAGGTTTGTGATCCGGTTGAGGGCACAATGCCGGTCGTGTGGAACCAGACGCCCCGCTTCCAGCTCATTTCGTCATCCCGCAGTTCGTACCATATACTGTCGTAGTAAAGTCTGACCCACACAAAAAAGAGCACACACAGGACGATCACAGCACCGATGATGACCGCATGGATCGTCAGAGAGATATCATTGGTTATCGCAAACGGGATATAGAACGGCCCCATCATGACGAGCACAAACAGGAATGCGTCGATGGTAAACCATGTGACCAGAGACGGTGCCGGCTTGAACAGGGTTTTGAGCAAAAAGTGCTGGCTCTGCATAGGTATCACACGTTCATGGGGGGAGACAAAAGAAAAAGGTTATTAAAAAGACGTCCGGTCCAAGAAGAGCTGGCTCACAGGTGTCGTGGGAAAAATAGTTGGATCAGGAAGAGGTTGTGGCGGTTGTTACGGGAGCGGTGGTCTGGGTAGTGGTTAGGTTAACGGCAGATGTCGTCGGTTTTGGTGATACAGTCGCAGTGGTATTGACCGCAGTCGGAGTTGTGGTAACAGCGCCCGTTGTCGTGGTGCTGATGGGTGTTGCCGTCATCACGTTAACGAAGATCTCTACCGTGCCCATGGGGGCAGTTGTTGCGTCGCGCGTGATGAGGGCCCCGTTTTTATAAATCGCCACAACGAGCTCTTGATCGGAGTCGTCTTGTTTCTGGAACGAGGCATAGGCGGTCCCGTTTTCAGTTGAAATCGGCCGGAACTTGTCACCGGAATCTGCATACTCCTGCAGGTCCTCTGCCGTGCCGAAGGCTCCTGCAAATGCTCCGACATAACTCACCCGTACCCACACACCATCTGGAGGAATGGAAACTTCTGTTGGTTCAGGTCTGCTTATCGTAACAGGAGGCGCAGCAGTGGGACGGACGGTTGCCGGTCCGGTTGTTCTGGTAGGGGTCAGGTTCCCCTGATCACCCGTTTCAGTCCCGGACGCCCCCCGCGGGTAGTTCATGTATATAAACGTCCCGCCGGCGATCGCCAGAATAACAATGATAATCAGGGCAATCGCGATATAGGTCCTTTTACGGGTTGGCGGCACAGAGCCTCCCTGTGGGGGAGGTGATGCCGGCAATGGGGATGATGCCGATTTTTGGGGGATGTCTTTCCTTAAAAAGATCTGGGGGATGATTGAACGTTTTTCCGGTTGGGGTTGTATCACTCCCTGGGGTTGCTGGGCGGGTTGCTGGGCAATAGATTCTGCAGCGCGAGTCTCGGGTGATGGTTGTATCTGAGGCGGGATAACTGATGCCGGCTCTTCTCTTGGAACAGAACCTTCAATCAGGGGCTCGATCGAACGGATCTCCTGATCGATCGGGCGCTCCCTGCGTTCGGTCGGCTGGATGGTTGCACCAAGCACGGATGATTGTGCCGGCTGGGTGGCAGGTTCCGTCACAATTACCTGTTCAGGGGCAATAACCTTTGTGCCGCAACGGTTGCAGAATACGGACTCGGGTGGCACACGGTTGCCACACCGGGTACAGAAAACTCCATTGGGCAGGGACGTCGTTTCTATCGGTTTTGGCGGGGTATAGGTTGTCTCGATTATTTTTTTAATAGGGTAGGCTCCTTCTATCTCCTTTTTCACTCCCGGTCTGCTCGTGATTTCGATCCTGGGCGGGGGTGTGATTTCTTGCTGAGTTGATTTTTGTACCTGATTGAATTCAGGGATTACCCTGCGGATCGCGTTCTGCAATGGAGAGGAGGTTAACTCGCGCAACACTTTCGCCCACTGATCACGTTCCCGCTTCCTGCCCCCGCCAGCCTGACGGGGGAAGGTGAGCACTACCTGGCGGATACCCCCTGTGTTTGTGATAATCGAAAGCGTGATGATCTGATCGCGGATTGCGTTCTCGCTTGGTTCCACGTCGCGTATTGTCGCAAGGAGGATGTCCTTTGGGGGGATGAGGTCTTTCTTCCGATCGACCAGGATGATACGTTTATTGGTGAGGATTGCCTCAAAGGGTATAGATTTAACAAAAACATCCGGTGTTTTCAGGATAATGGATTCATCGTTGTACAGTTCAGGATCAACCATAGTACCACATTCTTCCTTTACTTTGGTATGTCTGCGGGCAAAAAAGTATTTGTGGTGGTCGGGCGATCGCGGACCGGATTCGAACGGGGGACGCCCAAACGCCCGAACCTATATTAAGGTGATCTCCCGCACCCAATGCTCCAACATAAAACAATTTTATCTTGTATATCCCAGAGTAGTAGGGGATCATGAACCACGCTGCCATCTTCGTGATGCTCATCTGTGTTCTTCTCACCGCAGGATGCTCTTTCCTCGATTGGGGCTCTTCACCTACCCAACCCACCTCCCTGCCACTGTCGTCGCCCACGCCGGAAAGCAAACTCTCAACAATCGAACTGTCCGCGATGGCGCTCCAGCTGTCCGATCTGCCGGACGGATACAGCATCAAGGAACGATCTGATGTTTCATATGCAGAAATAAGCCCGATGGCACGCGACGAGGGGTGGAAAAAAGGATATTTTGTTTCCTTCTATCGGATGAATGTGAAGAACTACGATATTACGGGAATAACCCAACAGATCAGCAGCTACCCCCCCAACCGTATGACATTGATCTTCGACGAAGTAAAGAATAATCTGAACACCCGGGCGGATGCCTCCATTTCAGTGACAGAACTGCCGTTTCCAAAAACAGGGGACAGGACGATCGCATTACGATCCGTTGATGCCAATGACCAGTACGGAATCATCACGTACACTGTTATCTTCACAAAAAAAGATGTCCTTGAGCAGATCGAGATGAGGGGGACAACCACGGATTATGAAGTGCTGAAGGATAGTGCACAGAAGGCAGCATCAAAGATACAATAATCTTTTTTTTTTAATAAATTAAAAACGCCCAGGTCGGAATTCGAATCCGAGTCGTTTGCGTGACAGGCAAACATGATAGGCCACTACACTACCTGGGCCTTGGTAACAAATGTCCCGCCTCCCGGATTCGAACCGGGGACATCGCGGTAGCCGCGCAGTTACCTAATCGGTAAACCATACTACAGCCGCGCACTCTACCAAGCTGAGTTAAGGCGGGGCACTGCGGTCTTACTATAGGGAACATTCTGTATTAAACGTATCGTTATAACGCCGGAATTTGCCCGATTGCACGAAATCACGGGTTTATTTATATAATCGGCGTGCCTATAATGCTGTATGACTACTCGCAAGGATGTTGCGGGAGATTGTCTTCTTCACCGATAGCCATGCCCGTGGAGAAGTGACTGTTTTTGATACCACGCTCCGGGACGGAGAACAGACCCCGGGGATAGCATTCACCTTTGAACAGAAACTCGAGATCGCACGTCAGCTCTCCGCAATCGGCGTCTACCAGATCGAAGCCGGTTTTCCGGCATCGTCAAAAGCCGAGAAGGAAACGGTAAGCGCCATCAAAAAGCTCGGTTGCGAAGCAAAGATCTGCGGGCTCGCCCGTATGACAAAAGCGGACGTCGACGCCTGTCTTGACTGCGACGTGGATATGGTACATGTCTTCATACCGACATCCGATATCCAGCGGGTGCACACGATCAACAAGAGCCGGGAGGAAGTGCTCGCGATATCGGATAAGATTGTCAGGTACGTCCGCGACCATATCGCTCTCTGCATGTTCTCGGCGATGGATGCAACCCGTACTGACCGTGACTACCTGATCGAGGTGTTCCAGACGGCAGCTGATGCAGGGGCGACGATCATCAACGTGCCGGACACGGTGGGGGTTATTTCCCCGTCAGCTATGAAGCAGCTGATCACTCGCATCGCCCGCGAGGTGGACTGTCCGATTGATGTTCACTGCCATAACGACTTTGGGCTCGCGGTCGCTAACACGATCGCCGCCGTCGAAGCAGGTGCCTCGCAGGTGCAGGTGACGGTGAACGGGCTCGGTGAACGGGCTGGCAACGCTGACCTCGCCCAGACCGTGATGATCATGGAGTCGATCTACCGGATCAACACCGGCATCAGAAAGGAGCGGCTGGTCGAGACCTCGCGGCTCGTTTCCCGGTTCTCGGGGATTGCCATCCCCCCCACCCAGCCGGTGGTCGGGGATAACGTGTTTTCGCACGAGAGCGGCATCCATTCCCATGGTATGATCAAGTGCTCCGAGACCTTCGAGCCTGGGATCATGACGCCGGAGATGGTCGGACACCGGCGCCGGCTTACGCTGGGTAAGCATGTTGGCAGGCACGCAGTACGCCAGATGCTGACGGACGCCCACATCGATCCTTCGGATGGCCAGCTTGATACAATCGTGGAGAAGGTCAAGGCTATCGCGAGCAAGGGCAAGCGGGTGACCGATGCCGACCTTTACGAGATTGCAGAGAGCGCGATGGGCATCGAGCTGAGCCATAAAATGCTTACCCTTCAGGATATCGCGATCATGACGGGTAACCATGTCATTCCGACTGCGAGCGTGAAGGCAACAGTGAGCGGCAATGAACGGGTCCACTCTGCTGTCGGTAATGGTCCGGTTGACGCGGCACTCAACGCGATCCTGGGAGTCATCCCCTCCCGCATCCAGTTAAAAGAATTCAATATCGAGGCGATCAGCGGCGGGTCGGACGCGATGTGCCACGTGACTATCGCGGTTGAAGACGAGCACGGCAGGATCTTTGATGCAAGTGGAAGCGGTGACGACATCGTGCTCTCGTCTGTTGAGGCGCTCGTGAATGCAATCAACCTGATCAACAGGGCATAAACAACCAAAATTTAATTTTTTTTCATTATCTCTGTTGAGATCATTGTTTTTAGGTTGATTTCAGTTCGGATGAGAATGATGACTTCGTGTGTTAATTCCCCTGCACATTTTAAGAGAAATATCCTTTTGAAGGTTATTTGGTATATATCATATGCGGGAGATACCATACCGGATGGGCAACGAATCGAAAATACTTCTTAATATTTTCTCCAATCTGATGTGATGTTATCGTTCCTGCAGATACACCCAAGCGCTTCTTGGTATAGGGAGGTTTCTATAGAACGGGGGAAATTTTAAAAAAGGTAATCTGAAGGCCGATTACGCCGCTTTCGGTGCATTCTTGCCCTCAAGCGCCGCCTTGATCTGCACCTGCAGCTGCTCGAACTTTCCCTGCAGCATTTTCTCCTGTTTCTCAAGAGACTTGATCCGCAGCTCGAGCGTCTCTACCTTCTCGGAAAGCTTTGAGTATACAACGTCCTTTTTCTTCTGGACGATTACGCTCCCTACACTCATATACATAGGAGCGTCCTCGGCAAGATCCTTGATCTCTTCCTGTGCCCGCTTTGCCTCGCGTGCTGCCATCTCGTACTGCGCCTTCTGGGAAAGGATCGTCTGGAGCTGCTGCTGCACCTGCTGGAGCATCGCAACCTGGTTCTGGACTTTGGGTGAGATATTGTTCATTATCAAACACTCCTTGTTGATGTAATATTCAGGTTACCCGTGTTTACTTCTCCGGGTATGGCAGATTCTGCCCTTTTGTGATATAGTGTACGGTTCAGAGGTAAAAATAAGTAATCCCTCCCTTGCTCATAGTGAGCGTAGTAAAGGGGATGCTGATGTTGGATTTATACGAGACCCTGCATCTCATCTGCCACGCTGATGAGCCGGAGGTACATATTGAGCGCAGCCCGCAACGCGGAAGTATCTTCTGCGGCAACCCAAAGGATGAGCAGGTTGTCGCCAACAAGTTCGGCCCGTGCCGCTGACCGTGGGTTCACCTCATCGGCAAGTTCCGGAAGAAGCGCCTGATAGATCTTCGGGGCATTGCCGGTAAAAAACCGGAACACCACCTCATGCGGCATATGAGACATAATCAATCACATTGAATGATCTAAAAAAGACGGGTAAAAAAGTATTGGGTTGTAATGGTCGTAAAAATGATAGAGGCGGAAACGTTACCGTGCCTTGAGCTCTTTGATCGCGGCGCCGCGTTCCTTGAAGAGGATGCGGTGACCGCAATAGGGACAGCGGACGTTTATGTCGATCTCGACCTTCTGTTTGCACCGAGCGCACTTGTATGAGCTTGCCATTCCTGATCCGGCTTATGTCCCGTTTTTGTTCTGTTCAAGCGTCCGGTCCATCGTGCGCATTGCGATGCGCAGTGCCGGTGTCTGTGGTTGGTAAGCGCCGCCGGCGAATTTGTAACTGCACTTCCGGCACTCCCAGATGCCGGTACCTTTTCGCTGCACCGCCACTGTATCGCAGTGCGGGCAGGAGTGGAGGGAGCGCGATACTTTCTCAACGTCTGCCACACGCTTACGGGTGAACCTGCCGTACCTGCAGCCAAAACGCCCCGCACTTCCGGTAACTTTTCCTTTCGCTGTCTGCTTTGATCTTGGCATATGGATAAACCCCAGTATGTCCTATTTTGTTTGTCGTGTCGATTAATATACTTGATTGAGAATCTTTACAACCCCTTCGCCTTTCGTGATCTTGTTGATGAGGTCGTAGAATTCACCCTGGATGCCGGCAGGGATCCGAACAACGCAGATCCATGAACCGTCCTTCTGCCACTCATCTTTTTCCATGGTAGCTGCTGCGGCAATATCACCGAAGGCGCGTCCTGCATAATCGGCAGGGATCTTCACCGCAAGCCGGATCTCCTCGAACCGAATCGGGAGGATCGGGCGCAGTGCCTTAACCGTCTCTTTCACCATTTCATCAAGGTGCTTGAAGGGGTCGATGTTCACCCGTGCCTCCTCCATCGCCATCTCGATGCGCTGAGGGGGATGCGGGTGCCCTGTCTGCGGGTTGACCGCGTTCCTTGAGATAAACGTGATCACCTGCCTGCGCTTGTCCTCGATCATGTGCCGGCGCTGCTCAGCGGTGAGGTGGATCTCGCCCTTCTCAATGATCCGGTGGGCAACTGCGGGAAAATCAGTGGTGTGGAAAACTTTTGTTAAGGACTCGTCAGATGCCCGCGTGCCTCGCGAGGCATTGGAGAAGACATTGAGGGCAGCAACGACGTCCTCGATATCGATTTTTTCGCCCTGCCTGACCTTCGCCGCCTGATTGGGATCAACGAGGAGTTCAAAACGCTCCCCGAAGCTTTCCAGCCGAGCAATCACTGCCTTTTCCAGCGGGATCATAGCCGGTCACTGCTTGAACTGCTCGACGAACGCTGCGACTTCCTCTTTGGTCATCTTGCGGAATACTGGCTTTTCCTTCCCGATGACACCAATCTCGACCGTGTCGACATCAAACTTGCCTTCGGTGGCTGAGTGCAGCGCTTTAAGACCCAGCATAATTGCATCCTTGATCTCCACTTCCGGGGTGTATTCATCCTCAAAAACCTTCATGGCGGCAGGGCGGCCAATCCCGATGCCTGTCGCCTTATATTCGAGAAGGGTGCCAGACGGATCAGTTTCGAAGAGCCGGGATTCGCCATCAGAGACCCCGGCGATTAAAAGCGCCGTGCCGTACGGGCGGATGCCGCCGTACTGGGTGAGCGTCTGCATGTGGTCGCATAGCTTTTTTGCAAGCGCTTCGACCTCAATCGGTTCATCATAGGAAACGCGGTTGATCTGGCATTCGATTCTTGCCCTGTCAACGAGCGCACGTGCGTCGCCCACGAGCCCCGAGGACGCAACGCCAATGTGTTCGTCGATCTTGAAAATTTTTTCGATCGACACGGGTTCGAGCAGCTTTGAGCTGACACGCTTGTCGACAATCAGGACGACACCGTTCTTTGCCTTGATCCCGACCGCGGTCGTCCCCCTTTTTACCGCTTCCCGCGCGTATTCCACTTGGTAGAGCCTGCCATCAGGCGAAAAGACAGTGATTGCCCGGTCGTATCCCATCTGATATTGTGGTTGCATTACTGGTCCTCCAAATCCTCTGTTGTCAAAAAGAATCGTGTTGTATTTTTAAATCCCTTTTCAATTACATCAACCTTCTGACCTGCACAATGGCAGACCATGAATAATCGTCCGTCAATCATGCACTCTGCGGGCCCACCTGAGGATGGCGGTTTGGGTCTGTGCACCGATGCAACGCGCTCCCGCAGGCTTTCAATCGTCCCTGATGTTGCACAGGTACGCAGGGCGATCCGCTGACCTCCACAGGAAGTCACGGTCGAGAGAGCGATCGCAAGTTCGCGTTCCATCCCCCGACGGCAACGCACGATTGCACACCCGTTTTCAACAGCGACAACGGCAGGATGGATCAGGGAAGCCACGGCATCTCCCCACAGTACTGTCGCCGCATCGTGAACAGCGAGATACAGCTCCTTGGGATCAGGGATACACCCCGCAGGTGCAATCCGGACAAGCACGTAGCGCCGCTTCTCCCGCAGGGTGGGGGGGCGTACTGTCATTGGATCACCTGTACCGCGGGTTCCGGAGAACACAGCCTGCCGGCATTCCCCAGTGCCTGCTTAACATCCCCGACATCAAGTCCGACCAGCGAGGCAAGCGCGCTGATCTCCCGCACCGAGCGCATCTCAAGAACTGAACGCGCATGGGTGGAGAGAACAAGCGGGAACTCAAACCGGCGCTGCAGCATCACGATGTCAAGATACCGGTCCAGCGCCCGCTGGCGCGTGGCACCGCGCTCATGGATAATGGGTGCGAGGCTTATATCGATGGCAATCCCACTATCAGCCGCTATCTTTGCTGCGACGTGATCAAACCCGTACCGGTCGGTCAGGTGAACCCCGCACAGGACATGAACTCCGCGCATTGCCAGCACTGCCCGGTTGAACCCGCTGTCTCCCGCTTCCACTATGACAACGGTATCAGTACCCTTGCATCGCTTCACCCGTGGCAGTATTTCCTGAGCAAAAGCACCGCGGACCAAAACACCGCTCATCACCGACACGCCTGCGTATTCACAGGTTGGCGCATCGATGGCAACAAGGCTGTCAAACCCCAGTTCGTGGGCTTCCAGCGCCATCCGCCGCACGGAGGAATCTCCCCGGGGACGCGGACAGATACACGCATCGGTGATCATCATTACCTAGTGTTCAACGAAAAAAGGATAAGATTATTTGCCCTGGTTTGCATGCGAACGGATGGACGGGCGGGTCTTTTCGGTGCCGGTGCCCCGTGTTCCCATCCCCCTGCCTCTGCGCCCTGCAGCGGTCTTGCCACGTTCAGCGCGTCCGCGGTGGGTGCTGTTGCCCACCCACGCAAGTTTCCGGTCGCTTTTAATTGCCGGGTGATGACCGTCCACGAGGATAACCTCGTAGTATTTCAGCTTGCCATCCTGGCCTACCCAGTAGGAGTTCAGGACTTCCATATTCGGGAAACGGCGCGATGCGCGCTCCTCGGCAATGCGCTGGAGGCTCTTTGCGGACGTGAGCCGGTTCTTACCCATGCGGGCGGACCGCCGGGCACGGACGTATCGCGAGCGCCGGCGACCGCCCCTGCGCACCTTCACGCGGGCAACGGCGATGCCCTGCTTTGCACGGAACCCGAGCGACCGTGCGCGGTCGATGCGGGTCGGATGCTCGATCCGGACGACACTCCCCTCACGGCGCCAGACCTGCATCCGGTCCCAGAGGAGCGCCTTAACAGCACTCTTGTCAGGATTGTTCCATGCCTCCCTGACGAAGGCATACATCGATTTGACCATGTACTATCACCTTGAAGGTTCAGCCCGAAACGGGCCACATTCCTTTACGGGACGGATCCCATATTCCTAAATACGTTGACGGGCAGGCTATAAAAGTGCTCGTGTCGTCTGCCACATCATCTGCCCTTGTGTTTCTCAAGGACGCGGATATCCGAGATCCGGGTGACGGGATACTGCCCGTCCTTATCCTTCTCTGCCGACTTCACCATGTCCCAGATGGTGAGCAGCGCGACCGAGACGCCGGTAAGCGCTTCCATCTCGACGCCGGTCTTCCCGGTGGACTTTACCTGGACGGTCACCTCGATACATCCGTCCGGTTCCGAAAAATCAACCGTGATCGCGCTGATCGGGATCGGGTGGCACATGGGGATCAGCCGGGATGTGTCCTTGACAGCGACTGTCGCCGCCACCCGCGCGGTCGCAAGGACGTTGCCCTTCACCACGGTCCCCTCGCGGATCGCCCGCAGCGTCCCGGCACCCAGAAATATTTTTCCGCTTGCCACCGCCACGCGTGCAACGTCGGCTTTCGCTGTCACGTCCACCATCTGGGCACGGTCATTCTTGATATGCGAGAACTCAGCCACGGAGATGACCGTCCCTGAATAGTTCGGCTGGGATGCGGTCGACCAGATCAGAGGCGAGCATCCCCACCCCACGCTCCTGTTCTACCGCCATGCCCGCCCTGCCGTTCACATATGCAGCGATGCACGCTGCCTCAAACGCGGGCAGGTGACAGAGCAGGGCGCCACAAACGCCGGCGAGCACATCACCGGTGCCCCCGACAGTCATCGCAGCGCAGCCCGTCCGGTTAAAACGCACCCGCACACCGTCAGTGATCACATCGACCTGTCCTTTAAGGAGCACCGTGCCCGCGAGCTTCGCGTCCCGCGCCGCATGCGCCCGCGCAAGGGGATCACTGCCCAGGGTGGTTCCGGTAATTCTCGCGAATTCTCCGGCATGCGGAGTGTACACGGTCTCGTGCTGCCCGGTGGGCAGAGGGAGCCGCAGGGCATCGGCATCAAAGACCGCCTTTTTGCAGGATGGTGCGACAGCACAGACAACCTCGTGGCTGTCAGCGCCCAGACCGTTGCCGCAGACCACCACATCCGCTTTTTTAGCAAGTCCGGTAAGTAGTTGGATGTGCTCATTGCTGATTTTGTGCGCACCGATCGGTTCGTAGATCAGGTCAGGGATAGGTTCGAATATTGGCGATGCGATACGCACGATGTCGGCACCCGCACGCAGGGCCCCGAGTCCGGCGAGGTACGGGGCACCCTGGTACGGCCCGCCGCCGATCACGAGCACCTCGCCGCCTGCCCCTTTGTGGGCATCGCGGTGGCGCACCGGCAGCATTATAAGGTCACCTGGTCCGACGCTGCACTCCGCTTCAACCGGAATGCCGATGTCCACCACCATGGAGCCCCCAACCTTGGCGCGGTGGAATGCACAGATCCGGTCAGCCTGCATACCGGGTGTCGGCAGGTCGGCTGCAACGACCTTTGCCTTTGACGCGTTGGCGAATTCAACGCAAGCGGCGACCGGTTCCTGCAGGGCTCCTGAAGCCCCGATACCAAGCAGCGCATCGATGATAATATCTGCATCCTCAAACAGCCGGCGCACTCCCAGCACATCATCGCGGCACTGTACCGGAACGAGCGCGACGCGGCAGTGGGAGAGAGCAAGCAGCTGGTGTTCGCATGCCGGCGTGCGACGCGGCGGGCTGTTGATATAACAGACATCGGTGGCAACCCCATGCTGGAGATGGCGCGCAGCCACCATCCCATCTCCACCATTGTTGCCCCTCCCGCAGAGAACGAGCACTCGCTCCGGGTGCTCACGCAGGGCGCACTCCGCGAGCGCCTTCCCGGCGCTCTCCATGAGCTGGAGCTCGTTTACTCCCAGCGCAATTGCGTTTTTGTCCACAACCCGCATGCGGGCGGGGCTGATCAGACCCCGTTCGAGAAACGCTTCAATGCCTTCACGCCTCATTGCCAGTACAATTCATGTGTATGAACGTCCCTAATAATATGCAGGATGGGTTTTTGCGATGATGTACAGGCTGCTGCGGAGACGATTTCAGCGGCAGGAAACATAACCATCATCTCCCATATCGATGCCGATGGCATCGCAAGCGAGACAATTCTCTCACAGGCTGTTGCCCGCGCTGAAATCCCCCACCGTTCTGTCTTTGTCCGGCAGCTGGAACCACTCACCATGCCACAGGTGCCGGATGACGATTCATTCAAGATCTTTACCGATCTTGGCGCCGGTCAGCAGAACCTGCTGGAAGAACGGGGGCTTTCTGAAAGGGATGTGCTGATCATCGACCACCATATAAGCCAGCCATGCAGCCGGCAGTACCTCCAGGTAAACTGCCTGCCCTATGGTCATATGCGGATGAGCGCCGCAGGTATCGCGTACCTGATCGCAAAGGCGATGAATGCCGCAAATACTGACCTTGCCAAGACTGCGATCATCGGCAATGTGGGGGACATGATGGCGCGGGAAACGTGCGGCCTTGTCGGGCTCGCACGCGATGTGATTGTACAGGACGGCGTACGGCACCGGAATGTGGAGGTGCGCAAACGTGATCTCAACTGCTACGGCACCGCGACCCGCCCGCTCTACCTCTCGCTTGCCTACAACGATGACCCCTTTATCAGGGGGATCAGCAACAATCCCGAGGGGGCAAAGCAGTTCCTGCGCCAGCTCGGGATCCGGCAGCAGACTGCCGACGGGCGCTGGCTCGTTTGGGAGGAGATGTTGCAGGAAGACCGGCGCACCATCATTTCCGCGCTTGCCGAGCAACTGATCGCCCATGGCGAATCCGTCAGCCGTCTCCTCGCCGAAACCTATCACTTTCCCGATGAGCCCGCCCGAACCCCGCTGCGCAATGCACAGGAGTACGCGACGCTCCTGAATGCCTGCGGCAGGTGGGCGCGTCCGCAGGTCGGAGGTGCAATACTCAGGGGCGACCGGGGCAGCTCCTACCGCGAGGCGGAACGCATGCTGGCAAACCACCGTGCGATCATCCGCGACCTGCTCGGGTACATTCTGGATACCGGTGTGACCCAGCTCGAATGGGTCCAGTATCTCCATGTCGGAGCCAGATATCCTGATACTATCGTGGGCATTGGAGCAGGCATGGCGCTCTCGAAACTTGACAGTGCAAAACCGATCCTCATCATGTGCTCGGTACCCGAAGACCCCAACCTGACCAAAGTTTCGATGCGCACGACCGACCGTGTCGTGGGTCGTGGTGTCGATCTCCAGCAGGCGCTCAGCGCTGCTTCAGCAGAGTACGGCGGCGGGGGCGGGGGGCATAAAATTGCAGCGGGCGCGTATATCCCCAGAGAAGCGGAACAGGAGTTTGTGGTCCGTGTCAACAAAATACTCGGAGAACAGTTTGGTGCGGCGGGTCCAGACCATCGCTGACTATCAGTTCGGTGGTCTGGTCGGAACAGGACTCTTTCCCGACGGATGCGAGTTCATCCTCTCCACGACAGGGCGCATCCGCCAGATCCTCTTTGAGGGGCGGCGTCTTGCAACCGTGCGGGCGCAGGATGGCAGGCTCACGCTGGGCATCGAGGGAGCCCGGCGCCTGCATGCGATCCTTACCGCACCGCACTACCGCGTTGTGATCCGCGATGATGTGGCGGAATTCGTATCAGGAGGAAAAAACACTTTTGCAAAACATGTCATTGCTGTCGATCCCGCGATCCGCGCCGGAGACGAGGTGCTGGTAGTCGCGGGCGGTGATCAGCTGGTCGCATGCGGTGTCGCCATACTCTCGGGAGATGAGATGCTGGCATTTAATTACGGTGGAGCAGTAAAAGTACGGCAGGGGAGTGCGTAACATGTTACCAGGAAACGTGAACCCGCGGCAGATGAAGGCGATGATGAAGAAGCTCGGCATGAGTGTCGAACAGATCGAGGACGTGAAGGAAATCGTCATCAAAACCGCAAAAGGCAACTACATCTTTAGCGGAGCGGAGGTGACCGCCATGACGATGCAGGGCGTTACGACATACCAGATCGTGGGGGAACCTCGCTTTGAAGAGCCAGTACCCGAGATCCCGGTCGACGATGTCGTGATGGTCGCGTCACAGGCAGGTGTCGCAGAAGATGCAGCGAAAGCCGCTCTTGTGGCAACCCGCGGGGATATTGCAGAAGCGATCCTGCGCCTCTCGAAGCATGATTGAGCACAACGACCGCGTTCTCCTCGTGGGAGAAGGACGGGAATATTATATACGGGCTGGTGCGGGAATACTCTCCACGGACAAAGGGCAGGTCGACCTTGCGCTCCTCGTTGGTGCACATGCGGGAGACACTATCGAGAGCCACAATGGTGCACGGTTCATGGTGCGGATTCCCCGGCCGACCGATTTCTTTATGCACGCAAAGCGCTCCGGTGCCCCGATGCTTCCCAAGGACATCGGGTTTGTGATTTCATCTACCGGTATGAACCGGAATGATGCGGTGCTTGATGCGGGAACCGGCAATGGCATCGCCGCCATCTATTTTGGGGGGATCGCCCGCACGGTCACCAGTTTCGAGATCCGTGAAGAATTCGCCGCGCTCGCACAAAAAAACATTCGGGATGCCCGTCTCGAAAATGTCGAGGTGGTAGCCGCTGATATGCTCACCGCCAAAGGCAGGTACGATATCGTAAACCTTGATATGCAGATCGAAGCCGCCCATATAGAGAATGCATACAGTCTGCTATGCGTTGGCGGCTATCTTGCCTGCTATACCCCATTTCTCGAGCAGATGGCGGTGGTGGTGGACAGTGCACAGGATCGTTTTTCCGAAGTTCATACCCATGAGCTGATCGATCGTGAGATGACCCGGTCGAAACGTGGCACGCGGCCGTCAACCAGCGTCTGCCACTCCGGCTACGTCACGATCGCACGAAAATAGTATTCAGGCAATCGGGTGGCTGTTCCTGTCACCCCGCCCAATCCCTTTGTAGATAAAACCCAGCGAAATGAACTCATCGGGGTCAATCATGTTGCGTCCATCAATAATAACCGGGTGCTCATAATTTGACAGCGATTTAATTCGTTCCGGATCGAGGTTACGGTACGCTTTGTGTGCGGTGAAGAGTGCAATCGCATTCGCGTCCCTGATCACATCGTCAATGTCAGAAAAAACCTGTACATCGGGATCGCTGGTTACGCAGGGATCGTGTACCACAATGTCAGCACCCGCTTCAAGAAGGAGCGTGCGGTACACTCCAGACGGGGTGTTGCGGGTATCATCAGATTCAGCAAGAAATGCCCAGCCAAGGAGCGCGATCTTCGCACCTCTCGGGCCCTTGTGGATCCGTTTCAACCCATCGACCGTGAGGTGGAACATGTGGGTTGGCATGAAGTCATTGATCGTCCGTGCCAGAACAAAGAGTGAGCGTTCATTTGGCGGATAATCAAGGGTTCCTTTTCCCAGCACCTGTGCGCCCCGTTCGAGATGGTAGGTATCCTTGGTCAGGCAATGCCCCCCGACACCGGCTCCCGGGTACAGCAGGGCCCGGGTGATGCCCTCTCCTTTCAGGGTGTCGATGCCGGCCCTTACATCGTAGACATTGACACCCATCGCCTCACAGTACAGCGCGAGTTCATTGATCGCGGCAATCTGGAGGTCGCGCAACGTATTTTCCGCTGTCTTGGTGACCTCCGCAGCCCGTGCGGTCATAGGGACGATTTTTCCGGTGGTGAGGACCGGTATATAGAGCTCGGCCGCCCGCCGAGTGCTTGCCTCATCAATCCCCCCGATAATCCGGTCGTGCTCGCGGATGTTTTTGATCAACCTGCCCGCCATCACCCGCTCCGGTGCATGGGCAAGGGCGAAGTCCTTACCGGCTACAAGACCTGATTCCTGTTCAAGAATCCCGCGGGCGAATCCCTCTGTTGTCCCCGGGGTGACCGTAGACTCCAGCACAACGAGTGTGCCATGGGTGATATACCTGCCGACCTGGGAGAGTGCTTCTGCAAGCGCGGTAAAATCCGGGATCAGGTCATCCCTGTTTTGAAACGGGGTCTGGATCGCGAGGGTGACCGCATCGAGCATGGCAATCTTTGAGAAGTCAGTTGTGCAGGTGAATTTACCCATGGAAACGACCTTCCTGAGAAGGTCCGCAAGGCCCGGCTCATCACCCTTCATCGGGGACTCCCCTCTGTTCAGCATCGCGATCTTGTAACCTGACGAGGAGGATTCGCGCTGGAACCCGTACACACAATCAAACCGCGGCGATGCAGCAAAAAGGGCAGCAGCGGGGATGCCGACATACCCCATACCGACAACACCAATTTTTTTGATCGGTCCCCTCTGCCTGAAAAGAGAAAGCAGTGTCATAGAACGCTCACCAACAGATTAACAGAATCCTGACCGGATTGTCTCGCAGACCTCGAGATTGCGGATCGCCTGTCCGGGGGTGATCGGGAAGGGGCGCCCGGACATCGCGCACTCAACAAAGGTCGCCAGTTCGAGTTTCAAGGGCTCAAGCTTGTTCACCATCACCTTCTCGATTATGTTCTCCTGCACATATCGCTCATCCTCCACCTGATACCGCCCCGGCTTGCGGTAGATCGTTATTTCCTGCGTCATGAAGTCACCTTCTATGGTGAACTCTTCCTGCTCGATATAGAAGAGCCGGATTTTTTTGGAGGATTTCCTGCTTGCAGAGAGAGCTACAGGAATGCGTCCGCACTTCATAAGCACGCTGCAGACATCTGCATTGCCGACGGTAAATATGTCGCAGGGAATGGTTTTGAATAAGATGTTCTGGAGGATGTCGATGTCATGGATCATCAGGTCTTCTACAACGGTACTGCCCTTCACCCGCGCCGATGCGGGGTTGTGCCGTTTCATTTCGACATACAAGGGTTGTTCGACAATCTTTTTAATCTCCCCCACGATCGGGTTGAACCGCTCGATATGACCAACACCGACTGTAATGCCATCCGGCGCCTTTTTCACCAGCTCCTTTGCTTCGTCTGATGTGGCGCAGATCGGTTTTTCGATAAGGACCGCACACCGTGCTGCAAACGCCTTTTCAGCAATCCCGGCATGATGCTGTGTTGGCACACAGATGCTGGTGGCATCCACATGACTCAGGAGTTCTTCAACAGAACCATAGACGTTCGCGCCGTGCCGCCCTCCAATCTCTTCAGCGGCTTTCCGGTTGACATCAAAAACAGCAACCGAATCGACGCTCTTTAATTCGGAATAGACACGGACATGATTTCTCCCCATCGTTCCGACACCGATCACGCCGACGTCCATCTATCCCACCCTATTAATTGTTTCACAGATATAGGCAAGTTCCTTCCCGTCAAGCAGGGGGTTGACGGGCAGGGAGAGGACACAGGAGCTCAGTTTTGTAGAGACCGGGCAGGGATCGGGGTTGTTTTCGAGCCCGTACATTGGCTGGCGGTGGATGGGCAGGGGGTAATGCACTGCAGTGCCGATCCCCTTTGCTTTCAGGAGGTCGATAAATTCGTTGCGTTTCATCGGAAATTCTTCCGTAAGCCGGATGACATACTGGTGAAATACATGGAAAACACCGCTTGTCACAGCCGGCGGAATAATACCCCTGCACCGGATATTCGCCGTCAGGTATTCGGCATTCTTGCGCCTCCGTGAATTGAATTTTTCCAGCTTTTTGAGTTGGACAAGCCCGATGGCAGCCGATATATCGGTCATGCGGTAGTTGTAGCCGAGGCGGGTATGAAGGTATTTCTCAATCTGACCGTGGTTGATGATCTGACGGAGGCGTTCGGCGAAAGCCTTTTCGCTCGTTGTCACCATCCCGCCCTCACCCGTGATCATGTTCTTGGTTGCGTAAAACGAGAAACACCCGAAGTGCCCCAATCCACCCACCCGCGCACCGTTGGAAAGCGCTCCGTGTGCCTGTGCCGCGTCCTCGATAAGCGTCAGGTTATGACTCTCGCAGACCCGCTGCACCCCTGTTACATCGAATGGCTGACCGAAAAGGTGGACACCGATCACCGCCTTTGTTTTCGGCGTGACCCGCTCTTCGATCTGAATGGGGTTGATATTGAATGTCTGTTCATCCACATCACAGAAGACCGGGGTTGCGCCACACATGGATACGCTGCTTGCAGTTGCTACAAATGAGAACGCCGGCACAATCACTTCATCGCCATGCCCGATACCTGCCGCGAGCAGGGCTGCATGGAGTGCCGATGTGCCGTTGCTGGTGGCGACTGCATGGGTTGTCTGGCAGAGATCAGCAAACGCCTGCTCGAACTCGGCGACCTTCTCACCCTGCGCGATCATACCGGATTTGAGTACTTCACTGACTGCAGTGATCTCCTCATAACCAATGATGGGTCTCGCGATTGGGATATGCACAGTCTTCTCCCTCTTGCATTAAGGAAAGTGTACATTAACGTTTTCACGGATGGGATAATATCATTCCTGTCAGCAGAACGGGTGGCAGGAGGCACCCGAAAGCTAGGTAATATCGCACGCGCTAACTATGTACAACAGAGGGAATTATGGAGGAATGGTGACGCGGCACATTATATCGATCGGGGACTTTGACCGGAGGCAGATCGACCGGCTGCTGGACAACGCAAAGCGTATCGATGCCCAGAAATACGATAAAAACGCGCTCTATGGAAAGATCCTTGCGACGCTCTTTTTTGAGCCCAGCACAAGGACGCGGATGAGCTTCGAGGCAGCGATGGCGCGGTTCGGGGGCACGTCGATTTCAGTGGGCAGTGTTGAGGCGTGCTCGATGGCAAAAGGGGAGACGCTTGCCGACACCATCCGGGTAGTGAGCGGGTATGCCGATGCGATCGTGATCCGGCATCCCAAGGAAGGGGCGGCGCGCCTCGCTGCGCAGTTCGCAAGCGTGCCGGTCATCAATGCGGGCGATGGTGCGGGGCAGCACCCCTCCCAGACGCTTCTTGATCTCTATACGATCCGCCAGTCGATGAAACTCGATGGGATCAGCATCGCACTCATCGGGGATCTCAGGTACGGCAGGACAGCGCACTCCCTTGCCTCTGCGCTCTCGCTCTACCACGCAAAGCTCCACACCATCTCGCCCAAAGGTCTGGAGCTCCCCACATCCCTGCATACCGAACTTTCCGAAAAAGGGATGGAGGTAACCGAACACGAGGATATCAGGGATGTCATCAAAGAGGTTGATGTTATCTACGTAACAAGGATCCAGCGTGAACGGTTCCCTGACTCCGCATCGTACTTCAATGTCGCTTTGAGCTACCGGATCACACCTGAACTCCTCGCGGGGGCAAAAAAACACGCGATCGTCCTGCACCCCCTGCCAAGGGTGGACGAGATTGACCCCCGGGTGGACCAGCTCTCCCATGCAAAGTATTTTGAACAGTCGAAAAACGGTGTCCCTGTACGGATGGCAATGCTGCTGCAGGTGATGCAATGAAAAAACAGGAGAACCCGGACGAGGGACTCCTTGTCAGGCGGATCCAGAACGGTACGGTGATCGACCACATTGATCCCGGTGAAGCGCTCAACGTCGTGAAAATTCTGGGGATCACGGGCACCACCCTGGAATCGCTCTCAATTGCCACCAATGTACCCAGCGGGCAGATGGGGAAAAAGGATATCGTGAAGCTCTCCAACCGCGAACTCTCAAAAGAGGAGGTGGACCGTATTGCACTCATCTCACCGCGGGCAACGATCAACATCATCCGAAACTTCAAGGTCTGCGAGAAGAAAGGCGTTGAGATCCCCGACATGATCGAGGGGCTCGTCCGCTGCCCCAATCCGGGCTGTATCTCCAACACGAACGAGCCGATCAGGAGCCGGTTCCTCGTCACCCCCAAAGGGCTTCACTGCACATACTGCGACTGGGTGATTGGACGGGATATCACCAGTTATATCATCTGATCAACCTTCCGTGCACATCAATCTCGCCCCGATAAATACGGGTGGAGGATATCCAGTGCCCGTCCTCGGCAAGCACGCACGTGATCTGGTGGATGTCAACCTTTTTTTTGCCTATATCCCGTCGCAGTCTGTTGATCTCAACTGCAACGGGGAGCGTCTCCTCAGACACGACAATTGCATCGAAGTCCGCATCCAGCGCCGAACCGAACCGGTCATTCAGGGGTTCAACGATCCAATCCGCGGGAAAGTGCTGGCCTAAAATATAATCGACGAGATCTTTTTTACGGGTGTTAAAAGGGCGGGTCGGATGCGTTTTCCGGCTTGCAAAGGGATCGGTGGTGAGCCCGATCGCCACCTGCCCGCCAGATCCCGCAAGTATAAACGATCGCTCCAGCAAACGTTTGTGCCCGTCGTGCAGGGGGTCAAACGTGCCCCCTACCATAACCTTCATACTCTCTGTACGTTAATTTCCTATAGTATTATGAGTATGGATGCAAAGGTCGTCGGCAACCCGCTTTTTGTCGCTCCTAACGCAACTGTGATCGGGGATGTAACACTCACCGCAAAGGTAAGCATCTGGTTTTCCGCGGTGGTGCGGGCTGACAAGGACCGGATCGTGATCGGCGAGGGATCAAACATTCAGGACAACTGCGTGGTGCACACGAGCACGGGTCACCCGGTGATCGTTGGCAGCAACGTGTCGATCGGTCACGGGGCAATCCTGCACGGCTGTACTCTAGGTGACCAGGTGCTGGTCGGGATGGGTGCGATCGTTCTCAACGGTGCAAAGGTCGGTTCCGGCTCACTCATAGGTGCCGGAGCGGTGGTCACGGAAGGGATGGACGTGCCGGCAGGGTCTGTTGTTGTCGGTGTTCCCGGCAAGGTGATCAAGCAGACGACCGATGCGCAAAAGGAGTACATCCTCTCAAAAGCACGGGCGTACGTGCAGCTTGCATCGGAGTACGCACATGGGTGACGTGGTCGTCATCGGGGCGGGGATCGCCGGCATCCAGGCGGCACTCGACCTCGCCAACCACGGGATTATCGTCCACCTCATCGAACGCGAACCATCCATTGGCGGGCACATGGCGCAGCTGGACAAGACGTTTCCCACCAATGACTGCTCGATGTGCATCCTCTCCCCCAAAATGATGGAGGTCGCACGGCACAAGAATATCAGGATCCACACCTGCGCCGAGGTCGACTCGATCGAGGGCGGGGTGGGCAACTTTACGGTCACGGTCAAAAAAAACCCGCGGTATGTGGACGAGTCCCTCTGTAACGGGTGCGGGGACTGCATTCAGATCTGCCCTGTCGAGGTGTACAACCGGTTCGATGCCGGCATCGGCGTGCGCAAGGCGATCTACAAGCCCCAGCCCCAGTCGGTGCCAGATATCGTTATCAAGGATGCCGGGCACTGCATCGAGTGCGGGCTGTGCTACGATATCTGCGGGCTCGATGCGATTCGAAAAAAAGAGGAGGAGACGACGATCAAAATACCTGCAGCGAGCGTCGTGGTCGCGACCGGATATATGGTCTTTGATGCCTGCCGGAAGGCGCAGTTCGGGCACCTTACCCTTCCTGATGTTATCACGAGCCTTGAGCTCGAGCGGATGATCAACGTCAGCGGTCCTACGGGAGGAAATGTCATACGCATGAGTAATGGAGAGGTCCCCGGAAGCGTGGTCTTTGTCCAGTGCGTGGGTTCAAGGGACATGAGCATTGACCGTCCTTACTGTTCCTGCGTCTGCTGCATGCAGGCGATCAAGAACGCGATGCTGATCAAGGAGAAATACCCTACTGCCGAGATTACTATCTGTTATATCGATATCCGCGCTTACGGAAAGGGATATGAGGAATATTTCGGGCGGGCACAGGCGATGGGGATCAGGTTCCTGCACGGAATGCCGTCCGATGTGCTTGCTGACAGGAATGGCATGACCCTGCAGGTGGAGAACACGGAGAACGGGGAGGTATGTGTGCTGTACCCTGACCTTGTCGTGCTTTCTGTGGGTATCGGACCTTCCGACAGCACTGCTGCGATTGCCAAGCGGCTGGGGATCCCTCTCGAGGAGAGCGGGTTTATCAAGCCGGTGAACGACGCGGTTGAGACCGTTACAACCATCAAGCCGGGCATCTATATCGCCGGCACTGCTACTGCCCCGAAAGATATCCCCGATTCCGTTGCGCAGGCTGGCTCTGCAGCGATGCGGGCGTTCATTGACGCAACAAGGACGCGATCGGCGTGAACGAACCGGCTACGATTGCATGGGACGAAGGTTCAGGCTGCATTCGTTACATTGACCAGACCCAGCTACCCGGGCATTTCAGCGTTGTTGAGTGCAGGACGGTGGACCGGCTCGCCACTGCTATCCGGCGCCTCGAGATCCGCGGGGCGCCTGCGCTGGGTGTAGCAGGGGCCTTCGGTGTTGCGCTTGCAGCGGTGATATGTACAAAAAAAGATCGAGCGGCATTTTTCTCCGACATACGCAGGAGCGGTGATCTGCTCGCTTCGACCCGGCCCACAGCAATCAACCTCTCGTGGGGAATCAACCGCGTACTCGCCGCGATGGAGGGGGCGGACTCTGTCACAGGAGCACAAACGGTTGCGGTCGCAGAGGCTCTCGCAATTGCCCATGAAGACGACGCATGCTGCCATGCGATCGGTGATTATGGTGCTGCACTGCTCCAAGCAAGCTGCACTGTGCTGACCCACTGCAATGCCGGGGCACTCGCCTCCACGGCATGGGGCACAGCGCTCGGCGTGATCCGCTCTGCGGTCGGGCAGGGCAAGGATGTCAGGGTCATTGCCTGCGAGACGCGCCCGCTCCTGCAGGGCGCCCGTCTGACTGCGTGGGAACTTGCACGGGACGGGATTGATGTGACGGTGGTCACCGATTCGATGGCGGCGCACCTGATGCGTGCGGGTGAGATCGACTGCGTTGTTGTCGGGGCGGACCGGATCACCAGTGACGAGGTCTTCAACAAGATCGGGACATACATGCACGCGGTCTGCGCCCGCCACCACGGCATCCCGTTCTACGTCGCGGCTCCGCTTTCGACATTTGACTCCGATCATATGGGGCAGGACATCATCATAGAAGAGCGGGCGCGTGACGAGGTCGCTACCTGCGGGGCACGCACTACTGTACCTGACGGTGTGAAGGTGAAAAACCCTGCTTTCGATGCAACTCCTATGGGACTGGTCACTGCCATCATTACCGAACGGGGCGTGCTGCGACCGCCTATCGATATGAAAGGATTAAATATTCACCGCCCGACCACGTAATACGACCAGAACGGAGCATTCACCGGTATGGATTTATCTCTTGCACCCTATGAAGGGCTGATGACGATCATCGGTGTAGTGACGGTTATCATCATACTCGGGATGCTGCTGCTTGCATTTGTGCTTGTCACCATCTCGCTCTACTCTATAAAAAAAGGCAGACTCTACTTCCCCGAATTCCTGCGTGCGGGCCTCGTCTTTGTGGAGGGGCTGGCAAAGGCGATCTTCCGGTTTCTCGGGCTCGAGGACCGGGAGATGCTTGCGTTCTTCATCAAGCTCCACAACACGATGAGCAAAAGGGCATTTGAGCGGGTGCCGGTCACCGAACGTGCGATCTTTCTCCCCCAATGCCTCCGCTCGTCGCGGTGTCCCGCCCATCTGACCCCGGAAGGACTGAAGTGTAAGAGCTGCGGGCAGTGCAGCATCGGGCAGACACACCTGCTCCTGGAGCAGATGGGCTACCATATCTTTGTTGTGCCAGGGTCATCGTTTATCAAGCGGATGGTGAAAAAATACCGGCCCGGGGCGATCATCGGTGTCGGGTGCCTTTCCGAGGTGAAGGAGGGCATCGACATGGCAGACAAGCTGGGGCTCGTTGCGATGGGGGTTGTCACGGCAAAAGAAGGCTGCGTTGAGACGCTGGTCAACTGGGCGGACGTGTATGAGATAGCGGCACTGGGTGTAGATCCTGCGCTAATCCCCCAGGACCTTTACATTCTTGCCGATTAGTTTCCCGCTTTTTATCCTGCCGTGGATGATCAGGGTGTCCTTTGCCGTCACATCGCCCACCCGGACACCGGTGCGCAGGATCACCTTTCCTTCAGCCTGTACCGAGTGTATGACTGCGTGATCAAGGATGGTGACGTCTCCGGTTGCAACGATCGGCCCCTTGATCCTGGTCTGGCTGCCGATGATCGCGCTGCCGCAGGTAATGCCCAGCGCAACACCTGATCCCGGGCCCAGTTCGAGCCTCCCCGTCACATCGAGCCTGCCCCAGAAATGCGTGTGCGCCGGCACGATGAAATTTCCGTCGATCTTCACATTGCCGTCAAAATACGATCCTTTCGGCGCAAAAAATGTATCTCCCTTCTGAATAATCTTCGCCATTGCCCCTCATGGTAGTTGGAGCACGATTGCGGGATAAACCTATTGCTCGCGCCGTCGCACTGCCGGTTCTTAGAGGGCGAGAGCGGAAAGCGAAAACACCACAAGCGATGCGAACATGCCGGCTTTTAAGAGAGTTGTCACCCGGGACGCCTTCACGCATGCCGCTGTCGTGCAGGGCAGGGCATGGATGGCGGCTGCAAGGATGATGAGATCAACGATGGCAATCCCGGCAAGGTACAAAGCGCCCCACCGGACTGAGGGGATTGCGCTCGCACCGATTGCGAACAGAGCACAAAGAAGCGCAAGCCGGCTCGTGTTCGGTATCCCGATCTCCATGGGCAGGGTGCGGGCGCCTCCCGCTGCATCGCCCTCAATATCCTCAGCGTCCTTGAGCAGTTCGCGGGCGAGCATGGCAAAGAATGTAATGCAGGCAACCGGGAGGTTCTGGAAAAGACCGGGGGTGCCTGCGAGCGCCCCACCGAATAAAAAAATGCTTGCCGAAAGGTATGAGACCGCGATATTGCCAGACAATGGGGTACTTTTGAGCTTTGCAGCATAGGCGAAAAGAAGGAGCGAGTTGAAGACGGTGATGATGATGCAGAATGGATTGGTAAACAGGGCGAGCAGGATGCCGCAGAGGAAGAGTATGGTGGCGAACGCTCGGGCGGACCCGCGCCTTACCGCACCTGACGGGATCGGGCGTTTCGGGCGGTTAACCACATCGATATCCGCGTCAAAATAATCGTTTATGACGTTGCCTGCTGCGGTGATAAGTGCGACGATAGGGATAAGGATAAGGGACGGAGTCGTGATGGTTGTGGTCGCGATGAGATAGCCAAGGACGGCAGCAAGTCCGGCAATGAAGGAATTGACCGGGCGGGTGATCGTCAACAAACCACGAAGACTCATGGGCTCATCAACTATCTGACTGTTTACCTATTAAAGTGCATGAAAAACATGTGGCTCGATGACGGGCGAGGGGGGATTTGAACCCCCGGCATTCAGCTTAGGAGGCTGACGCTATGTCCGGGCTAAGCCACTCGCCCTCTCGTACAATTGATGAGGCATATGTATAAGTTTTGTGAGCCAAAACAATCCTTCCGCAATGGATTTAATCGAGGTGATGGAAGGATCAACGGCATTCTTTGTGCCGGTTCAGGACGCACAGACCAGCTTCCCGCCCGGCTCCGCTGCAGTCTTCTTCAACCGAAAGATGGAGCTGAACCGCGATGCGACGGTGCTGTTCTGCTCCTGCGTGGAACCCACACCAAAGGATTACCTCGATGCGATGGGAGCAACCGGCGTGCGGGGGCTGCGGGTCGCACACGAGTGCGGGATCCCGGTCACCATCAACGACCGTGACCTGCGGGCGATTGAGCTGATCCAAAAGAACATCGAATATACCGGGTGTGCGATCGAACTGCTCCACCGGGACGCCCGCGCCCTGCTTTCCGAGCGCCAGTTCGATGCAGTCGACCTTGACCCGTTCGGCACTCCTGCACCGTTTGTTGATGCCGGGGCGCGGGGAGCACGCCGCTACCTCTTTGTTACCGCGACAGACACCGCACCCCTCTGCGGGGCTCACCTCAAAGCGGGGATGCGCCGCTACTTCGCACGTCCGATGAATACCGAGTACCACGCTGAAGTTGGCTTGCGCACGCTGCTCTCCTTTGTCGCCCGTGAGGTGATCAAATACGACCGCGGTGTCGAACCACTCTTCTGTTGTTCCCGCGAGCACTTCTTCCGGCTCCACCTTCGGCTCAAAGATGGTGCGAGAGCGGCTGACCAAACCCTTGCGCGGATCGGGTATGTGCTCCAGTGCCCGAAATGCCCATACAGGGAAGAATCACCAGGGATGATTCCGGAACGAACTATCTGCCCGCACTGCAACGCGCCTCTGGAGCCCATCGGTCCTCTCTGGCTGGGTGCGATCAACGACCATGCCCTGCTCGCACGGATGCAAGAGCGCCTCGATGCGATGGAACTGGGCACAAAAAAGGAACTCGACAAACTTATTGCGCTATGCACCGAGGAACTTGATACCAGCAGTTATTACGATTACCATGTTTTTGCACAATGGCTGAAGGTCTCACCACCCGAGATAGGCGTTGTTCTCGAACAATTGCATGAGGCAGGGTATGCGGCGAGCCGGGTGCATTACTCAGGAACTGGGATCAAAACGGAAGGCCCGCTCATATCCATGATAGATGCAATCCGGAACCCGACAATGTTTTAAAGCGTTTTTTGAGGGGTTGAAATATTTTAAAAAAATTCAATATAATTCATTCACTGCCTCGTAATCCGATAAAATTTTTATTCATGAATGAGAGAATTCACTCCTCCTATCTATTGAATTTGATAAAAGGTTAAACTCAGTGCTCGATAATAATCGTGAGCAGATCGCCATCCCGCATCTTGTGCGTGAGTCCGACGCGTTGTCCCGGATGCTTCACCGATCTGCCCCAGATGCGGGCATAACGGAACCGTTGGACAAAGTCCCGGTGCAGCTTCGTGCAGATGTCATGAACATTCCCCCCCTTCCGGATGATAAGCGGCTCTTCGAGATCTGCCTCTTCGCCATGCGGTTTTAAGTAGACGCGGATGAACCCGAGGCAGTCATAGATTGTATCTTTGAGCTCCTCCATGTGGTACCCGGAAACAGCTGATATCATGAGCGGGGAGGTGTCGAACCGGGCCGAAATATCGTGCTCGATCTCCAGGTAGGTCTCCTTGTCCGCGAGGTCCACCTTGTTAACCGCGATAAATGCTGGGACATAGATACGGTTACCCTGAATGGCATCAATGAGATCGTCCTGCGTTGCACCACCGCGGACCAGCACCTCCGCGTTCATCATCTTGCTCTCAGCAAGGATCGACCTGACCTCTCCAATATCAAGGTTGAGCGTCCCGACAGCAGAGAGCCGGATGCCGCCGTGTGACGTCTTCTTGATGGTGATGTCCGGCTTCAGGACATTGATCCGGATCCCTGCATCGTAGAGCTCTTTAATGAGCACATCAACGTGCTGCCCGTTGTAGACGTCCACGAGGAGGATGATGATATCGGCGCTGCGAACGACGCCGATCACTTCTTTGCCCCTGCCCTTGCCCATCGCAGCGCCGGCGACCAGGCCGGGAATATCGAGGATCTGGATTTTTGCCCCTTTATGTTCGAGGGCGCCGGGCACCACGGAGAGCGTTGTAAAATTATATGCCGCGACAGCGCTCTGTGTGCCGGTTAACTGGTTGAGCAGCGTGCTCTTACCGGTTGACGGGAACCCGACAAGCACCGCGGTTGCATCACCTGATTTCTTGACCGAGTAGCCTTCACCACCACCCCCGGCTTTCATCGCACGGGCGACCGCCTCGTCGCGGAGCCGGGCAATCTTTGCTTTTATCCTGCCGATGTGCTTGGAGGTCGCCTTGTTGTAGGGCGTCCGCTGGAGCTCGTCTTCAAGTTCTCTGATCTGGTCTTCAAGAATGCTCATGATCCCATCTGCCCCAGATACCGGTCAGTGAAGTGCCTTGTGATGCCTCACTTGTCACCAGCTATGGTCGTCTGGCTTATTAAAAAGGACTGGGTTTGCGTAATCTGTCGATTTCGGGTAAATAGCCACAGGATCGGGTGGGAAAAAGAGATGGTGCGGATAATCAAACGATAGTATCGAGGAGGACCTGTTCTTTGCCGTCACTAAATGCACCAACGACAATTACATGGTTATTACCAAGGAAATTACCTGCGACCAGAGTCACATTTCCGACCTTAACCGGTGATGTGCCTCCAAGAGTACCCATTCTCCCTACCGGAGTGCCGTTGACTGAAATGTTCAGCCAGTATAATTGGTCTGGCCTGTCACCACCATGGTATGTCAGACTGATATTGGATTCGTTAAACCGGACAGCAGTCACGGCGAGAACCTTGGTCTCCTGCACGGTACCGACAAGACCAAAGACCATCGCGCCGATAATTGCAGCCAGCGTAACGACAAGTGCAATGATGAGAACCGTCCCTATTACTTCCGAAACAGCCTCATCCGTCAGGTTGTGCTGCATTTAGTACACCAGAATTATCCACGCTGGGAAACTTCTTATTTTTTTGTATTGGTTGCAGCCTGCATAATCGGGCTGTACCGATACGGATCCCGGGATTTTTTTTCATTATCCTCTCGGGAGTTATTCCATGGGTTTTTCCCGCGATCTCTGTCGTAAAACAACATTTAAGTGCACAAACCACCCACCTAGATGAGCAAGATTGCTGCTATAGTGTAGACCGGCCAATCATGAGGGACTCTCACTCCTTCGACTGGGGTTCAAATCCCCATAGCAGCATCGTTCTTTTGAGAAATTTTTAAAAAGATGGTATTTTTCTTATATATTGTCCAGAGATTTTATTGATCACGTTGCTTATACAACGTTCAAATAGCGGAGAAGAATGTACGGGATGGGGGATTGTCCGGCAGAGGAGGTATAGGTAATCCCTGAATAGCATACACAATCCATCCGGGCATGGGTATCACTCTAAGTTGGTAAGCCTCGTCCGGATCTCATCCATATCAGAGTCCTGTGCTTCGATGAGTGCAGAAACGACAGCATCGGAAAATATCAGGGCTGCGGTCTCAAAGAGCGTCCCCAGCGGTGCGAACGCCGACATCACCGACCGGTACTGCCCGGTGATCTGCCGCATCTCGAATCCGGTCGGCGCCTTTTTGTAGTGCGGGGTAGTGTCGCCGAGATTCACGACGCAGTCCGCGATCCTGCTGAGGCGAGACTCCGGAGAGGCAGTAACAAGGCAGATTTTTGCACCGAGGTCTTTTGCGGTCTCACAGATGTCCACCACTGAATTGGTCTCGCCGGAACCTGAAAAGGCGACAAGCGTATCATTCAGTGATAGTGCAGGAGTTATCGTTTCCCCGACAACATAGGAATCGAACCCGAGATGCATCAGCCTCATGCCGAATGCCTTAGCAACAAAGCCCGAGCGCCCGGCTCCTGCAACATAAATCCTCTTCGCTGACAGTATTGCCGTTAAAAACGATGCCGCCTCCTCTTCATGCAGCGAGTGGGCAGTACCTGAAATCTTTTCTGCCATCCGGAGCATGAATTTGGAAATTTTGGTTTTTTTGTCTGTCATTGCCGATACGGTTATCTGTGGAAAGCAGATATGAGCATGTCGGTCGGATCTCAAAGGAGTCCGAAAGCGCCCCGGGCATTTCATAAACGTCTCATATCCCGGGTGACAGCACGATGCCTGTTCAGGCGACCCGTGCACACCAACGCAGTCTGACTGGCACGCCCTGCCTGAGCACGAAAGATCGCGGACATGATGCCATTGATCGGGTATCCGGTGCTATCTATCTTTCATTCGGCGTGATTAAATAACGGGGATGGTACAACGGTTATAAAACGGATTGCAGGCACCCTCAATTACTGCAGCTCGTCTCCTCGTAAAGACTAGAGAAACGACCGCTATGGCAATTTTGGATCACTGGCATGACGAAAAAAAATATTCCTCAACCCGTTCATTGACCGCGGGGTTAAACTTGGCGCTCCCTTCCTTCTGAGGGTTGCCTATCTCCTGTTTTTGTATTCAGTACTTTCGTCAAACGACTTTTTACTGATGGGGGGCATCATGATTGCATATGTCGTTCCACCGGCGGGAAAGGAAAGTGTCATTCCGGTTGGTATCGCTCTGGGACTGCCGTGGTGGCTTGTGGCACTGTCCATTTCCATGCTGGATGTCACTTCCGGACTGTTCATGGCACTGAATTTTGACCTGTCCTTAAAAATTCCTCTTCTGGGAAGGTGGATTGGAAGGTTTATCACGGGTGGCATGAGGTATATTCTGGAGCGCCCGTGGTTGGAAAAACTGTAGTTTATCGGGCTTGTCTTTTTCGTGATGTTTCCCCTTCGGGGAACCGGCGGCATAGGGGGTTTTATTGTCGGTCGAATGCTTGGCATGACAAAAAAGGATGTACTTCTTGCATTTACCCTGGGCGCTTTTATCGGGTGTTTTGCCATTGCAGGCGGGTCCCTGTATATTCTTGGGGTAATCAGGCAGGATTTAATGACAGGGCGTATGCTTATTATCATCGTTGCCGCTGTACTGCTTCTCTCTTCCTATGGATACCGGTACTACCACAACATGCAAAAAAACCGGATGGAATTCAAAAAGAATAATTCTCTTCTCACTCTTTTTTTGAGGAGTCAGCTCCTTTCAGGACCTGTCGTTTGCAATCTCCGGTAATTGCTTTTCAGATCGGATCCCAGCTGAAAGATATTAAAAAAAACAATGAACCTGCATTACTACAAAGCGGCTTTTTTCACAGAGCACAGCGAAGAGTGATGTAATTCATCTTCATCTATAACGACTGCGATGACCATCCGGGCCCCGGCACCACGCTGATCCGGCAGGATGTGGTCGATTTTTGATTGGATACGCATCATATCTATTATTTTTGCCGCAATCCTGCATATCCCGACAACAATCGGCGTATGGCTCGAACACAAAAAAATCCTGCCTCATTCCTCCAATTGAAGTCGTTATTGACGGCAATCATTAAATATCGTATCCCATCATAATCGTATATGAAGTGCTATGAGCAGGGAGAAGATTCGCGTCCCAGCGAAGGTATATGAAGAACTGGTCGCTCTCCAGCGGGAGATCCATTTCACTCTCGACCATAATGACACCATCAAGAGGGCTGAGGACAGGGGTTATCTTGCCGCAGCCGACTGGATCCGCCGCAACGAGAACGCGTACAAGGTTGGTTTCTCATGGGGTTTTGAACCGGAGGCAGAGGAGCCACGCGGCACGCTGCAGGATATTCCGCAGCGGTCCGAACCGGCACCCCAGAGGACATTCCGCCAGCGTGGATCTGACACGATCAGTGCAAAAAAAGAGCCTAAAGGTATCGTCACTCGGTTCCGCACCTGGCTCGGCAGATACTTCTGAACCAGAATCTTTTTTTCCCCTTTTTTATCCTTCCTGAGCACAACGTCCCTGTACGGGTTTGTTGGACGTGTCCCTGGCGGCAGGTGCATTACAACACCGCATCCAAACGTTGATACTTGACATACGCCAACATTGGTGCAATGCCCTGCTGCAAGGATTGCGCGAGTTTTTCGCCAAGGACAAAGGAAACGGGGGAGTGCCGGATCAATGGAGAGGCGCCGGCTGACCGTGACAGCGACCGGTGCCCGTCAAGGACGTTCATTCCAAAGCTTCCGCGTTAACAGGAGAAGGACAAACAGGCCATGCCACGGGAACTTTCGGAACGGGACATTGTAATCTTAAAAAAGCTCGCCCCCGACTGCGGGGACCTCACCTGCTCGGGCTCGGGGCACCATTTCCATTCAATCCTGCCGCCGGTTTCCAACCATTTTGCTGTTGATGACCGCGACTTTGCCGAACGGATCGGCAGGCTCACAGATGAGGAACTGCGCTATATCACCGACCTGATCCTTTCCGGTGAAGAGAGCCTCGGGTGCTTGCCCGAAGAGGACCTTGATTCCCTGCTTGCGCTCATCACGGAACGGTTTTCTCAAGAAGAGACAAAAAAGGTGATCGAGGCGTTCGCGTCGTTCGGGGTGTGTGAGCGCTGACCCCTCTCATCGTTTATTATGATCGACACTGACCGGCTCTTACAGGATCTTTTTGACCATCGTGTGACCGTCCGTGCTGCCGCTGCACATGCGCTGGGAGCAGCAGGGGTGACAGGGGCGGTGCCCATCCTCACTTCAACTCTCAACGACGACCATAAAAAGGTCCGCGCCGCGGCAGCGCTCGCGCTCGGCAGAATTGGGGACAAAAAAGCGGTAGCTTCGCTAATCGCACGGCTCAAAGACCCGGAACCGGAGGTCCGGATGGCTGCGATGGTGGCGCTGGGAAGGCTCAAAGACCGTTCCGCTGTCGCACCCCTTATTGCCTGCCTTCACGACCGGGATGTACGGGTCAGGATCGGATCGGTGGAGACCCTTGCCGTACTCGGTGATCCCAATGCGATCAGATCGATCAGGGATCTCAGGAACGACCGGTTCTCCGATGTCCGTGAAGCGGCAGAGCGGGCGATCGTGCGGCTTTTTAAGAAACGGTGAATAAACAGGATGGCATGCGATGACCCGCGCTGGCACGCTGCCCCCAATCGCCCCTGACAAGGCAATGATACCCTGCTCGTTATGTGCGGCTGCAGGACCCGGCACTACATGTAAGCAGATGCCTTATGGTATAATTTTGAATGATTAACACCAATGATAATCATATCCGGTGAGGTGGACTGATTCCTGCTGTTATTGTTGCAGAGGGCCTGAAAAAATCCTACGGGACCGTTCTGGCAGTGGACGGTGTCAGCTTTTCGGTCCAGAAAGGCGAGATCTTCGGGTTTTTAGGTCCCAACGGGGCAGGCAAGACCACGACCATGAAGATGATCCAGTGCGTCTCCCCTCGTTCCGGTGGCACGCTCCGCGTCTTTGACCTCGACCCGGAAAAACATCCTGACGCAATCAAGCGCCGGATCGGTGTTGTGCCGCAGGAAACCAATCTCGATCCTGACTTCACCTGTGAGGGGAACCTGCTGACCTATGCCCGGTATTTCGACATTCCCGCCGATATCGCAACACAGCGGACAAACGATCTCCTCGCGTTTGTCCAGCTTGAGGAAAAGCGTGATGTTGCCATCGAAAAATTATCCGGCGGGATGAAGCGGCGGCTGATCCTCGCCCGGGCACTGGTGAACCGCCCCGAGCTCCTTGTGCTTGACGAACCAACGATCGGGCTCGACCCGCAGGCACGCCACCTGATCTGGGAGCGGCTGAAGCTTTTGCAGGCGCAGGGGAACACCATCGTCCTCACCACGCATTACCTCGACGAGGCTGCACGGCTGTGCGACCGGCTCGTGATCATGGACAACGGCAGGATCCTTGAGAGAGGGACACCGGCAGAGCTGGTGCAGCGTCATGTCGGGAACGAGATTGTCGAGCTGGAAAAAAGCGACGATGTCCTCGCATGCCTGCGGGACATGGGCATCCCGTTCGAGGAAGTTGGTGATACCGTGCTGATCGCAACTGCCCATGCACACGAAATTGCCCGTACCCTGCTCGAGCGGTGCCAGCCAAAGAAGATGCTCACCCGCCCCGCGACGCTCGAAGACGTATTTTTAAAACTGACGGGAAGGAGGCTGCGGGATTGACAGCAGCAGTGTTCTTCTCTGTTCCCCGGATCACCCGTCGGGCGTGGCATGTCTGGCGCAGGAACCTTGAGGTCTTTGTGAAGACCTGGAAGGTGAACTTCTTCCCGCCGTTTGTGGAGGCGTTTTTGTACCTGCTCGCGATCGGCGTGGGTATCGGGACGTATGTCAAAGAGATTGACGGCATCCCATACGTAAACTTCATCGCCCCTTCGATCCTCGCCATTGCGGTGATGAATTCGGCTTTTTTCGAATGCACCTACGGTTCCTACGTCCGGATGTATTACCAGAAGGCGTTTGATGCGATGATCGCGACCCCGCTCTCTATTGAGGATGTGATCGCAGGTGAACTGCTCTGGGGCGCGACAAAAAGTGTCATGTATGTGGTGATTATGCTCGGCGTCCTTGCCTTATTCGGGGTCGTGGCGCTTCCGGTCGCCCTTCTTATGATCCCATTCGCATTCCTCGGCGGGCTGTTATTTGCAGGGCTTGCGATGTGCTTTACTGCAATCACGCCGACCATCGATGCGCTCAACTACCCGTCGTTTCTGTTCATCACCCCGATGTCGCTGTTTTCCGGGACTTTTTTCCCGCTCACCCTTCTTCCCGCTGCATTCCAGTATGTCGCTCTCGCGGCGCTCCCGCTCACCCACCTCGTCGCGATCTTCCGGATGTTTTCGCTCCCTGCATTGTCGTGGGCAATCGTCCTCCATCTCGCGTGGCTGCTGGCGGGTGCGGCCCTGCTGTGCGTCCTTTCCATCAACCTGATGCGACGAAGGTTGATTGTATAACCCTGGAAAAATTGTCACCGGCTCCGGATCAGCCGGGCGATTTTTACCACAGAAAGGATCTCATCCTCAATGTTTTGCTCTGCCATGATGGCAACGGAATAGCCATGATCAAGAAAGAATGCGGACACATCCTTTGGCCCGGTCAGCGATGAGTATAGGAGGAGGGCCCGTCCGCCCGGGGCAAGCACCCTGCCAACATCAAGCGCAAACCGTTCGATGACTGCTCTGCCGGTTGTTCCGCCGTCAAGTGCATACTCGAGCCAGTCATCGATCCGTTCCCCGGGCTGCGTGGGAAGATAGGGGGGGTTGAAGACCACGAGATCAAACATGCCTCGGATACCGGATAAGAGATCGCACTGAACCGGATCAATGCCCGTCTGCCGGGCGCATGCAACGGCATGGGGGTTGATGTCTGTGGCAACGACCGATGTGGCAACCGTTGCAAGCGCGGAGGCAATAACCCCGCTCCCCGTGCCAATCTCAAGCACCCGGTCGCTCGGGCGGACCTCGCGCCGGGCGGTATCGAGCAGGAGCGCGGTGTCCTCGGCGGGTGCATAGATCTGGGCAGGATCGAATGGCATGGTTCCTGTACCATGTGGGTGCGGTTTATGAAAAGGATTGTTGGTGCGCAGATCTGCTTCATTGTGAGCAGGAAGGGAGGTCACATGACTCCTCTATCCGACAGTTGTGTATTTCCTGCACGGTTCCTGGTGCGAGACTCCATAAACAGCGGGGGACCCCATGCAGGATCCCATTTTTTGGCGTTGTCTGTGAAGACCGGGAGATTATGCACCATCAGCCACGTCAATTTTTATAATCTCAGCGTGGACTGCCTGGATCGTTTTCTGCAGGTCTTCCTGCTGGACTTCCCGCACCAGTCCGATGATGTCTTTGATCCTGACGAGTGCTTCTCCTTTATTTTCGCCCCAGCAGATCGCCTTCGGTATCTCAACGCAACGGGCGGTATACCCGCCGTCTTCCTGTGCTTCGAGAATAACCGTGTACTGCATGCTTGTATTGGATTGCCATGAAGCAAGACAAAGTTTCTGGTCGGGGTGCGAGAGGGATCACGTCACCTGTGGCCCTACACCGCACGACATCACAACTTCCCGGTGGAATTGTGTGCAATTACCAGTGAATGTATCCCGTAATGAAAAACGGATCGCCGAAGATCACGTACAGGAAGCTCTGCAGGATATCCGGTGAACTGATAAAGACAAGGGTAATCCCGACCGTTGCACACATAAATGCCACAAGGATGCTTCTCTTGAGATGGTAGGAACCAACACCAATGATGCCAAAACCAATCCCTCCGACAACACTGGGGACCATGACCGTTGGATCGAAGAACAGGTTGAGATGGAGCGACAGCGAATCAAACAAGGGGTAGGTAAGAGCATACAAAAACAGCGGGACAAAAAAACCCACGGTGGGGGTTGTATACCGGAACCCTTCAATCACAAGAAATACCGGAATTACAATCACAAAGATTATGCCAACGCCCCGTATCAGCCGGAACACGAGGGGGATCTCATAGGTCTGCAGGATAAGGTAGATAAACCATGCGATGAGGAGCGACTGGATAAAGAGGATCGCGATTGGGAGTGCCACCCATTCACTTTTGAAGATACTGGCGAACGGTTTTGTTTTTTTTGTATGCTCCATCATTCCACCTCGCGATCTGTTCACCCAGGCAAAAGAGCCGGCATGGTCTTTTGCGTCAGATGCGAAAATTTCGTATTTTATTATGTACATTATCTAATATATATATTTAGAGTATAGTCATAGTTCAACGAATTTTGATTTAATAAGAGATTAAACGATAAATTCTTTTATTTTATCATTTCTGCCGGGGCAGGTTGGGAAGAATATTGGAGAGAGGGCTTTGTGGTTCTGATGAGGAATTAAAATTACAATAGAGGGGCGGGAATTTTTTCCCATGCCCCGCTTTTACTCCCGTGATGGTCCTGCCTATGGGATCGAACACCTGGTCCCCCTCCCGCGGATCGTGATTGGCATCCAAGCGACCCTGTCCACCAGCGCTGTACCTCTCTCTCAGAAATAAAAGATACGGCCGGTACTCAAGCTTGTTTTATTGGCGGTTTGTGAGACCGCGGGAATGATGCCGGGGGGATTTCCAGTCTCTGGATCAAGGAGAATTTCAATGGTACCCATCGGGGTTCGGATTGTGCGGCTGTAGATCATCTCACCGTTTCTATAGACCTCGAGTGCAAGCGTCTTTCCGGAATTGTCCTGTTTCTGGAACGATACCTGCACAAGACCGGCACTGTCCGGTACTTTATAGAAGCGATCACCGGATCCGGCAACATGCTGTAATGACCCGGGATTACCGACCCATCCGATAAACGTGCCGCCATATGCCACCCGTACCCAGACACCATTCTGGGGAATCATGACCGGCAGAGGTGTCGGGATAATCTGCCGGATGGTGGGGGGGATAGGGATGACCACCGGTGCATGCGCCTTTCCATTGTTTTGCGGTGCGTATTGTGAGAAGAGAAATGCTCCCATTGCCATCGCAAGGATGATGATTGCGGTCATCACAATGACCGTGTACCATCCAGAACGGGGTGCAGGGAGCGGAAAAGGAGAGTTTTGGGCATATGGTGGCGCTTCCGCCGCAGGCTGTTCCCTGGACTCCTCGACAACCGGAGATCCAGAAGGTGCCGTTTCCCAAGACCCGGTTTTTTCTGTGTGTGTCATCATTGATGCCTGTACTGCCATGATGGTATTCGTAAACTGGTCAGATGATCCTGTTGTTCCTTCAAACGCCACCGATAGCTCTTTACCTCCTGGTCCTGCAGGGATTATTATCTGCACTGATCCCGGTTCTTCTTTATCAGCAGCAGGTGACCTCTCAATTACCGGTGCCATAGGAGTTGTGGATTCCGGTGATTCCGGTTCTTCTTCAGGAACAACCAGTGGCTTCTCGACTGCCGCTGCTGGGGGAGTTAACGTATCATTCGATCTTGGTTCTTCTTCGGAAGCAACCGGAAAATCAAGCTGATCGGGAAGTATAACAATTTCAGCAGGTTCAGGGTATGTCTTGTCAATCGTCTGGCGGGGGAATGCCATCTCGATCGGGCGCGGGGTTGCCCCCGTTGGGCGTATACCGTTATCCTGATCAGCAGGGAGGATATCGGTGCGAATTGTCTGCTGGCGTGCCGATACGATATCCCCCATGAGTTTTCTTAACCACGTATCACGTTCCTGCTTTCTTTGTTCACCGGGTTGCTGAGAGAAGATGAGGTTTGTGACTTGCGAATCACCGGTGCCGCTCGTGCCGGTGAGGGCGAGGGTTATCACCGGCTCGCCAGTGGCAACCTTTCCTGCCGTTACCGACAGGATATCCAAAAGAGGGATCATCTGTGGCTCGAACCGGATATACGTGTTGTCAATAAGGATGATGTGCCGGGTGGTGAGCATCATATCGTACGAGACATCGCCGACGCAAACCCTGTGCGTTGTCAGGATGATGGATTCTCCGCTGTTCAGGTACTGGTCGCCCATGCTAGCACAGACTCTGCTCATTTCTGCGCTGTCCGGGATGATATGCTTTTTAGGTTGATGTTTGCTCCGGCTCTGGTCGTGTGCATGAGAGAATGCCCTGCTGTCCTGTCGCAGCACAATAATCTATGTATCGCATAACGCAAGCCCTTTTTAACAAGGGATATGGAGCATGAATGCGGCGATGAGCCGGTTATCTGAAAAGCTCGTGAAGGTAAAATTTGTACTTGCCAAGTTTTCCCTCAAAATTTGTCGCCCCGATATAGAGGACATTACCCGTTTCGGTCGCAGCCTGTATGCCGGTCTTCATGGCGCTCAAAATTGATGCCTTATCGACACCATTTAACACAATCTCATACACCGAATTGACCCCATCTGGAACCCGTGAATCTCTGATCCTTCCTTTCAGCGTCGGGCAGTAAGGATGGTTGGTGCTTGCCGGCATCGGAAAATGATAATTGTTACACCCCACCTTTGAGCCGCTTGCAACAATACCACCCGCAAAACCTGTTATGACCCCTCTTTTCCCCGCGATTGCTCCTGCCGCTGCCTCAGCACCGGAAAGTGCCGACCGCTGGTCTTTACCCATCACAAGGAAGTTGCCGCCAGCGATACCCTTCACGGTCCCGAACCGTTCCTCCCCCACATAGTCGCCCTCCATGACCGGGATCTTCCAGCACCTCCTGCCGCCAACCGTGCACCGCTCCTCATACCCGTCACCGAAATAGTGCATCCTGATAAAGAACCGGGATGTGGCTTCAGGAAACCCGTCAAATGCACTGGCAGTTGGTGCGGGGAGGATACACTGGGAGATCCGTGAAGCGACATGTGATTTTATATTCTTTTTCTCAGAACAGATCAAAATTGATACCCCGGCTCTGCCGTCGGTCGTCTCTTGTTGTGAGTACTCGCCTTCAATCCCCGCTTCGCAGGGGCATCCGATCTTTGATGTCGCAAATCCCGTCGCTTCAAGTGCTGCCTTATATGCCCATTCTTGTGTTGCTGCCGTGATGACGACACGGGAAAGCCAGACCGGAAACGCCTCGGCAAATGTGTCAAGTATTCCGGTACCGTTGATCTCCATCGCTCTTCATCCCCTTCGAATACATGACCCCGTTCTCGGTGATGATATAGTCCATGCAGATATCATTTTCATCGACCGGCAGATGTTCGACTTCCTGGCAGGCGTATGCGATCCCGATCTTCCGCAATGTCTGATTTTTTGAAAGGAACCGGTCATAGTAACCGGCTCCATACCCGATCCTCCCGCCATGTTTGTCAAAACCGAGCATCGGCAGGATGATTGTATCAACATCATTGGCAGCCGCCGGGATCTCGCTCCCGATGGGCTCAGGAACGCCAAACGTGCTCGGCACCAGGACAGAGCGATCCTTGAGATACGAAAGCCGGAGGCTGATATCCTGTTTTACGATAATCGGGACGACAATCGGATTCCCGTGCTTAAGGAGTGTGCTGATGAGCGGCACTGTATTGACCTCTTTTTCCTTGGAGGTATAGACCATCACAGTCTCGCCGTCTGAAATGAGGTCCAGGAGATAGCCGCAGATCCTAGTACTTTTTGTGAGCCGTTCTTCGGGCGTTAATGAGTCCTTCCGCTGACGCAGGATCTGCCGGATGCGGTTTTTCTGATCCCTCATGGGCAATAGTGCATCACCGGCGTATTTATGGTTTTATATTTTTTTACCGCGAAGACCTTCAGTCTTCTTGAGTCTTCGCAACGCGACAACTCGAAAAACTACGTTCTTCTGCTCTTCACCTTCGGTCCAGAAAGCGAAGAATTCATTCTTGTCGTCCTACCTCTGGTACTGAATACACGAAATCCAGGCACGACAGCATACAAAGGTACTCCTGCTCCAAGGAACATCCCCAAAGATTGGGATCCCGTTTTCGACCACGGTCATTTGCCATTCATCCAACCCTGCATTACGCGAGCGCCCCTCACTGTCCTGCACGTGCATCCTTCATAAGGAACGACAATAGAATGAGAGAGAATCACTATAAAGATGGGAGGATCCACGAACGTTCTGTCAGATTATTAATGTATTATCACCAAGAGTACAGGAGTTCAGTAAAAAACCACGGGATCACCGCATGAAAAAACTGGATACTCTCGGAAAAATATTTTCCGGATTCGCAAAGCCGGGAAAACGGGAGAGTTTACTGCTCGCCACATACGTCGTGGTGATCATCATCTGTGCAATTGCGGTTGTCGTCCTTGTTCTATCGCCGGCTAGCAGTAGTACAGCCCAGCTACCGGGCCAGCGAACCGCCCCCCGGTCTGACCAGGGATCCTATCCCACCCCAACCCCACGGGTAACACCGGTTCCCCGGCAAACGGAATTCCAACCCGCTCCCGGTGCAGAAAAAAAGCCGGTGGATTTTGTCCTTGTGGCAGGACCCCAAATAAATTGTGGACTGACCTGCCGCCAGTTGACCCCGACAATCACCAATACCGGCGATGAGACAGCCCACAATGTGTGCATTTCCCTTGTCATGTACAATAGCAGAGCGGAACCTATCTTGTTAAATGGCGGTCCCTATCTCACACAATGTGTTGGTGATCTTGTTGGGGGAGAATCGACGAGTGAAGCGATCACCATCAACGCTGATTGTGGGATATTGGCGTCCAAGTGTATCCAGCAGACATTGATATTACAAACCCAGATTACGTCAGAGGAAAAGACCGTCCAGTTTCCGGATCAAACGATTTCGGTATAGAACAACAATTCTCTCATCATGTGTAAAATTTTTTTTCTGTGTGCAGGATTCGTGGTGCATGGTGATTATTACCTGGATGTATGCTTTGAAAATGACCATATCGGATACATGTAATTTCACGATAGCGAAATTGGATAAAAAAAATGGTACAGACAGCATAAAAAAGTCAGGGGAGTGAACTCCTGTGATCCCGCAGGGAATTCACAGCGCAGCAGTTCGCACGCCAGCTGCCGTCATGCCGGCGATGCCGGCGGTGCGTGCAGTATTCGCAGCACTGGTTGATGCATAGTGGTTACGGATGGCGTCCCTCATCTCCTTGAGGAACTCCTGCCTGAGCTCATCGTTGATCTTCTTTACTGCCTCCTTGTCCTAGTTTTCGAGCGCTGTCTGGAACTCAGAACGCTTGCCGGAAAACGTGTCCAGCGTGCCCTGCATGCCTCCCGTGTCAATGTTGTGGTCGGTGAGTATCTTGATTATGGTAGTCCCGTGCTGAACGAGCATGTCAAATGCCTTGAGCCGGTACTGCACGTGATTGGTCCAGAGATCGTCTTTTAATTCCTGATCGATCAAATTCGCCTTCCTATTCATTGCCTGGCCGTTTTGTGCCGCCGCTGCCGGCAGCGCCAGCAGGCTGACAAGGCATAAGGCAAGGAATGCTCCTCTGAGAATTGTCGTTGTGTTCATGGTATTCCTCCGTATCGGGTGTGTGGGTGTTCCTTGCACCCTGATCCTTCGTTTTTCTGCAAGAGCGTATGTATTGGTAAAATAGGTACGGTTTTTCGTTTGAAACCGGAAGTAGGATTGTTCAACTACGGGGTTACACACAACAAATCATGAGACCATCGCCGACAAACATCCGGACGTCATCTTATCATCGCTTAAAAAAAAGAAGTAGTGGAGAGTAGGGATCCGGGTCAGCCCAGTTTCCAGATCGCCCGTGTCTGGTAATCGAGGTTCCCTACCACATACATTTTTTCTGGAGCAAGTGTCGACAGCACTTCGTAGATCAGGTATCCTTCCACCCTGTTGCTCTCACCGGGTTGGACATACCCGCCGGTCCCACCTTTCCCTATCAGGTAGTCGTACTGTTTCCCGACAACGCCGTCAATGTTCACGTCAGCACCCGCAACTGACCGGTAATTGTATATTGTCCCGTCTCCGTTCACCACAAGCTGCTGGGGTGACGGGGCGTAGACTGCCTTTGTCCCGGTATTGGCAACGCGGATGAAGACAAACAGGAACGTGCTGCCTTCGCGCGGCTTTTCCATATTGTAGCCACGCTGCAGGTCTAGCGGTGGAGATGCAGCCACCTGCTCGAGGGGGCTGTTCCATGAAGGGGAAGTCCAGTTGTAGTTTGGTTTTATCGTATATCTGGTGACAGTCACTTGGCCGGTCATATCAGAAGCTCCGAATGTCGCCGGGGTGTTCAGGGAACGGGCATCTGGGAAGGGTTCTTGGGTGAGGGCAGCGGATGGTGGCACTATTGTGAGCGGTGTGGACGCCGGCGCCGGAGCCTGCGGAGCCGTGCTCGTGCATCCGCAGAACAGGAGCGCAAGGAACAATACCAACGTTATGGCAATCGCAGGAATAGGTTTCATATTCTACTACTCTATCCTCCCATTGATAAAGGATGTGTCTGGCTGATGTTAAATTCCGGAAATTTTTAAAAAAAATTTAAAAAAAATC
>JAPKXY010000053.1 GCA_026394605.1 Methanoregula sp.
GACTGCGAAGCTTCTCGCTGATATTCGAATCGAAGTCTACAATAATCAGCCGGGGCTCAATACCGAGTTCTGTAAAAAACCTGGTCATGGAGATTGCCCGGGTGGGACCGCTGACAAGGGCAATCCTCCGGTCTTTGAATGGCGAATAATCGACAACAATCCTTTCCTGAGGAATATCCGGTAGTTCCTGAAGTCCAAGTGCCTTATTTACCCTCAGAAGGAACTGCCGGGTCGCATCAACACCGATGGGGAGCTCTTCGATGATATAGGGGATCCCGCACTTCATATGCAATAATTCCGCGGCATCTTTTCCCGCAGGTTCGCAGAGCACGATATTGAGTTTGGCCATCCCGAGCCTTCTGATCTCCTCAAGTGTTGCATCTGCAGTGAGTACGGCGTTGACCTTTATGCCGATAAGTCCCAGGACGCGGATGATTTCCTGTACATCAGGACCGCCCCTTAAAAGACCGATCAGGTTTACGGAACGCGGGTCGGTTCTCTCTTTTTTTTCAACAAACTCTTCCACCAGCCTTGTTAAGGTCTCGCTGTAGCCCGTCCTGAAATCACCTTCGAACCCGCCCGCATCAATTCCGATGACCGGTGAGGTGGTTGTGGTATCCCTGATCGCGCTCTCTACATCCTCACCGATAATATCTGACGCGCAGCACGACAGGACCGCGATAAGGTCGGGGTGGAGCTCCTGGTCAAGATCCTTAATTGCCGTTTTGAGCTTATGATCAGCCCCGAAAATCACATCCTGTTCATCGAGGCATGTCGAATAGATTTCCGAAGGGCGGTCGCCCCGCATGCCCAGGATATAATTAATATGGTACACACAACCTTTTGGCCCGTGAACAAGGACTGCACATTTTTTAATGGAGCTGAGTGCTTTAATTGCGCCAAAAAGCTTGCATGTACCCCGGGGTATCCTGACCGCTCTCCCTGACATAGATGGACCCTTTCCTCAAGCAAAGGTACTTGATCATCATGCTCAATTAAAAATGTAATGGCCGGTTCGTCTTTTCACAGTGTACTATCAGAGTCTGTCTTTTCGCAAGGCAGTACCGGTTGCCTGCACCGGTTCAGGCTTTTGCACATCCAGTCAGGAAGAAAAACGGAGAGCCCGAAAACTGATCATCATACCGTGGGAAAAATCAATCCGGTTTCTGGCGTTTCAGCACGCTCATAAACAGGCGCCTGCCTGCATTCCGGGTCGATGCGTTTGGTGCATCGGGGAAATGCCCGGCCGGATGTGAGGATGAACCCCCCGCAATGCTGAATACATGGGGAGATCCCCTGCCGTGTGGTAGTGTTCAGGAAATATTAAACCATCAGCCCGACCGATCACTCCCTTAGGATGGCAGGCATGAAATATCCCGATATGGACAGGATTTACCAAAATGTGCCGCTCGATACCATTCCCTGGAATATCGAGACCCCCCCGGGTGCACTTGTTGAGCTCGTGCAGGCCGGGAACGTCCGGCCGTGCAAAACCATTGATCTCGGATGCGGTGCAGGCAACTATGCGATATACCTTGCAGGTCTCGGGTTTGATGTAACCGGTGTCGACAGTTCTCCTAAAGCACTAACGATCGCAGGAGAACATGCAAAAAAACGGGGAGTCCGGTGCAGATTTATTGTCGCTGATCTCCTCGGCGACCTGAATGAAGTGCCCGGAACGTTTGACTTTGCCTATGATTGGGAATTCCTGCATCATATTTTCCCAGAAGACCGGGAAAAATACGTACAGAACGTGCATAAACTCCTCAACCCGAAAGCAACCTACTATTCCGTCTGTTTCAGCGAGAACGACCCCCAGTTTGGCGGCGTGGGAAAATTCCGGAAAACCAGGATGGGAACAACACTGTATTTTTCTCAAGAATCCGAACTAACGTCACTTTTTATTAAGTATTTTGATGTCCGGGAATTAAAAACAATCAGAATTGGCGGCAAATATGGTGCGCATTGCGCCATCTCGGCATTGCTGGAGCGGCGCTGATTTTTTTTTAAACAGACTATTTAAGCACAGAGCTGTCCTTGGAACTGTTCCGGAGCAGCCCCATGAAGAGGCACTCGTCCGCATTGATCGATTCAACACCGGATACGTCCTCTATCGGGAGCCCGAGTCCCCGGACGATCGCGGCGGGCACGCCCTCATCCGCCTCCCCCATGACGAGTTCTGCCGCGGATGCGATGTTATCGGCAACAGCCCGCTTGGTGACTTCGAGTTTCCTGCCAAAGAGGTCGCTCCGCCCCCGGTCATCAATCACTGATACAATGCCGGCGCACCCGATGGCGACCCCGCTGCAGCCCGATCGCATCGCATGCGTCCGGCTGTCCGCGATGATCACCGCGACTTTTTTGCCGCACCGCTGTTCAATATCCTGCCTGATCCTTACCGCACTTGCATCCGGGTCTTCCGGCAGCGGCACGAGGCAGCCGGGCGGCGCGTTTGACCCATCCACGCCGGCGTTGGGCAGCAGGGTGCCGTTTGTCATGCAGAGCAGGAAGTGCGGGATCCCGCCAACCACCGCATCGCTCTCGCGGAGCACAACTTCTGCGGTGCAGGGATCCATGTCATACTGCCTTCCAAGCTCCTCTGCCCGTTGGGATGGCGTGACCGTGGCAAGGTCAACCACCCGCCCCTCAGCGGTCGCAACCATCGACTCGGCAAGCACGATGATATCGCCATCGTGGATGCCGCCGCATGCCGTGCGCCCTGCAGCGGCAATGATCCGTTCCGCGACATCATCGCCCGCCGTGATCAGCCCGGTTGCCAGCCCGAAGACTGTAAATGAACTGTTCAAGCTTTATTCACCATCCGTTCGTACACTTTCACCACATCAGCAGTCGCCGCCACATCGTGCGTGCGGATAAGGGACGCACCTTTTAAAAGCAGCATCAACGTGACGGCGAGAGAACCGTACAACCGGTCCTCGGGGGGTTTGTTGAGCAGCAAGCCGATGAAGGTCTTTCGGGAAATGGCGGCAAGCAGCGGGCGGTTAAAGCGCTGGAACACGTCGAAGTGGGAACAGAGTTCCCAGTTATCATTCACCGATCGCAGGGGTGTCCAGATCCCGACACCCGGGTCGAGGATATAGTCAGTGACGCCCGCACGTTCGCAGCGTTCGGTCACGGTGGAAAGCGCCCGGATCGTGGCATCGAGCCCTACCGCATCCCCGGGTTGGGAGAAGGACGCCATCAGGACTGCGGGCAACCGGGAGTCTGCCACCATCTGTGCGTAGGCATCGGATGCAAACCCGCCAATATCATTGACCAGGTGGATGTCATGCTTCAGGCAGACCGCGAGCACCCCGGGATGCGTCGTGTCAACCGATACGGTAATCCCGCTCCCGTCCATCTCCTTGAGCGCCGTCTCGATCCGTTCTGCCTCGGTCTTCCCGCTGATCTGCTGGGTGTTGGGTGCAGTGCTGCGTGCACCGATATCGATGATCGTGGCGCCCTGTTCGGTCATCTCCACCGCTTTTGCCTGGACGGCTTCTGGTGGAACAAAAGACCCGGAATAAAAGGATTCCATGCTGCAGTTGATCACGCCCATGATCCGGACGGGAGCACTACCTCCAATTGGAAGCCCGTTTACCACACAGTGTTGCATGCCCTCAACTTCGCAGCAAGGAACGTGTTCTCCATGAGCGTCGCGATCGTCATCGGACCGACACCGCCCGGCACCGGTGTTATCGCTCCTGCAACCTCTCTGACCCCTGAAAAGTCCACGTCCCCGACCAGTCTGCCGTTGAGCTGGTTGATGCCCACATCGATCACAACAGCGCCCGGCTTTACCATCTCCGCGGTGATGAAATGCGCCCTGCCGACTGTGGAAACAAGGATATCTGCCCGCTTTACCTCATCAGCGAGATTTTTTGTCCTGCTGTGGCAGAGGGTAACGGTGGCATCGGCGTTGGTGAGCAGCGCCGCCATCGGTCGTCCGACATCGATGCTGCGCCCGATGACGACTGCCTGCATGCCGGCAACATCAATGTGGTATTCTGCAAGCAGTGTCATGATGCCTTTTGGGGTACAGGGAATAAAGTTCGGTTTTCCGGAAAACAGCAGCCCGAGATTTAACGGGTGAAACCCGTCCACGTCCTTGTCAGTGCGCACCGCACGGATCACCCGGTCGGCATCGATCTGTCCGGGGAGCGGGAGCTGGACGAGGATGCCATCGATATCAGCATCATCGTTGAGGCGACGGATTGCTTCCAGCACACGCCCGGTTGTTGCATCAGCGGGAAGTTCGATCCCCACCGATCCGATGTGCACCTGCTCACAGGTGCGGTGTTTCATCCGGACGTACATCTGCGAGCCGGGATCGCTGCCCGCGATCACGGTAGCAAGGTGAGGGTTCAGGCCCGATTCGTCGATCTCTTCACGCAGGATCTCAAGCCGGCGTTCCGAGCATGCCTTTCCATCGAGGATCATGACGACCATGGGCGTTGTCGGGAGGAGACGTGCACGATACACTTACTCCGGATAGAGCGGGAATGTGCTCGCCATCGCATATACCTTCGTGTGCACGTCCCTGATCGCTGCTTCATCGTGGATGTCTTTTACTATGCGTGCAATATACCTGCCGATCTCGCGCATCTCAGCTTCCTTCATACCCCGTGAGGTTACTGCCGGTGTGCCGATGCGTACTCCGCTCGTCACAAACGGGCTTTTCGTCTCGTTCGGGATCGTGTTCTTGTTCACCGTAATCCCGGCTCTGCCCAGCGCGGTCTCGGCTTCGAGTCCTGTGATGCCCTGTGTTGTGAGGTCGAGGAGCATCAGGTGATTATCAGTGCCGCCGGACACGAGGCGCAGCCCGTTGTCCATTAATGTCTCGGCGATGACCTTTGCATTCTTCACGATCTGCCGGTTATAGTCCTTGAACGACGGACGCAGTGCCTCTTCAAAACAGACCGCCTTTGCCGCAATTGTGTGCATGAGCGGACCGCCCTGCATACCGGGAAATACAGCCTTGTCAATTGCCTGTGCGTATTCGGTATTGCACATGATCGCCCCGCCACGGGGTCCGCGGAGCGTCTTGTGCGTTGTTGTTGTCGTGAAGTTCGTGACACCGACGGATGTGGGGTGGACACCGGTTGCACAGAGCCCTGCGATGTGGGCGATGTCTGCCATGCAGTATGCACCGACACCATCTGCAATCTCCTGGAACGCCGCAAAGTCAATCGTGCGGGGATATGCGGAAGCGCCGCAGACGATGATCTTCGGCTTCTCTTTGCGCGCCATCTCCTCAACAATGCCATAGTCAAGCATCTCGGTCTTCGGGTCAAGCACGTACTGGCTCACCTTATAGAACTGACCGGTAAAACTGACCGGTGAACCGTGCGACAGATGCCCGCCCTGCGTGAGTTTCATGCTCAACAGCCCCTCACCCAGCTTCATGAACGCAAAATAGACCGCCATGTTTGCCTGGGTGCCGGAATGCGGCTGCACGTTTGCGTGCTGGGCGCCAAACAGCTTTTTAAGCCGGTCTCGGGCGAGGTTCTCTGCCATATCGTGGAACTCGCACCCGCCATAGTACCGTTTGCCGGGATACCCCTCCGCATATTTATTGGTCATCACTGATCCCATCGCCTCGAGCACCGCACGGGAAACAAGGTTCTCTGACGCGATGAGTTCCAGCCCGTTCTGCTGCCGCAACCGTTCTTTTTTTATGATATCTGCTATTTGCGGATCAGTTTTTGTTAAATAGGACATATGGAAAAGAGTTCGTTTCAATCAGGTAATACAGTTTTGTTGTCCTGTCAGGGTCGTGCCTCGCCAATGCACGTTTCAGGTATTGGCTGTTTTCCATGGGCACTACAGCGTATGCCACATCTGCCCTGATACCTGATGGATCGGGAGAACAACCGAGGATAAGAGCACAAACCTTTTTTCCTTGACAGGCGATCAATATTATATATTTATAAGTACAAGCGCGTCCAACCTGACCACGGTGGACAACTGAAAGGCTCAAAAAGATGCAAAGGTCACATATCTTGAGCATGAATTAAAAAAAACAGGAGAAATTGATCAGGATGATGAATGGATCAGCAGGCGGGGCTGCAGGCGATGACCGCATTGCAGCGTTGGAAAGGAAGATACGGGAGCTCGAGGCGCTCGTCAAAGGCATTACCGAAGAACTCCTCGATTTGAAATCCGTCGTAATGAAGCTCTCCAAGGTAAGCGAGGAGCGGAGCCGGCAGGAGCTGAAAAGGGTGCAGCCCATCGTGCAGGGTGTACAACAGCAGGCTGCCGGCGGGGCTGCACCATCCGGAGGCACGGTTGTGATGCAGCGCAAGTCCGCACGCCCGGGGGAGCCGGTAAAACCCGAGGCGCCGTCAATGGACATGATCATGCAGCAGGATGGGACCATGAAGCTCGAACCGCGGCGGGGCGACAAGAACTACATCATCGCATCGGCGGGCTACGGCAGGAAAAAGGGCAAGGAACCCTCCAAAAAACAAAGCGATCTCATTTACGCTGCTGACGATGAGAAAGCCGATCCTGCAAAGAAGTAAGGGGCCCGATCTTTGCATATCACAGAGCTGGAGATTGATAACTTCAAGTCTTTTTCAAAAAAGACAAAAATTCCTTTTCTTGAAGGCTTTACGGTCATCTCCGGGCCCAACGGTTCGGGAAAGAGCAACATCATCGACTCCATCCTCTTTGTCCTTGCCCTGTCAAGCGCCCGCAACCTGCGGGCAGAGAAGCTGACGGACTTCATCAACCTCAACTCCGGCAGGAACACCGCGGAGGTGGCGCTGGAGTTCTCAGACGGGACCAGGATCCGGCGGCGCATCAAGAGAACGGGCAATGGGTACTACAGTTACAATTATTTAAACGACCGCGTCTGCAAGCAGAGTGACATTGTCGACCTTTTGTCAAAGTCCGGTATCAAGCCCCACGGCTACAATGTTGTGATGCAGGGCGATGTCACGCGGATCATGGAGATGAGCGACTTCGAGCGCCGGAAGATCATTGATGAGATCGCCGGTGTTGCGGAGTTTGACCAGAAGAAGGAACAGTCACTGCGGGAACTGGATGTGGTCCGGGAGCGGATTGAGCGCGAGGAACTCCTGTTGCTCGAGCTCTCGAAAAGGGTGAATGAACTCAAGCATGAGCGGGAGCACGCACTTGAATACCAGAAATGGCAGAAAGAGTACTCATTTTTCCAGAACTGCCGTTCCGCAGCCCAGCTCCATGACCGCGAAAAGGAACTCTCCACGCTGCTTACGCTGACCGAGGAGCAGAAGATCGCTGTCTCCCGGATCGAAGCGGACAGGAGCCTTGAAGAGAACGAGCTCTCTTACTTCAAGGCCGATCTCAAGGATATCGATGACGAAATCAACAAAAAGAGCGGGTCGGACTATCTCAAGCTGATTGCGGAACTCGAAGAGGCAAAGGGTGGGATCAAGGTCGCCGAACAGACTATCGTCCGGTTAAAAAAGGAGAAGGAGACGAACCTTGAGGCGGTCAACCGTGTCTACCTGGACACGAAGCGGGCGGAAAGCCGGGTGGCGGAGTGCTCGGAGCAGGTCCGCACTCTCTCCATCGATCGCACCAATATTGCGATGGAGGTTGCGACCGCCAGAGCCCAGCTGGAAAAGATCGAAATTGAGATCAGGCAGCATTCTGAGGATACGGAAGGTGCACGCGACAAGCTCTTTGCCCTGCTCCAGCAGGCCGAGGAGAAGAAGGGCGTACGTTCGGGGCTCCTGCACCAGCAGGACATGCTGATCGAGAAGAGCCGGATGCGGACGTCGGAACTTGACAGGTTAACCGCACTGGCACGGCAGCTCGATGAGGAATACACAGCAAAGAAGGGGCAGTTGTCCGATTCACAAAAAAGTGTATCTGACCTTGCGGACGAGAAGAAAGCGCTCGACCGCACACTTTCCGAACTCGAAGGCACACTCTTTGCCCAGCGCTCAACACTCGAACGATTACGCGAAGAGATCAGGGAGACAGAGCAGGAGGTGATCCGGCTCGAGGCGACGCAGCAGGCACGGGGGGAGTCCGGTGGCAGGGCGGTTGAGGCAGTCTGCGCCATGGATGGCGTTCACGGGACGATTGCCTCTCTCGGAAGAGCGCCTGCTGAATATGCCAATGCGCTCAATATTGCCGCGGGGCAGAAACTCCAGTTCGTGGTCGTGGACACTGACGAGATCGCGGCAGACGCGATCGCATACTTAAAAAACGAGAAGCTCGGGCGGGTGACGTTCCTCCCGCTCAACAAACTTAAACCGCCATCACTCCCGCCTGTCAGGGAACCGGGGATCATCGGGTACGCGGTCAACCTGCTCGAGTACGATCCCAGGTACGACAGGGCATTTGCCGTCGCTCTTGGTGCGACAGTAGTTATTGATACCCTTGAGCGGGCACGAAGGCTTATCGGCAAGTACCGGATGGTGACGCTGGACGGGGAGCTGCTGGAGCGGAGCGGGGCGATGACCGGCGGCGCAGGCAAAAAGCCGGTCCGCGGGTTCGGTGCCGCAGTGGACGATGATATCGTCCGGATCCGCGCCCACCTGTCTGAACTGACAGACGAGGCATCGGTGATTGAGGCGGCGGTAAAAAGGCTGACTGAGGAGGTGGATCAAAAGCGGACCGCCCGTGGCGAGATCGAGCAGAAAGTTGCGCGGTACGGGATGTTTTCAGAGGAATTCAGCCGCAGGTTCGAAGCGATTACTGTTGAAAAACAGACAATCGAACAGGCGGTTGTCCGCCAGCAGGAAGAGACAAAAGGCGGGGCGGCGGAGATTGCTGCCCTTGAAGCGGAACTGGACAAAACAACAGACGAAATCAACGCGATTAATGCCGGGATCGAGGCGATTAAAAAACGCCTCGATGATACCAACATCCCGCAGCTGACTGAACAGATGGAGAAGAAAAAGCGGGAGATTGAGGAATCTGAACGGCGCCTGCGCAACAAGGACGCGGACATCAACGATGCGACGCGGGAACGTTCCCATTTCAATGCAAGGCTCGGGGAGCTTGCCGAGGAACGGAACCGGCAGGAAGAGCGCAACCGCGGGATTGATACAGACATTACCACATTCAACGGGCAGATCCAAACCCACAGAGCGCATATTGCCTCACTGGAGGAGCGGCAGAAGGAATTCTCCGGCGAACTGGATGACCTGCGGGGAAAAAGGAACGATGTCTCACAGCACATCTCGGAATCGGAACAGAAACTCTTAAAATTTGATTCTGAAAACGAGCGCCTCAAGGTCCAGATGGCAGCAATCGACGAGCGTGCCCGTGGCCTTGGTATTGAGATGGATACGCTCCGGCAGCAGGTGGGCGATGCGAAAAGTGAGCTCACCCTATCAGAGATCGAAGGCAAGATTGCCGAAGCTGACGGGGCACTCCGCAGGATCGGGGCGGTCAACATGCTTGCTATCGAGGAATACGAGAAAGTCCAGAAGCAGGTCGACGAGCGGACCGAGAAAAAGGAGACGCTGTCGCGCGAACGCACCAACATCCTCGAACGTATCCAGAAGTTCGAGCAGATGAAGTTCGAGTCGTTCATGACGGCATTACGGGCAATCGACGCTAATTTCCGTGAGATTTTTGCCCGTCTGACAAGCGGGAGCGGGCACCTCGTTCTCGAGAACGAAGAGGATCCGTTCGCCGGGGGACTCACCTTTGCCGTCCAGCCACGGGACAAGACCGTGCACCTCCTCTCCTCGCTTTCAGGCGGAGAGAAGTCGCTCACCACGCTCGCCTTCATCTTCTCTATCCAGCAGTACATCCCCGCCCCGTTCTATGCGTTCGACGAGGTGGATATGTCACTTGACGGTTCGAATGTTGAGCGGATTGCGCAGATGATCAAGGAGCATGCCGCCACGTCCCAGTTCCTGATTGTCTCGCTGCGCAAACCGATGATTGAAGAAGCACAACGGATCATGGGTGTTACGCTGCGCCCTGACAAGAGCACGCTTGTCACCGGAGTCAAGGCACATGAGTGAGGAGCATATCCCGGATACGGGAAGCGGGGACCAACCCGGCTCCAGCCAGATAGAGGGCAACAACATCCCTGGGGGCTCCCAAAATGGGGATTCGATATCAGGCAAGGGAGAGAGGATTGTCCGGGAACCGCTGCCTGCTGATCCTCCCGTTATCGAGGATCCGGTAGAGATCCTTGTCCAGATGGCGGAACGCGGCGAGATTGATCCCTGGAATATCAACATCATTGAGGTGACCGACCGTTTCCTGTCGGAACTGGAACGGTGCCGGCAGCTGAACCTGCGGGTATCAGGACGGACGCTTTTTTATGCCGCAACGCTTCTGCGCATGAAGTCTGAGCACCTTGCCGGGGATTCAACACAGGATGGAGTGGATGCTGATGACGGGGACGAAGGATTTGGCGATGATTTTGATCTTGCACTCGATTCGGAGTTTGAGTATGCTGGGCGACTTGGCCCCATCGAACGGCTCGAACGCGAGATCCAGCGCCGGCTTGACCGGAAAAATTTAAGAAAGAGCCCGGTCACGCTCTTTGAGTTGATCATCGAGCTGAAAAATATCGAGAAGGAGGAGCGCCGGCGCCGGCGGCTCTCGGAAAGCGAACCGAACCTTATCGATGCTGATGATGTCGTTTGTATCGCCCATGATGAGGGGTACCAGGACTCGGCTACAATGGTATACGAGGAGTGCCTGAAGTGCCTGACCCGGGAAGAGGAAATGACCCTTGCCGAGCTCTGCAGGAAACTCGGGTGGTCGATCCCCGAGGTGTACATCCCTCTGCTCTTCCTGATGCTCGAAGGTCACTGCGCCATGCGGCAGGAGGAGTTCTTTGGGGATGTGTTTGTGCAGATCTGCCGGGTGAGCGAGTGAGCGGCTCTCAGAAAGTAAGATTGAACGCAGTGCTCTGTTCCTGCCTTCTTTCCAATAATTGTTGTATAAAGAGATGTAGGAGCCTTTGAAATCAGGAATTTTAGACCGATTTTTCCACAAAACAAAAATTATATTGGATCGAGTATCCCCTGCGTCGTATAGGGCACGGTTGTTACGACAGCAATGTTTAAATTGTTGAGCGCTGAATAGTGTTTTCCTCATATTCTGATGAAGAACCCGCATACCCGGCACAGTTCCGGTGCAGGTTCTGAGAGGGCGTAATACTGTAGTAACAAGGTATAAATATACTCAAAACCTACACTATAAGCCCGTGTTTAATCTAAAAAACACGACGAAAATTTTCAATCTCACACTGATGGAGACCCAACGAGAACCGGCGTGACCGGTGTTTGCGTCTGACGTTGATACTGGCAATGCGGAAATTTGTTTAGTAACCGCTGATTCCGAATAAAGTTCAGTAAGTGTGCGTATAAGAAAGTAAATTCTGGTTGATCCTGCCAGAGGCCACTGCTATCGGAGTTCGATTAAGCCATGCGAGTCGAGAGGTGCAAGACCTCGGCATACTGCTCAGTAACACGTGGATAATCTACCCTATGGTGGGGGATAACCCCGGGAAACTGG
>JAPKXY010000018.1 GCA_026394605.1 Methanoregula sp.
GGGAGTCGGGGTAAAGTCCTGCACCTGTTCGGTATACAGGTTATGATCACGGATGTAAAGCGCGAGATCGACCATGTCGGGGATCCTGCAACCCGGATGCCCTGACATGAAGTAGGGCAGAAGGTACTGCCGGTTCGTTTTGTTCTGCTGCAGTGCCTCAAATTGCCTGCGGAATGCTTCGAATACTGCCCCCTCCGGTTTGTTCATGCACGCAGTCACGGATCTGTTCATGTGCTCCGGAGCAACCTTGAGGTGCCCTGACACATGGTGTTCACAGAGCTTTTCAAGATAGCCGGCATCATCGGCAAGGACGAGGTCGTGCCGTATCCCGGAACTCACAAAAACCTTCCGGACACCGGGAACTTTTCTCAACATGTCGAACAATTCAACCTGCCGGCAATGGCTTGTGGAGAGATTCGGGCAGCCGGGTGAACAGTGCTTATCATTACAGGTTCCCCGTTGTGCCCATTGCGGACAGGAGAGCCCGTACATGTTTGCCGTCGGACCTCCAATGTCCTGCACGATACCCCTGAACTCCGGCATACGGGTCATCTGTTCGACCTCGCGCATAATAGAGCCCAAACTCCGGCTCTGGACAATTTGCCCCTGATGATGGGTGAGGGCGCAGAACGAGCAGGCCCCGAAGCACCCCCGGTGGCTTGTAATGGAGAACTGAACCGGTTCAAAGGCCGGGACGAGCATGCTATAAGAGGGGTGGGCGCGGCGGCTGAAAGGTAATCCATAGATACAATCGATCTCTGTACTGGTCAGAGGAGCAGCCGGCGGGTTCTGGATAATTACGGTCTTTGGGTGTTGTTGTGCAACAGCACGTCCCCGCACAGGATCCTGTTCTGCATAATGGAGGGCAAATGCCCGGGCATATGCCGTTGTATCAGAAGAAACCTCGGAAAATGAGGGGATCTCAACGATGTTCTCCCGGGACATCGTTCTCCATGCTGAAATCTCCATTGTATAGACAGTACCACGTATATCGCGCAGCTGATCGACAGATTCTCCGTCATCGAGCCGTTTCGCGATCTCACGCACCTGTCGTTCTCCCATCCCAAAAACGAGAATATCCGCGGGTGCATCAGCAAGAATTGATTGCCGTACATGATCCTGCCAGTAGTCGTAATGGGCAAACCTGCGCAGGCTCGCCTCAATACCCCCCAGAATGATCGGTACTTCGGGATAGAGGGCGTGGAGCCGGTCTGTATAGACGATGGTTGCCCGATCGGGTCGTTTGGGGATCCCTCCGGGGGAGTAAACGTCATCGCTGCGGCGCTTGAGGTTCGGGGTGTAGTTGTTCACCATCGAATCGACGTTGCCGGACGAGATGCCAAAAAAGAGGCGCGGGATCCCCAGAGCAGTAAAATCCGTTCCAGTCTTCCAGTCGGGTTGAGCGATAATGCCCACAGTATAACCAGCATCCCAGAGCACTCTGCCAATCAGCGCAGTGCCAAATGAGGGGTGATCGACATACGCATCACCGGTAAGCAGGATAATATCGAACTTGTGTATGCCGAGTTTTTCAGCCTCCTTTTTCGACATCGGGAGAACTGGGGGTTGTGGTATCATCACACGTAATCAGCGTGTGAACCAACACTATATAACTCCACGGTGTTGGAAAAATGGTGAACGTACAATTAACGCCGGGTCAGGTCGCGGATGATATCAGCAAGACCGCTTGGCAATTCATCCTCTTGTTCCCGTTCTGGTGGCTTTTTTTCTTCCACAGACCCGGATTGTGATGACTCTTTTGCTTTCTCGTCCACCCGCGTTTCCTGATTGCCAAGGACAGGCAGGTGTGTCTGCGTCCGTTCATCGAACTCCCGCCGTGCCTGCAGCCCGAAAAACTCGAAAACAACCGCTTCGATGATAAGATAGGTTGTCGCCTGTTCACGCAGGCAGCCGGTAAGGGCATGACCGGCGCGACCCACCGAGGCATGGTAATGGATGTGGGGGCCACCTTCACCAGGATAGATGGTGCCGACACCAAATACCTCCCAGCCTCCCTCGAAAAGGACAAAATGGGGGAGGGGCGGGATGACGGGCTCTTCAGGGCCGGTGACCATCCGGCCGTTCATCAGCGCGCCCAGGAATATGATAGAGCCGGCATGGATCCCTTTTTCGGATACGAAACGGCGCATCGAGACAAGGAAATCCTCCTGGTCATCGATTCTGACCACAAAGATCCTGCCCATCTGCCCTTCCGCATATTGCATATACACCGGTTCCCTCTCAATGGTTGATATGGTTTGTGTGCTGGGTATACCCGTTCCTGTTGTGTTGACGGTTGATTACATGATGTACCGATTCAAAACGCAATACGCAAAATTTCGTCCCTTTTTAAAAAAATATTGGAATTGTGGGGATATTTGACGATTTACCGTCCTCCGGCGCCACCGCCACCGAATCCTCCGCCACCTCCGAATCCCCCGCCACCGAATCCGCCATGCCCTCCGGAACCCCCCTGGCTTGGAGGGGTAAAGGCCATGAGCGGTATGAAAGCATGGTTCAGGCCGATGACACCAACAGGTACACCGGTTTCCGGTATGCTGATGTTGAGCGTTTTCATTGCCCGCTCGACCCGGTCACCAACACCGAGCGCCGTGCCGTATACAAGCCACTCGCCCCACATTGAGAGATCGGCTGGCGAATACCGCTTCATCATCGCTAAATCTGAAAGGAAGTGGGTAAAAGAGTCCCATTCCTGTTTCTCCTTAAAGTGATCATCCTTCCAGTGACCGAACAGTGTGGAGGGCAGGACACCTGCAACGATGGTCTGGGCAAGCACAATTCCAAAGAGAAGCACGGCCGGAAAAAGGCGGGAGGCCTGCATGGGAAGTACCAAAGCGAGGATGAGCGAGATGGCAAACACAGCAATACTGCACAATAAAACCGGAATAATATGCTCCCTGCCGTCAACAATATACTGGACAGGGAGCTGGGGATCCGCACGCGAGGCAACGTCCCTGAGCATCCGCTGGTACATGATGGCCTTTGTTTCGGCACTTGTATTCTTTTTCGCTTCGTTTGCAAGTGCCTCAATCTGCGTGGTGTCGAGTACCCCGTTCTCCGATACTTTTGCGATAAAATTGAGCACGCGCTGTTCATACGGGTCAGGAGACGTGGAAGAAAGGGCCCGGATCTCAATACCGTTCCCCCCCGCCTTCTCGGTGATCCTGATGAGCTTTTTCCGGTGGAGGTCAAGCAGGGTCGCGTAATAACCGTCCTCATCAAAATCGAGCGCGTCGTCCTTGAAGAGCAGGTTCACCTGCCATGGTTTGAGGTTGGTATTGGGGGTGGTGCTCAGGTATGCCGGCACCAAAAACTCCTTCTCCCTGCCGTAGCGGTTGTAAATGAAAAGAAAAATAAAGGGCACCAGCAGGACTGCCAGCTTTGCCAGCAGGTTGAGCACCAGCGCCCCGTAATAAGGGACATTATACCAGAAGGCAGCGGATTCGGTTTTCCCTTTCACATCGTCGACGGGTGATTTGAACGCCTGCATGCCGGAGAACGCTTCTTTCCCGGTGAGGAATTCGACTGCAAGGATCTCGTTTTCTGTAATGCTGCCAGTGATAACGTAGGTATTGCCCACGTCTGCAACGTCCATTGTCGCCGGATATGCATAGATCTTATCGACAGACTGGGACGGAACAATGATCCTGACATTGTAGTAGGAGGGGTGGCTCTCACCGGCAACTTTCAGGTTCAGGTGGGAATGATAGGCGTCGTATTCAACGGGCGGATGGAGGACATAGGTATAGCGCACCGTATACGTCCCTGCATCAAAATAGGATGGCTTGAATATGCCGACCTCATTGTCATTGGCAAGAGACCCGATAGTGTTTTGAAAGGAGGGGGGTTGAGTGACCTGCGGGATGGTGACGGTGCCGCCGTTGTCCTTGACATAACCGGTGGTACCATCAGGCACCTGCATCCCAATGAACTGAATATTCGGAATTGTTGTTTCTGTCAGGACCAGGGGGGCTTCCCATGAACGAAAGAGCATCCGGTAATCACCGGAGTTTTTCACATCATACGTATACTGCTCGGTGAGCGTGCCATTCTCAAAGAGCGTCGCCTCATATCTGTTGACGGCAAGGTTTCCTTCGAAAAGCGGCGGGGCAAGTGAGACAATAATGAGTGCGACCACTCCCACGATGAGGGAGAACGCCACGAGCCCTGCCAGCTGCCGTTGCTCACCCACGACAATTACCCTTTAAAACTCAATTTTTGGGGGTGTCTTGATCGCTTCTTCGAACTGGAGGTACTCGAGTTTCAGGAGTCCAATGATGCGCCCGATGAAATTCGAAGGGATTGTATCCAGCATGGTGTTGAACTCCTGCGAGATATTGTTGAAAGTGTAACGCTGGCGCGATATCTCGTCTTCGAGCCCTTTTACCGAGTCCATGAGACTTATTACCGTTGTGTTGGTTTTAAGGTCAGGGTAGTTCTCGGCAACCGCCAGCAGCCTTCCGAAAATCGAACGTGATTCGGCTTCGACTTTGTTCAGGTCGCCCGGGCCCGCAGTCGCTACACTCGCCCGCATCGCGGTGACCTTTTCAAGCGTTTCCTTCTCGAACTTTGCATAGCTCTTGACTGCACCGAGCAGCTGGTCAATCATGTCCAGCCTTTTTTTCATCGCGACACGGATCTGGCCAAGCGTTGCCTCTGATGAATTTTTCAGGGTGTAGAACCGGTTATAGATGCCGATCGCCCAGAGGATGATGCCCACAATGACAAGGGCGACAACACCAAGGACGATCCACGGAATCAATGACTCAAACATATTCTATCAGGACAAGATGGGTGGGTATTATTATTTAAGGTGTTGTTGCCCCGGTGCCCTGTACTGTTGATGAACAAACTCTGCTGATGTTTAATTAAAAACGATGGTAAAAAAATTATGGCTGGTTGGGTGTTCCTGCCACACGCAGCTTATCACCTTCAGGATCGTGCAATACTGCACGGGCATTGGGAGGATATATAAGTGGTTTGTCCAGTCTCAGGCTGACCGTTGGCATCCTAAAGTCTGTCCCGGCATCGATTTTTTCGACGCGGCCGGGGATGAACTGCATTCAGTGCCCGACATTGAGCACCATCCCCTGTTTGAGGGGGCAGGCAAACATGTTACGAGCATTGCTTTTGCCGTGATCGAGGTGGGGGTTATTATGGTGGGGTCGTTAGTCAGGGCATACCCGCGATCGAGAGCGTCAGCCTCGATGTTCCTGAGCGAGAGCCTGACACGATCACCGGTGAAGGCGATATCAGCATCGTCGTCATGCTTCTGAATCAAAAATAAGAGATTTATACAAAATTGAAAAAATTCAAATCCTTAAAATTTATTTATTGATCAGATATTCGACCGTCAACATCATTTTATCCTTTTTTTCCTTTTTTTCCTACCAACTGCCGATTCTTGTTCTGATATTTTCGAAATATACCCATCAATTTCTTTTCGTTTTATTATAAGCATAATGACGAGGATAATCCCACACCCGGATAATAACGCCCCGATTTTGTAATCCAGAGGATCAAAATTAAATCTGATTTGTTTCGTACCGGATGGCAATTTGGTGCCGATCATATTACCGACCGGCTCAGCATCAGCGCCGTTTGCTTTCCAGCCCGGGTCATATGCGCCCTTTAAAATCACGACATCGCCTTGTATTAATTCACCAGATGCAATAACCTCATCCGGAGAAAATTTTTCAATTGTTAAAGGATAGACCTGACTGTCACGAATGATAAAGATATTAGGTAACACATGTTCCGGTTTATATACCGAGATATTTTGCACCTTGAAGGTGTACTCGGGAAGATTCTGGTTCCCATTTTCAAGATATTGTGTATCAATAATATAATCGGCACTGAAATAGGTTACATTACCGACGGTATAAGTCAGACTGGGGGAGGTTTTAAGGAAATATGCCGTATAAAGGGTCATTGGGTGTATTCCGTTGATAACATCCCAATAGGTGAATTCCATATGTTTTATCGGCCAACCAGTTTCGTAGACCCATAATTGTGCAGTATCAGATGCGTTCTTTTTAATCTCGTTTATTATTTCAGGTGCGGGGCTTTTATCAAGCATAGGATTGAATGCAGTCACATAGCCAATGCCCAAATTTCCCAGCACCATAAGGAAAATTCCGGCTATAAGTATTCCGCAGAAAATGCTGCAGTTTTTTTTATGCGACCGGGTTTTCTGGATAAAGATGAATAATCCTGAAAGAAGTACCCCCATCAAGCCAAGTTTAATAAGAATATCAATGTTCAAAACCGAATAAATCCTGATAAGGAGTAGTAAATTGATAACCAGCGCTATAATGAAAAAATATAGGATATTTCGAGTGGATCCTTTTTGGAAATATATCAAGGCAACAAACGCACATATAAGAATTACCGATACTGCCGCTTCAGGCGAGATCATTTCCTGATATGGCAATTCGAATAATTTAACGAGAAGGACTAACGCCAGACCAATAATTATATGTTTTTGTTGATCTGGGGATGGTGCAAACGGTTCTCCTTTTTTGAATTTTTCATACAGAATTATAGCACCATACAAAGCTAAACAGAGAACAAGGGGTAACAGGGCCCCGAAAATCCGACCGGGAACCCGGAAAGTATTAACAAGTGGAAGGAGATGCACAAAGTAGAGAACGGTCTTTCCACCGGCAGCCCAGATGAAAGATACGAGAATGGCACAAAACGAGGGGGTGGTAATCTCTCGTCTCCCAAATATTAACGCTACAATCATCAGCAGAAGGGGGATAATCCCAATCATCGCCGCACTTTCGTACGACCCCCACAACGTATCAATTCCTGTTCCGGTGATGAATGATAAAAAATCCTTTTCAATGGATCCCCCACCTGCGAGGGGGTCAATCGGATCATTCCGGATTATCGAACCGGAAACCCCTAGATCGGGTATACTTTTTATGGAAATCAGCAAGATTATTAAAAAAACGGAAAGTGCCAGATAATAGAGAATTTTTCTGGGAATTTTTTTATTTATTGCATAATAGAGGAAAAAAATGAAAATTATGAGATACGTCAAGACGAAATGGTAGATATTCCCGGTAAAATACATAAGAACTGATACAATTGACAGAAAAATCGTATTCATTAGTGTGCATTCATCAAATACCACAATTTTAAAGAAAAAATAATAGAGAAGGGGGATCCACACAAGACCATAGAGAAGCAAATGGTGTCCGGCATATATCCTTCCTAGCAAAGTGCCTGAAAATGTAAAAAACAACGAAAAAATGAGCAGGGCATTATAATTTTTCGTTATCAGGCTCCCGAATTTGAAAAATCCAAAATATGCAATCAATAAATGAAATAATATGATGAAATTAACAATGGATAAATTTTGAAATATTAGGTAAGCAGGAAATGAGAAAATATAGTATTTGTCAGAATGGGGGCTGGCAATGAGAGGAAATCCACCAGACCAGAGATTGTTCCATGTGACAAAATAATTATGATCCACCAGCGTGTAATACATCGAATTGGCAAATATGTCATGCCATTCACTGATATAGACCTGATTAAACGGGAAAAATGATGCATACAGGATGATTAATAAAATAATGGGAAAGAGAAAATATAGAAGATTATTTGGAGAAAAAAAATTTATTGTTTCTTTTTTTATCTTTTCTTTTATATGATCAATGATACTCATTCAATATGCCTTGAAGAGGTTAATAAAAAAAACTTTCGATAGAAGATTTTGTCTAATTCGAATCCGTCCAACGAGCCATGAACATCGTTGGACAGAACTACAAAATGACCAAAGCACGTATTTTTTATACAAAACGAGGCATATACATGAAAGAGTCTATAATAATCCTTGTTTACAGTTATTAATTATCTTGGTTTTATGACGATAATACACGATATCACGAGAGATTTAATGCGCTTTGACCTGACAGTATTAATACCTACTTTTAATGAGCGGGAAAATATCGGGAAGATGGTTAACGCAGTCGATACCATCTGCAAGGCGCATTCCATCAACGAAGAAATTCTTGTCGTTGATGACAACTCGCGTGATGGTACTATTGTGGTTGTTGAAACCCTAATGAATGAGCACCGGAATCTGCACCTGCTCGTACGGAAGGAGAACCGGGGGCTTTCCCAGTCGCTTTATGAGGGGATGCTCCATGCACAGGCGGACCTTGTCCAGTGCCTTGACTGCGATTTCTCGCATCCACCAGAAAAAATTCCCCTGTTTTATCATTACCTCCATGACATGGGGTATGATATGGTCATCGGAAGCCGCTATATCAGGGGGGGTGAGGTGATCAACTGGCCCGTTATGAGAAGAGTGCTCTCATCAGGGGCAGCCCTGCTGGGCCGGCTCCTGATCCCCCATGTAATAGATTCCGGTAGCGGTTTTTTTGCCATCAACCGGCGCATTCTTAAAGGTGCACATCTTTCCCCGCGCGGGTTCCGTATGGGATTTGAGATCCTGGGCAAGGCAAACTGGACCCGTGTACAGGAGATCCCCATTGTTTTCAAGGACCGGGAGTTCGGGGAGAGCAAACTAAAATTCAGGATCATCGGCGATTTCCTGATCCAGTGTGGTTCGATCCTGAAGTATAATATCATTGAACGGAAGAGTAGCAATATCATCAGGGCATGGAAGATAGCTCTTTGCAGGTGAAATTCCCAGTCTATCACGATATGCCGGAACGAGGATGATGAGATGCAACGGAGCCGGATTCTCAATGGTATCCAAGGTGCCATCGGATTAGCGATACTGCTCCTCCTGTTTACGACCATTGATTACCATCTCGCACTCTCACTGCTGATGCAGGTCGATGCATGGTTCCTCCTGCTTGCCTGCTTCTGCTATTTCCTCAACAATCTGCTGATGGCATACCGTTTGAAAAAACTCCTCCTCACGATGGGGGAAAATATCAGGCTAAGACTGGTGTTCTTCTCACACATGGCGGGTATGCTCCTTTCGGATTTTACGCCGGGCCGGAGCGGGTACCTCTACGTTGCACTCGCCCTGAACAAGCGTGATGTGCCGCTTGATAAAGGGATCGCCACCATCACGAGCACGTATCTCTATGACCTCTCGTTCAAGGTGATTGTTGCAATCCTTGGTGCATATTTCATCTATTCATTCGTATTTGCTGACCGGGTCGGGTTTGCGATCATCATAACGCTGCTGCTTATCCTTGGGGTGATCGCCGGGTATTTGATTGTGATGAACCCCACAGACGGGGTGAAGGCACTTTTCAAAAAGAGGAGGCTGCTGCAAAAGGTTCTGCAGTTCGGGGAACAGAGCCGCTCCATCCAGAAATATGCCCCGTTTATTCTCTCTATTACCCTCGCAGGCTGGATGCTGCGGGGTCTCCAGTGGTACCTGATTGTACTTTCGATGCACCAGTTGTTCCTTACGCCGCTGGACGCTCTGCTTTTAAACCCGCTGCTCACCCTCCTCTCCCTCATCCCGCTTACTCCTGCCGGGTGGGGAATCCAGGAGGCAGGTATCGTTATCGTTTTTGCTGCGATGGGCATCAGTGCAACAATCGCCACCTCCTTTGCCCTTCTCACCCGGCTTGTTGAAGTGGCAGTCGACCTCTTCGGAACCCGGGATCTCTTAAGAAAACCCATAAAAAACAAGAATCTCTTTTCCTTCTACAATACCATCAACGGCGATATCGATGAGAAGGCATATAATTCCGACCTGCTGGTCCAGCGATACTTTCAGACGCGGAAGACGGATGCTGTCAGGGATTCGCTGGAGGTAAAAGCCGGTGATATCGTTGTTGACATCGGGTGTGGAAGCGGGGTGCAGCTGCAGGAGATTGGCAGAATGGGGTATGCCCTCGCTGTGGGCATTGATGTGAGCCTGAACGCGGTATTGCATGGACGGAAAAAAGCTATTAAAAATACCGATTTCATCATCGCTGATGCCCAGCATCTTCCCGTGAAAGCATCCTGCGTGGACAAGATCATCTGCGCAGAAATTATCGAACACGTCAAAGAGCCGGATCACCTTATTACTGAGATTGCCCGTGTCCTTAAAGACGGCGGAGAGGTTGTCATCACCACCCCCAATGATCGCTCTGTCTGGGGTATGTATGAACTCTTCTGGGATCTCTTTGGCAGGGGAAGGAATTATGGAGAGACCCATTTGAGGTTCTTTTCCGAGTCCGGGCTGCGCAGCTATTTTCCCGCTTTTTCAGAATGTTCAACCAGAACCCTGTTTTTTATCTCACCCCTCTTTGCACTCACGAATTCTGCTTCATGCTAGGAAATAGGCAAAACTCCACGGTCACATGTGCTGATAAAAAAAAGGGAAAACGTTAGCCCAAATCATCGGGAAGAGAGAAGATAAATGCCGGTATGCTGGGTTTCAAGCCTGCTCTTCTCGGTCAGCCATGCCACCACGTCACCATTCGGGTTTGCCGCTGATATGTCCCCGGTGACGATATAAAATATGCTGTTGTTTCCTTTCAGCTGGTAGATATTGTCAAGCTCTTTGCTCTGATAAACACCAAGTTGAATGGTTTTATCCGTGGCATTATCGTAATAATAGGAAAACGGCTGTTGAATATATCCGGGGATAACGACGATCAAATCCCCGTCCCGGGTAACGTTCTGCACAATATGGGAAAATCCTCTCCAGTCCTCTTTTGTAAACGATGAGTAGTATTCGGTGAGCAGGGGTGCGTTGATGGCAACAATCAGGATGATGACTGCATACAGCAGCTTCCTGTTCGGGATGAACCGGAAAATGACAGGGTAGCTTGTCGCAACCAGCGCGAAATAGACGGGAAGGAGATAGATGAGATAGCGGGGGTTCATCGTCATCCGTGATGAGATGATGACACTGATGATAAGCGGCAGAACCAGATACATTGCTGAAAAGAGGCACTTGTTC
>JAPKXY010000014.1 GCA_026394605.1 Methanoregula sp.
GCAGGCCGTTGCAGCCTTCGTCAAACTTCGCCCCCCGCGTACCGACGGTTTCAGGTTACAGGTGACGCCGAACCACCCGGGCTAGTCCCCATATATCTTTACACACCTTTTAAAAAAAGGCTTTGTACCGGATAAAGACCGGCACATGGATATCGATCCTGATTAAAAAACAACAACAAGGCAGGGAACACGTTCAGGGAATAAAAACTTCCCCGCCAACCTTCTCCTGCCACTCCTTCTGGATCATCCCGATCCTTTCGCGGTCATTTTTATCAAAAAGGTCAATCGCCGTGAGTGCAGTGCCGGCAGACAGCACGCGGTACAGCAGCCGGAAGTCCCCCTGGTAGACCTCGATAGTCTGTTCTCCCTCGGTCTCTGCAATTTTGATCGGCTCTTTTGCAACCGGATGCTTCTGCATATCCTCGAACTGCTCATAGATCTTAACGCGGCTGAGTTTTAAGTAGTCCCGGTTCACCTCGAGATTGAACGCCGACCAGAATGCCGACGCGTACCATGCGTCGTTCATGACCACATGGGGAACACCCATGCATGCGGCGGCAAGTCCGAGTGTTCCCACACCACAGCAGGCATCAACAAAGTATGGCACAGGCGGTTTCCCTACGTGCTTTTCCACGGCACGGATCTTCAGGTCGTTGCCCCGCGGGAACTCAATATGGATCAGGGACTGCTGTTTATACATGACCAGCGGACCTGTCCGGAGGGGGAATACATCTGCCCTGACATCACAGCCGGCAAGGAGCTCATACACGTTCGGTACCGAGTCGAGATCTGTATCTGCAATGCCGGGAGTAAAGGCGGCGGACTTCACCACACCTCTCAGTTCCACAACATCCCGGACAAGTATCTCCGCGGTCTTTTTGGTAACCTTTGGCGAGAGCAGGACAAGGGATTTTTCCGGGAGGAACGGGGGGCGGTCCATCGCAAATCCCGGGTGCACGAGTGGCGTTCCTACTGAGACAAGAGGGTCGGTCTTTAACAGATCGCCCTGCTCCACCATGATGACATACATGTGGGCAAAGACATCGTCGATGAACCGTTTCCGGCAGGAGCAGGGAAGTGAATAGGAGAGATCAGGAAGCGGGGCCCGTTTGTCGAGAACACGGGCGCTGCACTCAGCGCAGGGAAGAAATATTGTCGGGAGCATTGCAAGGATATCCTTTGCAGACCTGACACAGTCCATCCCGCATACGGGACACTTCATAGTGCTTGCTTATGTCGTTGGTCGTTGAAAAGGTTACGAATTGAAATTAACGGGATAAAAAAAACAAAATGGGCCCGATGCGATTCGAACGCATGACCGCCCGGTTATGAGCCGGGCGCTCTAACCAGACTGAGCTACGGGCCCGATATAAAAACGCCGCCAACAGGACTCGAACCTGTGACATGCTGGTTAACAGCCAGCCACTCTACCAACTGAGTTATGGCGGCAGTATCAATGTGCCTTATTAGATTCTTACTGGTGCTTTTTAAAGGTAACTATAACATTTAATGACGATACAGAAGCCGGCTTCCCGAGAACAGATGGGCTGATTTTTTTAAAAAAAAAAGATTATGAATTCGTCGTCTTCATCTCGTTAAACATCCGGATCAGTTCATCGAGATCCCCGTCAAGGTGTGCAAGCAACCGCGATGCCTGTGGTGTCGCAACAGCACCTTCAGGGGAGGCGCGAATGTAGCCCATATGCTCCAGCACATGCAAAGAATACCGTATCCGGTGGGAGGGGAGATTGAGCATCTCGGCAAGTTTCATGATCCCGATTGGCTGGTGTTCTACAACGGCGCGTGCTACATCGATGTGCCGGCTCAACAGTTCGATCTCATCTTTCATTTTTTTAAGCATGCAGGTGACGGTCCCCGGTTATTGTGGTTTTTCGTTATCTTTTTCCTTGTCCGCGTGTTCATAAAGCCATGCCCGGGTCTCCCGGTACTTTTTCGTGAAGTTCATCGAGACATATGCCACCAGCACGATCATCCCCAGTATCAGGGGAATACGGTACGGATCCGGGGCGATGAACAATGCTATCACGGTCAGCGCAGCCAGCAGGATGACAGCATTGAGCTGGATCGCCACCCGGTAGAATTTCAATCGCAACTGCTCTTTTGTCTCCGCGTCCATTACTCATACGTCATCTCCATGATAAAAGTACTTGACGTTTCAGGGCACAGCTTAGGTACAATGGATGCGCTGGACCAGGCAATTGTCAGGAGCGGTGCCGATGCGTACGTGATATACGCTGCCTCTGATAATGCAGATATGAGGTATTGTACAGGATTCAAAACCAGTGACCCGTTTATCTATATAAAAAAACCAGGGCAGCAGGGTGTGATCATCGTCTCCCAGATGGAATATGCGCGTGCCCGGCGCGAATCTGCGGCGGTGGTGATGACCCGTGCACAGGCGGGGCTGGTGGAGATCCTCACGCATGAGAAGGACATATGGAAAGCAACAGCAGAGATGATCGCCGGGCAGGTTCCGGGCAGAATTCTCGTCCCGCCCGGATTCCCGCTTGCGCTTGCCCGTGCGCTGGGGGAATCGGCCGAAGTTCTTGTTGATCCGGGGTGCCTGGAATCCCTGCGTGCGGTAAAGACACGCCAGCAGGTCAGGGTTATAAAAAAGGTACAGGACAGGACCCAGGACGCGATGAAGATTGCAGTAGCCCTGATAAAAAAATCAACGGTGAGGAAGGGCAGGCTTTTTGTTAAGGGTTCGCCGCTCACGTCAGAAATTGTGAGAAACAGGATGCATACGTTCCTGATGGAGTCCGGGTGCCGGGCAACCGACACCATTGTATCCTGCGGAGAAGATGCTGCAACTCCCCATACCATGGGAAGTGGCCCTTTGCATGCCGGGGTACCTATTGTGATTGATATGTTCCCCCAGGACGAAAAGACCGGCTATTTTTCCGATATGACCCGTACCGTGTCAAAAGGGCACGTGCAACCTGAAATCGTGGATATGTACGACGCGGTTAAGGAGGCACAACAGTTGGGAATGAACAAGGTACGTGCCGGTGTTTCCGGATCTGATATCCACCAGGCAGTTGTTGAGTTTTTCAAGGACCGGGGATACGAAAGCACAACCAGGGGGTTTGTGCACAACCTGGGACACGGGGTGGGGCTCCAGGTTCATGAGGCACCTTCGCTTGGCCCATCAGGAAAAGAGCTGGTCGCAGGAAACGTCATCAGCATTGAGCCCGGGCTCTATTATCCCGGGACAGGTGGTGTCCGCCTCGAGGACATCGGGGTGGTCACAGCAAAAGGGTTCAAACGGCTTACGGAGTTTCCGCAGGAGCTTGTGCTATGATAGACGATGAAACCCTTGAAAAATACCGCGAAGCGGGAACGATCGCCGCGAAGGTCATTTCCGAAGGAAAAAAGGGGATCAGGGTGGGTGCTTCCTATCTTGAGGTCGTGGAGTTGATTGAGGGGCGGGTGGCAGAGGAGGGGGCAGGACTCGCGTTTCCGCTCAACCTCTCGTTGAACGAAGACGCCGCCCATGACACTGCATCGGCAGGCGATGCCCGACTGTTCACCCGGGGCGATGTGGCAAAACTCGACCTCGGCGTCCATATCGATGGCTATATTGCCGATACTGCAACCACGGTCGACCTCGGCACCAACCCCTCTCTTGTGGAGGCATCGTACCAGGCGCTCGAACACGCGATCGGGAAAGTGCGTCCCGGTGTGACAGCCGGGGAACTGGGTGCTGCGATCCAGTACGAGATCGAGATCAGGGGCTTCCGCCCGGTTGCAAATCTCACCGGGCATGGGCTCGATCAGTACATCATTCATAAACCCCCAACCATCCCGAATATCGGGACTGCCGGGGGAACGGTGCTTGAAGAGGGCATGGTCTTTGCGATCGAACCATTCGCGAGTACAGGGAGCGGGCGGGTGAAAGAAAAAACCCGTAAGGAGATCTACCAGCAGATCTCAAATAAACCAGTGCGCATCCCGTCAGGGAGGGCAGTCATGGAGTGCATCACGGACAGGCGCGGACTCCCGTTTGCACGCCGCTGGCTCCCGAATAAAAAAAGTGATATTGCACTGCCGGGCCTTGTCAGGACCCATAACCTTCATGTCTATCCGGTACTTGCGGATACTGCCGGCTCGCTGGTCTCCCAGCACGAGCATACCCTTGTAGTTACTGATACCGGGTGCATTGTCACCACCCGTTGAGATAATTTTATCCATTTTCGGGGAGTATATTATAAGTTACAACCATGCCCGGCGATGTTGATACCCTGAAACTGATGGAGGTCATCCTGACCGCCGAAATTTTCAACCGTCACCCGGAACTTGAAATCAATGACCTGACGCCGGCATGCCGGGAGATGTTTGCTTCAGGGAGTACCCCGGTGATAAAACGTCCGGTCTCTGTAAGTGACGGGGTTATCAAGCGCTCGCTGGGAATTCCTGATGCCCATATCAAACTCAGCGACAACCCCTTTGTCAGTTTCGAGGAGTTTGGACAGCGCCTCCGGCTTACAACCCTGGAACCCGCAGCCCAATGGTTCATGAAACAGGGCGGTAAAAACCTCATTGTAAAGAACCCGGCGCTTGCGTTCTATTTTGAGCGCTTCGATTCCAGCGGCATCTCCTACCAGGCAGTCCGATCAACCAGTCCGCCGTTCGAAGATACAAAAGCATACCTTGACGCAAAAATTTCAAAGATCATCGCTGAGGATGAGAAACTGCGCAACGCGCTCGATCTTGTTATTATCAATGCTCCCGAAGAAGTGGAGCAGCAGATGGAGGACTTCGTCTGTACACCGGATCAGGTGCATATCATCCACAAGATCAGGCATGCGATCGATCACCAGGATTTGCTCCACCAGCACCGCATCTATGAAGTCGGCAAACTCCTCTTTGTAGGACCACCCGGTACCGGCAAGACATCGCTTGCCCTCGCGCTGTCCCGTACCCTGCATATGCCGATCTTTGAAGTCCGGCTTTCCATGGTAACATCACAGTACCTTGGTGAGACCTCGAAAAACATCGACCGGATCTTTGAATTCGCGAAAAAGATTTCGCCGTCGATCCTCTTTATCGATGAGTTCGACTTTGTGGCAAAGAGCCGTGTCACCGATGACCATGGCGCTATGAAACGCGCGGTCAACTCGCTTTTGAAAAATATCGATAAGGTGAGCCTCGTAAAAAACGGTGTGCTCCTGATCGGCGCCACCAACACCCCCCAGCTGCTCGATGAGGCTGCATGGCGCAGGTTTGACGAGGTCGTTGAATTCTCCCTCCCGGATCAAAAGATGCGGGAAGAGATCATTGAAAAGGTCATGTTCTCCATGCAGTGCAGGTGTGATTTTAAGGAACTTGCAGCAGAGACTGAAGGGTTCTCTGGTGCCGACCTCCGGTTGATGATCAAGGAGGGGCTGCTCTGCGCCCTGATGGACAAACGGCAGGAGATTGACCGCAGCGATATTGATAAAGGGATTATGATGGTGAAGAACCGCGATGCAACCCGCCGGATGAACTGGTTGTAGCATGAAGCTCACGTTGCTTGGCACGGGCGATGCAATCGGCACACCGAAGATCGGGTGCTCCTGCCCCCAGTGTTTGCGCGCACAAACGACAGGGGTAATGAGACTCCGGACGTCATTGCTTCTGGAAAACGGGGGCAGGCATGTCCTCATCGATTCATCCCCCGACGTCAGGCAGCAGCTTCTCCGGAACGGTTCACCGCATATCGATGCTGTCATCTGGACCCATGGGCATTACGATCACTTCATCGGCTTCGGTGAGTTTTACCGGATCCAGGAAGTCCCGCCGGTATATGCAGCGGCACCGGTTCTGAACTACTGTGCCGAGGTCTTCAGGTTCCTCTCTTTTGAAAAACATCCCGTAAAACCCTACGAACCATTCGATCTCTTCGGTATCTCCATTACCCCGTTTCTGGTAAAACATCCGCCGGCATACACATGCGGGTTTGTCATGGAATGCAATGGGGCAAAAATAGGGTTTACCTCGGATACGAACGCGGATATTCCAAAAATGAGCCTTGACCTGTTACATAATCTCGATCTCTTACTCGTAGATGCCCTCGTCCCGTCCGATATCACCATCCGCAAGCATATGAACTATCTGGATGCCTGCACGCTCGCACAGCAGCTCAGGCCCGCTGAATTCCGGTGCGTGCATGTAAGCCACCTGATCTCGTGGGATCTTCCTCATGTAGGAAAGGACGGGGAATCGTTTACATTTTTATAAATTTTTTTCATTATCACGACAGGGCAGCAGGGACGCACCCATACATTAATAGTTTTCAGATCACCAAAGATAGGTGCATGATCGTTAAAGTACTCGAACTGGAGACTAACAAGGCACGGCTTCTTATGCAAGGTGAGGGTCATACGTTCATGAACGCCCTCATTGATGAGATCCTCCGCGATCCATCTGTTGATGTTGCCAAGTATACCATTGAATTCCAGTTCTCCGATCCGGAACTCCTCGTCACCACCAAAGGGAAAAAAGATCCCCTTGTCGTCATACGGGATGCCTGCAAACGATTATCAAAAAATTGTGATAAACTGATTAAAAGCCTGGAAAAGCAGTGATTTTTAATTTTTGTTTATATATAAGATTTTAAAAATTTTCTTTCTCCAGATTCCTGGCGGTATAATTTTTTTCCCCATCATTCATCCGGAATAAATAATAATAATTATCTACAGGCAGTAAATACGTGTAGATGTTATGATCGACAGAAAAAATTTTGTCGTTATTATTGTGCTCCTGCTTGGCAGCGCATTCATTGCAGGTTGTACATCACAGTCCGGATCCTCAAATCCCCAGACTGCTGTACCGACAACTATCCAGACAGCTGTGCCCACAACGGTAACAACCCTGCAGACAACTGCTTTACCTGTGGATACGACTCTAGCCACTGCAAAACCAACAGAGACACCGGCGGACAAAGAACTCCTGCATGACAAGGGAATGCTGACCGTTACGACGTATAAAGCCTACAATTTCAAGGACATGGGATATGAATTCGTTAATCCGGGTGATACATTCAGAATCACAATCAAGTCTGACAATCCGGTGATTGGATATGCAATGAACACGGAACAGGCATCGGGATTGGAGGGATCACAACACCTACCATACTATGAATCGTATTCCACTAAGGTGCAGTGGGGACTGATAACCCCGTACATGATATTCGAAAAAGCAACTGACTCATCGAAAGAGTTCACGTTTGAAAATGTTGAACCTTTAACATATGTCGTTGATGCCCGGTGGATGAGTTACGATAAAATTTATCAGTCAACACCACCATTCCGCTATGAAATTACCATCACTAATATGTATAATCCCAATCAAACAAGAAAAACAATCTACTAGGAATTCCCGATTTTAACCTTTTTTACAACGGTTTTTCACCTTCTTGAAGAACTATTACTGTTATAAACTAAAAAATTAAGGAAAAAAATGGATGTTAAGGCAACAATCTGAAGCGGGTTCAGGTTGCCCGTTCCGTAAATACGATTGAACCGGAAACACGGGTAATTTTGATCTTTACTTTCTGGCCGGGTTTTGCATTTGCCACGTAGATGATATACCGCCCCATCTTCACGACTCCATCACCACGCCGGGAAAGCGACTGGATTTCCACATCGAGCACCGCACCCTCTTCAAGGCTTTTTTCCACCGGTTCCGTGCGGGCCTTGCGCTTTTTCACCGGGCGATGCCCGCCGCACGCATCGCACCGCAGGAGCAGCACACGGTCGTCCTTGACGAGCCGGGTGTCGGGTCTGCCACACTCGGAGCAGATGACATAATCTTCCACGTAATTTTTAATGATTGCTTTGACTAAAGAGATCTCGAACTTCCCGTTAAAAATAGCACGGTTGCCATCGATCTTTCCTGATGTGCCGAGCTCCCCGAGGAGAAACTTCATCATATGGTCTTTATCACGCCGGACTTTATCGGCAATATCGGCAAAATTTTCGAGGACTGTCGTCTTTCCCTCGATATAGGCTTTGGCTTCGGGGACCACAAACCTTTCGGATGATGTACTGACCTCGGTGATAGTGGAATAGGCTTTTTTGAGTAAATTTTCATAGGGGTCGGTCATAGTAGATATATAGAGGTGTGAAGCAGGCAAAAGGCTTTCCCCGGCTCACCATGGCAGGTTCTGCCCTCATTTTTATTTGACAGGATGCACTGACCGTTCCTGCGAGGATATGATATAATAAGGTTGACAAAAAGAAGTTTGCACACATGTTGTCTGGAGAGGATCTTGCCATCATCCGCCAAAAACTCGGTCGCGAACCCACCGACGTTGAGGTTGCCTGTTTTGAAAACCTCTGGAGCGAACACTGCAGTTACCGGTCAACAAAAAACCTGCTCAGGACGCTGCCGACGCAAGGTGAGAATGTCCTGCTGGGGCCAGGCGACGACGCTGCCATCGTACGCTTCTCCGATACATGTGCACTCGCGATTTCCATGGAGAGCCACAACCACCCGAGTTACGTCGACCCCCATGATGGTGCAGCAACCGGCGTCGGCGGGATCGTCCGCGATGTCCTCTCCATGGGTTCGCGCCCCATTGCCCTGATGGACCCGCTCTTCTTCGGATCGCTGGACAGCGAGAAGAACCGGCACCTGTTCGAACATGTGGTGAGCGGGATTAGCGGGTATGGCAACTGCATCGGTGTCCCGGTCGTGCGGGGCGACCTTGTTTTTGATCCTGATTACAGCGGAAACCCCCTGGTCAACGTGGTCTGTGTCGGAACCGTGCACCCCGACCGGTTCATTACCGCACGCGTAAAGCACCCCGGTGACCATCTTGTGCTCGTGGGCGCCTCAACAGGCAGGGACGGGTTGGGCGGCGCATCATTTGCATCCCGGGACTTAAGCGAGGGGGCAGAAGCAGACGACCGCCCCAGCGTCCAGATCGGCGACCCGTTCACTGAGAAGCTGGTGATCGAGGCGATCCTTGAGATGGCGGCGACAAAAAAAGTGCTCTCCTGCCGGGACCTCGGAGCTGCAGGGCTTGCAGGAGCATCCAGCGAGATGTGCAGTACATTCGGCGGCCTGCTCCACGCCGACCGCGTGCACCAGCGCGAGCGGGGCATGAAGCCGGTCGAGATCATGGTCGCCGAATCACAGGAGCGGATGCTGGTCGAGGTTGCTCCCGGTGACGTGCCACTCATAGGCAGGATAGCGGAGAAGTATGACCTCAAGTGGAGCGATATCGGCGAGGTGATCGCAGACCCCAGATATATTATCACATTCCATGGCGAGGTAGTCTGCGACCTGCCCATCCATCTTCTCTCGGGGGAGACCCCGGTCTGTGCATGGGAAAAAAAGCCCTATGACGCACAAAAACCGTTCAAAAAACCAAAAAAAGGATTGAAGGCACTCGCGTTGGAAGTCCTCTCGCACCCCGAAGTCGCACGCAAGGACTGGGTGATCGAGCAGTACGACCATGATGTGCAGACACGGACACTGTCGATTGCACATGATGCTGCCGTGCTCCGGCTCGGGGATGCGGCGCTCGTCCTCTCCTGCGGCTGCAACCCCCGGCAGATCTACCTCAAACCGTTTGCAGGTACGGCAAACGCGGTCTACGAGAACGCGGCAAACCTCGCCTGCATGGGTGCAACCCCCCTCTGCCTGCTGGACTGCCTTAATTTCGCAAGCCCGGTCCATCCCGAGGTGTACTGGCAGCTGGAGCAGTGTATTTTCGGGATGGGCGATATGGCACGCAGGATGAACATCCCCGTCGTGGGTGGCAATGTGTCCCTGTACAACGAGAGCGATGAATTCAACACAAAGATCAAACCAACACCAACGATTGGCATGGTGGGCAAAGGAAAGGTCAGGAGCTGGCAGCAGCCTGCCGAGGGGTATGAGCTCGCATTGATTGGATCTGCAGGAGCCCATTTCGGCGGTTCCGTGCTCGATGCTGTGAGTGGTTGCGGGGGTACGGCACCCGGCCAGGCAGATCCCGCTATCGTTGATATCATCTGCACAAAAGTTCGCCAGAATGCTTTTGAAGCAGTCACCGATATCTCCCAGGGCGGCCTTCTTGGCGCACTTTCGGTTATCTCCCCCCAGGCTATGGTCCGCATTGACGGCGACCCCTATGAACAGCTCTTCTCGGAGACGTACGGGCGCTTTCTCGCTGCTTTTAACAATGAGTCAGCACTCAAAGGGCTCAATTATACGGTCATCGGTACCGTTGGTGGGGACTCTCTGAATATTTCATTCAAAACAAACGCAATTGCGATCAGTAATAAAGAGATGAAAAAAGCGCTCTCTTCCCTGACCCGGCTCATGCGACTGGAGAAGAACTGATATTCTTCCCAGGCGCTGTCATGCATCCCTGGGCACGGGTGCGCTTCCTGCTTACGTACGCAAAGAAAAAAAACACCGGGATGGTTCTCTTATCCTTACTGATGGAAAAAACAGTGTGAATTATTCTCTGGCGGTCAGGAAATTGCCGCAGCATTGACCATAACGATCAGCTCATTAATCTTTTTCCCGTCATGTACGTCTTTTTTAAAAAAGACCATATCCCCGACGACTTTCACGCCCTTTGCCTCAAGTCCCTTTCTCATGATCCCGATCGTTTCACCAGCCCGCCCGCCGCAGGTCGCATAAATGATCGCTTTTTTCCCTTCGCAGCCTTTGAGCGCGGCGATGGCTGCATTGATGACCGGTGTCGGTTTTCGTCCCCAGACCGGTGTACCCATCACGATCAGGTCATAGCCGGAAACATCGATCTTTTTGGGTTCGATCGGATCCAGCTCGCCCTTTCTCGCACGGTACCCGCCGAGCACATAGACCGTAAGTGCGTTGTAGCGCTTCTGGGGCTTCACATCGATAAAGTCGCCCCCGCAGGCAGCTCTTACCTTCCTTGCAACGCCGCGAGTGATGCCTGAGTAGGAGTGGGTGATGAAACACCGTGACATAATAGAAATATCGATGCTGCGGGAAAAAGGTTACCGGATAGTGTGGTTATCCCTTCGGGGAAATATCAACTCGCATACATCGGGATTGCCACACCTCACGCGTCTTTACGCGCGCACGCAGCAGTGACGATTGCCACGAGCTCTTTTGTTTTTTTCTCATTTTCAATATCCTTCATATGGATCCCCATCGTGCCCCTGACCTGCATCCCGCGTCCTTTGCACCATGATGTAAACGTCGCTTCTGATGTGCCGGGCATACCGCCATGAGTGAAAAACCCCACCACCGGTTTGCCATCGCATCCCTTCAGAGCGTCCAGGGCAGCATGGATAGCCGGTGTCGGCTTAAACGCCCATATTGGCGAACCAAGAACAATGAGATCAAAACCCGAGACATCGATCGATGACGGCTCGATGGCGGTTGTTTCTTCGCCGCGCGCTTTTTTGCACCGGGTGAGGAACCGGGTGAGGTGTGAATAGGTTGCAAGGTCATGCACCTCGATGAGACGCGGTTCACCGCACGCCGCTGAAAGGTGCTGTGCCACATGCCGGGTATTGCCCGTCTCTGAGTGGTAGATGATGCAGATCTTCATACTCATCATTTCAGACAATTCCGTATTAATACTGATTTAAGAGGACTGGATAACCGTATGCATCCTGCCATTTTTCGGATGTTTTTTTGAGGACTTCCAAATTCCTCCATAAAATCCTTTGATTATATACCGCATCTGAATTTTTTTAAGGTTTTTATAAATTCACGAAAGCCTACAAAAAAGGGGTTGTGTGCATAAAATGTATTTCTTGAACCGTGCGGGGGAAACGTAGTTTTCCCCGAGCTGAGAAAAAATTATTATTTTTTGAATCGCAAGGGAAAAACCCTGTTTTTCCTGAGCTGAAAAAAAGTTATTTCTTGAACTGTGAGGGGGAACATCTGTTTTCCCCGAATGGTGAAAAAAATTATTATTTTTTGAACCGTGAGAGGAACGTGGTTCTCCCGAACGGTGAAAGAAATGATTTTTTTTTTAAAATCATTTCTTGAACTGGGGCATCATCGCGCGGACTTCGCGCCCGACATCCTCAATGAGGTGCGCTTCGTCTGCCTTGGTAAGCGCATTAAAGACCGGGCGGTTCACCATGTTCTCAAGCATCCATTCCCGGGCGAATTTCCCGCTCTGGATATCCTCAAGGATCTCCTGCATCGCGACATATGCTTCGGGTCCGATCACGCGGGGACCGCGGGTAAGGTCACCATACTGCGCGGTGTTGCTGATGTATTTGCGCATGTTCGTGAGCCCGCCCTCGTAAATCAGGTCGACGATGAGTTTGAGTTCGTGGAGCACTTCGAGATACGCCATCTCCGGCGAATAACCGGCATTGACAAGCGTCTCGAACCCCGCTTTCACAAGCGAGGTTGTGCCACCGCAGAGCACTGCCTGTTCACCGAAGAGATCGGTCTCGGTCTCCTCGCGGAAGGTCGTCTCGAGCACGACTGCACGCGTTGCCCCGATCGCCTTTGCGTACGCGAGCGCGATCTTGTGGGCATTGCCGGTATGGTCCTGATAGACTGCAATAAGCGCGGGGACTCCGTTCCCGTCCTCGTACTGTCGGCGTACCATCGCACCGGGCCCTTTGGGCGCGACCATGATCACATCGACATTCGGCGGTGGGACGATCTGGCCGAAGTGGATATTAAACCCGTGCGAAAACATCAGGCATTTTTTATCGGAAAGGTGCGGCATGATCTCCGAGCGGTAGACTGCCCCCTGGTGCTCATCAGGTACGAGGATCTGGATGATGTCGGATTTTTTCACCGCTTCAGCGACCGGCATCACCTTCATGCCGTCTTTGCGTGCCGCGTCCCAGCTCTTTCCCGGGCGCAGCCCGATGACTACATCGAGCCCGGAATCTTTGAGGTTCAGGGACTGCCCCCTCCCCTGCGAACCGTACCCGATCACGGCGATTTTTTTGCCTTTCAGGATGCCGAGGTCGGCATCAGACTCATAATATTTCTGTACCATAGGACTTCCTTTTGATATCAGCAACAGAGCACATAAATATTATATGAAAAAACTAAAGAGCACAGGTTCCACAATAAAGAACCACAAGGAAGCGATTGCGTATTCCCCCCACACGCACCAACGACAAGCCGGAGAACTCGTTTGCCCGTGAACTCCCTGATACACAGGCAACGCCTCCTGACGTCCGAATCAACTTAACACGGGTGGGGATAAAAAACGTCAAAAAACTCGTGGAGGTGTCCCGGCACGAGAAACGCCCGGTCATCTTTATCTCGACGTTTGATGTCTATGTCGACCTGCCCGGGAGCTTGAAAGGGGCGAACCTCTCGCGCAATTTCGAGGTCATTGATGAGGTGCTCCAGCAGGCGATTGACGGGGATGTAGAAGAGATCGAAAACCTCTGCAGTGCCGTCGCACGCAAGCTCCTTGACCGTCACGAGTATGCCGACCGTACGGAAGTGCTCATGCGCAGCGAGTTCATGGTCAAGCGGGAGACCCCGGTCAGTCACACCACCTGCCACGAGGTCGTGAAGGTTCACGCACGGGCGATCGCCCGCCGCACCTTCCGCCAACCCATTGTCAGGAAGAGCATCGGGGCAGAAGTGACCGGCATGACCGCCTGCCCCTGCGCCCAGAACATCATGAAGGAGCGGGCGGAGCACGTGTTCCATACCCTGGGGGTCGACGACACGACCATTGACAGGTTCTTTGCCGAAGTCCCGATGGCAACCCACAACCAGCGGGGCCGGGGATTTTTGTGCATCGAGACTGACGATGACCAGCACGTTGATCTTGAAAAGATCATTATGATTCTCAAGGACTCGATGAGCTCGGGAATTTACGAACTTCTCAAGCGCGGGGATGAGAGCCATGTCGTGCTTGCCGCGCATAAAAATCCCCGTTTTGTTGAGGACTGTGTCCGGGAGATGGCAAAAAAAGTGCTTGCTGGTTTCGAATACCTTTCCGGGGATTCTGTTGTCACCATCAAACAGACCAATGAGGAGAGCATCCACCAGCACGACGCGTATGCAGAGCGGCGGGCCACCATTGCCGAACTGTTCGATGAGCTGAACGGGGACCGGCAGCTGGAACCTGCAAAAACATCGGCAGGAATCAACGAGTCTTAATAATTTTTTTTATTTTGAAGTCTGTAAATATATTTTTTTAAAAAAATGAATAAAAAGATAAAAAGGTAACGTCTTTCCTTTCTGCATAAACCTAAAATTTCAGGAATTTTTCCCCGTATTTTTCCTATCAGGACGAGATAAAAAGGGTTATTAAAGTAGTGCGCTAACAAGGGTTGAACGTACTCTGTACGGTCAATTATCTCTAGAGATGAGAGATCTTAGTAAAATTTGTACAGCATTGAGAACAAGCAACAACAAATGAGGCGATAGTATTGTCGAAAGTTGTAGAGATTTCCCCAACCACAAGACATGAGGGACACTCAAAACTTGTCTTGAAGGTTAACGACGCAGGTATCATCGAGACGGGGAACTGGTGTTCCATTACCCCGGTGCGGGGCGTTGAGAAGCTGGCCATCGGAAAGACGATGGAGCAGGTCCCCAAGATTGCGTCCCGTGTCTGTGGTATCTGTCCGATTGCCCACACACTCGCAGGGATCGAGTCGATGGAGGCATCCATCAAGTGTGAGATCCCCAAGGATGCGAAACAGCTTCGCTTTATCCTTCAGCTGGCAAACCGGCTGCACAGTATCGCACTGCACAACATCCTGATCCTGCCCGACCTGTATATCCCGGGCACCGACACGAAGATCAACCCGTTCACACCCGAAGAGCCGGTGCGCAGTGTCGCAAAGCGCATCCAGCGGCTCCGTGAGATCGGCCAGACGATCGGCCAGGTCTCCGGTGGCGAAGCGATCCACCCGTCCAACCCGCGGGTCGGCGGTATGTATAAGGCATGCACCGAGCGTGCCAAGACCAAGATGTACGACCTTGCAAAGGAAGGTCTCGTGCTTGCCCACCAGCAGATGGACTTCATGATCGCAGTCCTGCGCAACTTCCAGAAGCGCGACTGGGCAGATGTCGGCGGCGCAAAGATTGCCATCCCAAAGGACCTCGGGTACCACAACCAGGGCTACATGGCGACCCACCCGTTCTACGGCACCACGAGCATGGACGAGTGCCCGACCTGGGACTACAGCCGGTTCAAGGAAGTCAGACCTTGGGACTGGTACATGGGTGAGATGGAAGTCTCGCTCGCAGACCCGAAGTACCCGATTGGCGGTACCACACCGGTCGGCACTAAGGTGAACCCGCAGATGGAAGCCTGTACCGGCATCCCGATGTATGACGGCGCACCTGTCGAAGTCGGTCCGCGTGCACGTCTCGCCACATTCAAGGGCTATGACGAGAAGGGCACCGTCGGCCAGCATATTGCCCGCCAGATGGAGTACACCGACAGCCTGTATGCGATGATCGCGGCGATCGACGAGTACAACCCCTCGGGCAAAGTCGTTGCCGACTATATCCCGCAGGGTGACGGCTCCATGGGCTGGGCAGCCAACGAGGCTCCCCGCGGCACCGACGTCCACCTCGCAAAGGTCAAGGACGGCCGCGTCCTCTGGTACTCGATGCTTGTCCCGACCACCTGGAACTTTGGGACCTGCAGCGCTGCACTTACCGGTGCACCCTGGCAGCTTGCCGAGGTTGTCGTTCGTGCATATGACCCCTGTGTATCATGTGCTACCCACATGATCGTGATCGATGAGGACAACCGGATAGTCGCCCAGAAGCTCATCCAGTGAGTGGAGCACGTAATGCTGTATCCAGAGATCGTGATTGCAGGGTGCGGAAATCCCCTGTTTGCCGATGATGGGTTCGGACCAGCGGTTGTTGAGGAGCTGCAGAAGCTTGTGCTTCCCGACAATGTCAGGGTCGTCGATGCGGGTCTTGGAGCACCGCATTTTATCTTCACGCTCCTCGATCCGGACGTCACAAAAAAACTTGTGATCGTCGATATCGCGGATTTCGGTGCAGAGCCCGGTTCGATCGCGACGTTCCGGGTCAAAGACCTGCCACCGGGCAGTTACCGCGATGCCCATTCATGGGACTTAACAGAACCGCTCCAGCGCTTAGACGACACAATCGATATCACGGTCATCGGATGCCAGCCGGAACGTGTAACCGATCCCGACATGGAGATCGGACTCTCGGATGAAGTTTCAAAGGCTATACCCGAAACAGTACGGATTGTACTGGAAACAATAGGGGTGGATTATGGGACTACTATCAAGCGTCTTCAAGAAGACAGTCAGCGAGACACCGCAGGCGCCTGCAGCGCCGGCAAAAGCTGACATCGCAAAAAAACCTGAAGCTACTACAAAGGAGGCAAAGCCTGTGGCAGACAAGATTACAGTGGGCCATGTACACATGAGTGGATGTACTGGCTGTCTTGTGTCCTTGGCAGACAACTACGGCGGACTCCTGACAATTCTGGACAAGTATGCAGACCTCGTCTATGGTCTCACGCTTGCCGATGTCAGGCACATCCCCAAGATGGATGTGGCGCTCGTTGAGGGTTCCGTCTGTATCCAGGACAAATTGTCAGTCGAAGAGATCAAACAGACAAGAGAGAAGGCAGCGGTTGTCGTTGCGGTCGGCGGATGCGCCTGCTATGGCAACATCACCCGGTTCGGGCGCGGCGGACAGCAGAACCAACCGCAGCACGAGTCCTTCCTGCCGGTCGGCGACCTGATCAAGGTCGACGTGTACATCCCCGGATGCGCACCGACGCCCCAGATGATCAGGAACGTATGCGTCATGGCGTACCTGCTGTTAAAGGGCACAAAGGAGCAGAAGGATCTTGCGACCAAGTACCTGACCCCGCTGATGAAGGCGGCACAGAGGGGAACGACCGCATGCTTCTGCGACCTGATGACCGAGGTCATCAACCAGGGTCTCTGCATGGGATGCGGCAGCTGCGCGGCAGCATGCCCGGTCCGTGCGATCACCCATGAGTACGGCAAACCCCAGGGACAGCGCGACCTGTGCATCAAGTGCGGTGCGTGCTACAACCAGTGCCCGCGGAGCTGGTTCAGCTTCGACGTGATACCGGAGTTCGAGGGGATCACCGACATCATCAATGGAGCACTCCAGTGAGGTGATTGAAATGGGAACAGAACTCGGTAAATACAAATCATGCGTGTCAGCACGGAGCACCGACAAGGAGATCCTCAAGGGCGCACAGGATGGCGGTATCGTCACCCAGCTCTTTGCATTTGCCCTTGACGAAGGGATCATTGACGGAGCCATTGTTGCCGGAGCCGGCGATGAGCCATGGAGGCCACGCCCGTTCATTGCAACAACAAAGGCTGAACTGTTCGCGGCACGCGGGACCAAGTACAACATCTGCCCGAACGTCTCGTTCATCAAGGAGGCGACCCGCAGCTACGGACTTGACAAGGTCGGTATCGTGGGCACCCCCTGCCAGATGCAGGCAGTCCGCAAGGGCCAGCTGTACCCGATCGGCCTGCGCGACGTCGGCGATAAGATCGCACTCGCGATCGGCATCTTCTGCATGGAGAACTTCCCGTACCAGAGCATCGTCCAGCTGGTCGAGGACCACGCAGCGATGAAGATGGAAGCGGTTAAAAAGATGGAGATCGGCAAGGGCAAGTTCTGGGTCTACGGGCAGCGCGGACAGGTCGTCCAGCTCCCGCTCAAGGTGACCCACAAGTACGAGCAGCCCGGCTGCCATGTCTGTCTTGACTACGTGGCAAACCTCGCCGATGTCTCGACCGGTTCGGTCGGCAGCGCTGACGGGTGGAGCACCGTGTTTGTCCGCACCAGGGCAGGCGACAGTGTATGGGCAAAGGCAATCGCAGCAGGCTGCTTTGAGACCCAGCCCATCGAGAAGGTCAAGCCAGGTCTTGAACTCGTTTCCAAGCTTGCAAACGAAAAGATCACGAAGAACAAGACGACTCTCGAAGAGCGGGCAACGTTCGGTGTCGGCAAGGCACTGCGCAACCCGTACATCTAATTTTTTTTTATTTTCGTACGATTTTTTCTGCACTGCTCTGCTTCCGGCAGAGTAATTTCCCAAAAGGATCGTCCATTATCCAACAGGGTTTTGCGTTTCCGGCCGGAGTATGAGTGAAAACAGTTGCGGCACATGAAAAGAGCGTAAAAATTGGGATAGTACTTAAAAAGAGTCCCCGAATCGTGCGCTCTTGTATAGCTTGTGCTCCTGCAGGTCAACTGTGTATAAACCGGGACGGGCGAGCAAATCGTCAACGTAAACTCTCATTTCTTCCAGTTCAGAAAATGAGAAGATCTCGTGTTTTTCTTCCCTCTTTACCGTTTCCTGCCAGATCACCTCGACCCCGGTATCTTTCTTAACCGCCCTGATGATCGCATACATGATCTTCCCTCTCGCCATCGGGGGAAATGAACCTTTCTGATAGTACTCCATGATGAAAAAAGGATTTTGGAGGCGGAGGGTGTTCTACGTTCCGGTCCTATCTGTAGTCTTCGGTACCAAGATGGTAATAATTTCTGTCTTTGCACCTCCCACACTCAACCGTTATTTACCTAAAAAACCAAACCCCTCTCAAGCTGAAATGAAAACCCACCGCCCCGTCGACCTGGAAGCCATCGCGTGGCATGCCATGGAGAAGTACGGCTTTACCCCAGGCTTCCCTAATGCCGTTACCCGGGAAGTCAGCGCAATGAACGCACCAATGCATTCGGACGAAAAGAACAATGTCCGTGATCTGCGCACGCTCCTGTGGTCGTCGATTGACAACTTCGATTCCCTGGACCTTGACCAGATGGAATACTGCGAGCGCAAAGAAAACGACGAGATCCATGTCAAAGTTGCCATCGCCGACGTTGACTATTATGTAAAAAAACACTCGCAGACTGACCGGCACGCAGCCTATAACGGGACCTCGGTCTACACCGGTGTCGTCACCTTCCCCTTGCTGCCCGACCGGCTCTCCAAGGGCATCTCATCCCTCCTGCCCGGTCAGGACTGCAGGGCAGTCGTCACCGAATACGCGGTTTGTTCTGATGGCAGTGTCCGCCGCGGCGATGTGTACCGGGCCCTCGTTGCGAACAAGGCAAAACTTGTCTATGAAGAAGCCGGGGACTGGCTGGAGGGAATTGGGCCAATCCCCCCGACGGTGCGGGAGGTTGCCGGCATGGAAGACCAGATCCGTTTGCAGAATGAAGCTGCACTGCGCTTAAAAAAATACCGGTATGAACAGGGCGCTCTCGACCTCGAGACCATTGAGGCCCGTGCGGTCGTGGTTGAAGGCACAGTCAAAGACCTCGTCATCCAGAAAAAGAACATGGCGCGGTGCATTATCGAGGAGTTCATGGTCGCAGCCAACGGGACCATGGTCGCGTACTTGGGCAGCGCCGGCATCCCCATGATCCAGAGGATCGTGCGCATCCCCAAACACTGGGACGGGATCGTACTGACTGCCGCAACTTACGGTGAGACGCTGCCCGCCGAACCGGATGCACGGGCGCTTACCGCATTCCTCACCCGGCAAAAAGAAGCCGACCCCGACCGCTTCCCTGACCTGTCCTTAACCGTCGTAAAACTCATGGGGCCCGGTGAATACGTGCCGCTTGAACCCGGCACCCCGCCCTTCGGCCACTTCGGTCTTGCCGTCACCGATTACACGCACAGCACAGCCCCTAACCGGCGCTACGTTGACCTTATCATACAGCGGCTGGTAAAATCGGTCCTCGACCGGGACTCCAGCCCGTACACGCTGGATGAACTCGTTGACCGGTCCACCTGGCTGACCGACCGTGAGAAAGGGTCAAAAAAGGTTGAACGCTTCATGCGGAAAGCCGCAGCCGCCGTGCTGCTCAAAAACAGGATCGGTGCAACCTTCGATGCGTTTGTGACCGGCGCCTCGGAGAAGGGGACCTATGTCCGGCTTATCATGCCACCTGCCGAAGGGCGGGTCATGCAGGGCGAGCGGGGGCTCATGGTAGGTCAGAAAGTCCGCGTCCGCCTGCTCAGGACTGACCCGTACAACGGCTATATTGACTTTGCCTGCACAGGCAGAACATAACAACGAGCGGGGAGGATATTCCTCCCGCATTGCACCTGACAGTACCTTTAAACGGCGTTCCGGTTATTTCTTCACAACCTCGACCGGATCGATATTCGCATCGATAAGCAGATCAAACGAAATTGTGTTCAGCCACCCTGCTTTTTCAAACATCTTCATGAAGCAGACGCCGATGATGACGGCGCCGGGGTGCCTGTCGATTGCTGCCTTTACCTGCTCCGCCTTCACCGGCACGTTGGACATGGACAGACCGCCCATGATCACGATCGCTTTGGGTTTCAGCGTGGCGGCAGCGGTCCCCACCTGCATCCCGACATCGGGCACCGGATGGATCTTCTTTGCCTTGGATTCATCGACCATCGGGACAAAGACCTGTTCGGGGTCAAGGCTGCGGATTGCAAACCCGAGCAGCTCGACAAACGGCGTGCAGGTGCCCGGCACGCCGTAGTACACGATCTGGTCGCCTTTTTTTAATCCCTTTGCCTCGATGTATTCCTTGAACGGGCGCAGGATGCCCGGCACCCCGTGAAACGTCTCTTTCTGTGTCATACTATCAACAGATGATCGATTATACAAAATGATAAGCGTTGCTGGTGGCAGGGGACTGCACTGCATGTTGGGTGGTTCCTGTTACAGGTCATACCTGCGGGTCGGGATGACTTCGCACCCGATGAGCCAGACTGCGTACAGGATCGAGAGGCTGGCGATCAGGAAGAGCGGTGAGATAACCGCTTCGCTTTTCGGGAGAAAACCGAGCCGTGAAAGGTCAAAGGCCACATACAGCGCAAAGGTAAGTGCGATCCACCAGCCATAGTATTTCTTCCCTTTTGTGGCAAGCCTTACGCCCGCCACAAGAACGATACATTCAATGAAGATTCCCAGCACCTGCAAGATCGTGTTCGTGTCCATAGGTTCTATTCATATGAGATGCAGGATAGTCCTTTGGATCAGGCACTATTTCAAACCCGGCAGGTGGTCGTGAAGCCGGGGTACAGCCAGAACTACCACCCGCGGTGCGATCGTGTGTCCAAAAGGGTCTATTAGGGTTTTTTTCACCGCATTAACGCAGCCAGTTTCCCGTAAAAACCGCAATTTCTGGTTTTTTTAAAATTGTGTGCTGTAATTCGCCATTTTTTGCGACTTAAGTACCCCGGATCAGGGAATCGAGACTCAATTTAGGCTCTGTTTGGGTGCCGACAAACCCCTGTTTGATCGAAAACTCCTGATACTTACTCCGTATAGGGATCCGTCATCATTCCTTGTTGCGGTTTCCGGCGCTACGGCGTGGTGGCGCGGCAGATGATGGACGTTACATCAAGAGCATAAACCTTAATAATCCCCCGGGGTAAATCTCAACATAACCACTCATGGAACCGTCACCCGGAATGCACAATTCCTCATCTTCAAGATCCTGCGGCTGGTTTGGATCGATATTTTCGTTTTTATCGCGCTCAAAACAAGATTGGCTCACATCCTTAAACAATCATCATACACGCTGCATGAACTGCCCTGCTGATAAGAGCCAGCAGGCTGCCTGGGAACAATCGTTTGAAATTCTGCAAAAAGAGCTGAAACAATTAGTACAAGTAAAACCAGAGCTGGAACCTTATACTATCATTTTTGATTTTGAATTGCCTCGTAAAAGAGGGAGACGCCCTGATGTGATCATTCTGGGTGCTTCGATTTTTGTTCTGAAATTTGCAGATTCCGGTGAAATTATCCGGGCGGATGTTGATCAGGTTAATGCCTGCGCACGCGATCTGGAAAATTACCATGCGGAGTCCCATCAGAGCGATGTTGTACCAATTCTCGTTTGTGCAAGAACGAAGGATGTAATCAGGCGTAATGGGGATGTGATCATTCTTTCTCCTGATCACATCGCGGATTATTTCAATGTTCAGACCGAGCTGGAAGACGGGCCCCTTATTGATGCAAATACATGGATAATTTCGGAGTAGGCTGCCCTCTCCCTGTCATTCCCATGACCGGATGACAATCACCGGCCGTGTCGATTTCATGGCCACGTCCTGCACCGTGCTGCCGAGCAGGAAATCATAAAGACAGCCTTTTCCATAGGAGCTTAGCCAGATAACTGATACGTCCTGCTCTTCGGCAGTCCTTACAATCTCTCCGGCAGGGTTTCCTGTCGTTACGATGGCTCTGGACCGGATGTCTTGTGCCGTAAGGCTGTCGCGGACTGCGCCGATCCGGGCCTCCGCTGTCTGTGCAGACTCCTTAATCTCACTGCCTGTCCCGTCATCTGGTACGACATGGAGGAGGATGACTTCTCCCACCCCCTTCATCGTGCTGACAAGGGCTGTTGCATGTTCAGAGAAACGGGAGAAATCTGTCGGGCAGAGGATCCGGGAGAAGAGCATGGGACAGAACTTTTCATACGTTTTGCCGGTCAGGGTCTCGATGATCTTATGGCGCATGATCAGGACATTGGTTTTGCTGATGCGGCACAGAACCGTCGATGGTACACTGCCAAGGAGCACCCCTATCTTTACGCTCTTTCCGTGTGCGCCGATAACGATCAGGTCGACATCTCTCTTCTCCGCTGTTGTCAGTATTCCCTCGGCGATGTCGGGCGATATCGTTGTGTCCAGCGTCACCCTGATGTCCGGATTAAGTGTTTTAAGGTAGTCTTGTGCCACGGTGAGGATATTTTCAGCGGTCTCTTTTGCCAGCGTATCAACGATCTGCACCCCCATCGGATACCGGGTCTCTTTGACGACGTGGAGCAGGATGACGTCCCGGACCCCAGGAATACTGGCAATACAATCGAGCAGAATCTCTTCACGTTGTGAAAAATCTGTCGGGAAAAGCACCTTTTCAAACATAATTCACCACAGCGGCAACACTATCAGGTCTGGCAGCGGGCACCATGAAACGCAAAAGCCCTCCTTTCAAACAATACATACTATTTACGATATTTAAGGGTATCTGGATGAGGTTCTGGTGCGGTATCGGGACAAGGGTGACAAGGCTCCTCATCCCGAACAAAGCGCCGTTCTTTTCGACGATGGTATAGTTGAGGAAAAGATAGCTGTCGCAGCCAAGACCGGTTGTGCTGTATCCGTCTTTTAACGGGCCACCCCCCGGGCTTACCATGCTGGGCCCAAATACGTCCTCAAGTGTCTTTTTCAAAATGATCCGGTGCCCTCCAGAGGTGCCGTCTGCAAGGAGTATCCGCATCCGGCGTGCCATGTCTGATCCGGTTGATACCACATCACCAGCAGGGGGGGGCGTCAATCCGGTCTCATGAAAAAACAAATGAGATTAATACAAAGAAGCCCCGGATATCTGATCATCCTCTGCGGTTATACTGGATGCCTATGCCTTACACCATGTCCATCATATCAACAGAAGAAAAAGAGCGCCTGGCAGGAGAGCACCTCCACCGCGTCCGTTACGAGATCAAATCGGAAATATACGGCTGCTGCATCAAGCTCCTCTCTGATGATCATACCCTCAGGGACACCTGGCAGGAGAATTTTTACTCGATGTCCCAGAATGTCCGGTCGCATGGCCGGCTTTTTGTATTCAAAGACCCGGATTACCCTGCCGACACTGTCTTATTCGACCCGTTTTCAAAAACCGCATTTTTGTTCAATGTTGAGTATTACGGCTGGGTAAAATCCATCGCGCTCGGCCTTGCCGGGGATATTTTGGAAGACGAGCATGACGTCTATTCGGTGCATGGGGCCTGCGTGGACGTTTTAGGGCAAGGCCTCTGCATTGTCGGCACATCCGGGGCGGGAAAAACAACCCAGACCTATGGTCTCCTTAAAGACCCGCATACCCGTATCGTATCAGATGACTGGTTCTTCTCACGGATCTACGGCCCTGATATCCTTGCCTATGGTTCTGAAAAGAATTTTTACATCCGCGAGGACCTCGCAACCATCTGGAAGGAATTCGGAAGGCTCGTTCCCAATGACGGGTATGATGGAAAAGGGCGTGCAGTCGCAGATGTCCGGTGGGTGGTAGGAAAAGGGCGGCTGCTCCCGTTAACAACGTTGAGGATGGTTATTGTCCTGAAACGGGATGAAAACGATAAGGAGGTGCTCCAGCCGCTCGATCGCAAAGACGGCCTGGAATTATTTGTAAAAAACACCTATTTCAATCCCCATCTCCTCGTCAAGGATTCCCGGAAGACCTCAATACGGAGCCGGTATTTTGCAAACCTGCTGGACCGGACACACCTGTACCTTGTCAATACAACCGGTACACCACTTGAAACACAGAACGTGATCCGTTCACTGGCAGGGACGCCACAACATCCCCCACCACCATAATTCAGGAACACCTGATGCCCCCCATCGAAGTGATCCCGGTAAACCTCGGCATAGTGAATGCCTACATCGTGAAACAGGATGGTGTAATCCTTATCGACACCGGGTATCCAAAAAGCGAAGACGCTATTCTCAGGACGATGCAGGGGGCAGGCATCCGGCCCGGCGATCTCCGGCCGATCCTCGTCACGCACGGCCATGGGGACCATGCCGGCTCGGCAGCACGCCTGCGGGAGATGACCGGGGCCAGAGTCGCTGTCCACAAAAACGACGCAGGGATGCTCCGGGCAGGAAAGCAGGGCGAACTCAAAGCAACCGGTATCACCGGGAAGCTCTTCGGTTTCTTTCTTGGAGGTGAGAAGAAGTCCCGGTATCCGGCGCTCGCGGAAAAGCCGTCGCAATGCCCGGCCATTCGGCAGGATCGATCTCGGTGATCCTTGAAAACGGCGATGCCTTTACCGGCGATCTCATCTTCCCCTCCATCCCGTCAGGAAAACCGTGCCTGCCGTTCTGGGCAGACGACCCTGCGGAAGTGTATGCCAGTGTCAGGAAGCTGCTCGCGTACCAGCCAAAGATAATGTACCCCGGGCATGGTCGCCCGTTTTCCGCTGACGCGGTACGGCAGATGACCGGGTGATCTGCCCCGGTTCCGTGTACGGCATCCGGCCTGACAATCACCGGAGGACCGGTGGTTCATTCTTCCCGGTGAGTTCCCGTGCCTTCACAAAACACTGCATTGCTTCCCGGTCGCGCCCGAGCTTGCTCAGACAGAGACCAAGGGTACTCCACGCAATCATGTCCCGCGGGTCGATCTCGAGCGCTTCACTGAGCAGCACTTCCGCTTCCGCATAGCGCCGGAGCTGCGCGAGCGCGACGCCTTTGTTGGTCATGACGATAGCTACGCCGGGGTTGATTGCAAGGCACCCGTCATACCAGCGGATCGCTTCTTCAAACTCGCCGAGATCGGCAAGCGCGACACCTTTGTTGTAGAGCGCTTTCGGGTACTTCGGACGGATACGGATTGTCTCGCCAAAACACCGGATCGCCTCCACTAATTCCCCGTTCTGGTAGTGGTTGTTGCCCTTCATGAACCATGCCTCGGCATGGTCGCCGTCGAGCCGGATCACCTGATCAAAGCACGTGATCGCATCGGCGTACTGCGCAAGCCGGAACAATGCAATCCCTTTCATGAACCACGCATCGGCCATTTCAGGATTGATCTTCAGCGCACGCTCGCAGCAGGCAATCGTTTCACAAAACAGCCCGAGCCTGTCGACACCTGCACCGAGTGCGACCAGCGCTGCCGGGTTGTCGGGGTCACGTTCGAGAGCACGGTCAAAACACGTGATCGCTTCTGCGTACCTACCCACGCAGACAAGCGCCGTCCCGCGCCTGTACCAGTCCTCTGCTTCGGAGTTCATCCTCTCATCACACCATATACCATACGGTTCTCAGGTACGAAAGCAGGGCATCGGTACATTCCCGTTGATACAAAAACATCCCCACATACCTGCATCCGCGGTCCGGACAATTCAAACGATGGGTACGCGCTTGCCGCTAATAAATCAATTCCACGACAGGGTTTCAGGGACTGTTTCGTTCCTATCGCATCCCGTAAGTTCTATGTGTTTTTGGCACCTACAGTGGTATTCATGTTGATGCGACATATTCTCATCATCACCGCTTTGCTCCTTGCCGCCCTCCTTGTATCAGCAGGGTGCACCCAGTCTGTTAAGGAAAATCCGGTTACCAACCCGACCGGGGCACAAACCATGACAAGCTCAGCACAAACTCCCCAGAACCTGGTACGGCTCGAAACGAACATGGGAAACATCACGATTTCCCTTGCTCCCGACATGCCGGTTACCGCAGGCAACTTTGAATCGCTCGTAAAAAAAGGCTACTATGACGGTGTGATCTTCCACCGGGTCATGAACGGCTTCATGATCCAGGGCGGCGACCCGACTGGTACCGGGCGGGGTGGTCCGGGCTACACGATCAAAGACGAGTTCACCAGCCACAACAAAAACAACCGCGGCACGATCTCGATGGCAAATGCCGGGCCTAATACCGGGGGCAGCCAGTTCTTCATCAACCTTATTGACAACAACTTCCTCGACCGCAAGCACCCGGTCTTCGGGACTGTGGTCGAAGGCATGGACGTTGTCGATACAATCGGGAAAACAAAGACCGGGCCCGGCGACCGCCCGCTCCAGAACGTGACGATTGTCCGCGCCGTGATGGCCTGATCCTCCTCTTTTTTATGCTAACGTCATAATTTGTTGAGTGAAGATTGATATACCGTCAATGCGGCACATTATGCATGGACATACTTCCCGTTCTTGATATTATCCATGTTTTTACGGTATCGTTCGGCATTTTCGGGGCTGCCCTGATCATCTTCGGGGGTCTCCGGGCAATTGTCAGTATCGTTTTTTTAGAAGTGCGAAGACAGCAGAAAGGGTATTATCAGATCCGGCGGGATTTTACCAGCAAACTTGTCTTTGGCCTGGAATTTTTTATCGCCGCAGATGTGCTGAGAACCCTTGTGACGCCTACAAGAGATGAACTCATCACACTGGGGGCAGTTGTGCTTATCCGGACGATCCTTGGGTATTTCCTCTCCAAAGAAACCAGGCAGGCTGACGCGGAGTGAACTATTTAAAAACAGTTATGAGAGGTCGTGATGCACGTGCCCATGCCCGGGCGGGAGCGTTGCGACGAACGTGCACAGGGCGTCAAACGCAAGCTGCCGGTCCTTTGCCGATATCGCATGCACCGGCACCCCGCTTATGTGCTTTTTAAGGGCAGCAGCTTGCGCCCCGACTTCCTCATATTTGTTGATCATCACGACAAACGGGATGTGTGAGCCGGTGAGTGAGTCATAGAGGTGCCCGACAAATTCATCGAACGGGCATGTCGCGTCAACAAGTAGGATGGCCCCGTCCATACCCTTGCCGATGATCTCGCGGGCAAACTCAAACCGCTCCTGGCCGGGCGTCCCGAAAAGGTAAACGTGCCGTCCGTTCACATCCACCTTGCCAAAATCAAGGGCGATCGTCGTACTCCCCCCGGTACAGTCCGCTTCCACGTGCTTTGAAAGGGGGTCGAGGGTCCGGATAAGCGTCGTTTTTCCCGCACCGAACGCACCAAATACGACGATTTTTAATTTGTCCTCGGTCATTACAGTAAAGATCGGTCCGGGTGATGTTTACAATTTCGGTTGTATACGGACAATGCAGCCATGAAAAAACGTGCAAAATAAAGGAAAAAATGAGGGGGGGGTAATTATGAGGGGAGGTAATCGCCCGGAGTCGGGAGCTGTTCTTTTAAGCCCTTGCGCTTGCGGATAGCAAGCACGACGTCCTTAACCAAATTGTTCGGGACCAGCTCGAAGCCCGCAAACTCGGTGTTCCACATCGCACGCCCTTCGGTCGCTGACCGGATATCACCGGAGAACCCGAAGAGCTCGGCGACCGGCGCCTTGCCGACGACGGTGACGGTGTCACCCTCGCTCGCCATGTCAAAGACCTGGCCGCGCCGCCCCTGGATCTGGGAGGTTGCAGCACCCATCTGATCCATCGGGACCGTGATCTGGATCTTCTGGACAGGTTCCAGGAGCAAATCCCCTGCCACAAGGATCCCTCCCTTGATCGCGCTGCGGACTGCCGGGATGACCTGCGCCGGGCCGCGGTGGATCGCGTCCTCGTGCAGCTTCACATCGACGAGGCGCAGCTTTAAGTTCTGCATCGGCTCATCGGCAAGCGGGCCGCCGGCAAGCGCCTCATGGACACCCTCGATGATCAGTTCCATCGTCTCGTTGAGGTACTGGATACCCTTGGTCATGTCAATGAGCATATT
>JAPKXY010000035.1 GCA_026394605.1 Methanoregula sp.
CATTCAAAGACCGGAGGATTGCCCTTGTCAGCGGTCCCACCCGGGCAATCTCCATGACCAGGTTTTTTACAGAACTCGGTATTGAGCCCCGGCTGATTATTGTAGACTTCGATTCGAATATCAGCGAGAAGCTTCGCAGTCTTGCACTGACCAACTGTGAGGTGCTCATAGAACCCGATCAGGATCGTATCGTGCAAAAGCTCAAAGAGCACAACATCGACCTCTTGATTGGAGGTATGATGGAACTGCCCGTCGCAAAGGCACTCGGTATTGAACACCTCGATATCATGCACGGGAGTCAGAAGACCATCGGATTTGATGGGGCAAAGAATCTCATACACCTTCTTTCCATGAGTAAAAACTGTGGTACATAGAGATGCACACCCTGTGATTGGATGGTGAGAAGTTCCCGCCGCGATTGTGCGGGGCCGGGGGCTCCCGACAGAAGACGTATCCGGTGTCGAATCGATCGTCCCGGGCGGGTGTTTGTTCATAGGGGTATTAAAAAGGCGGCGTGAGCTGTTATTACAATTTTTTTCGCTCTGTAGAAAACCCCGTATGGCTCATCCCCGTCTGATAGATTTTTTCGAGATTTACGAGAATTCCCCTGAAAACCTTGTGGCTACCTATCGCAAACGGGGGTGTCTGCCATGAACGAAGATCGGGGCAGGCTTGAGAAAATTGATAAAAAAAACAATTTTGGAATGCGGAACGCTTGCAGAAAATATTCTATTGAATATTTTCGAAGCGCCACAGCGGCGGGGGCGGAGGCATATGCCGAAACCCCTGGGAGCGTCTGAATCTCTACTCAAGCATTTCTACAAAGCAATTTTTTTTAAAAAAGATTGTTTTTTGCTATTTTTTAATGGATGTGGTTCATCTCATCAAGCGCATGGCGTGCCGCATCCTGCTTAGCGTCTGCCACGGTTGATCCGGTTCCCATAAACGACCGGTTGCCTTCCAGGCGAACACGGTACGTGAAGAGCGGGCGGTGATCCGGGCCTTCCCGGTTGACTTCCTCGTAGACGGGGAGGGGGAGTGAACGCTGCTGGCAGTATTCCTTCAGGTCACCGATCGCATTGGTATCGGGCTGGTAATTTTTCAGACAATCGAAAAAAAGATTATTGATCAACACGGCAACTTCATCGAATCCTACCTCGCAGTACAGGGCACCGATAAGCGCCTCGAGCGCCCCGCCCCGTACCCGTTCACCGTACGTGTCCTGACCCCCGATTGCGAGCGGGATAAGCTGTTCGATAGCTCCCTGTGTCCGGCGGCTGATGAGGGTGTCAAGTGACCGGTTCGAGACCGCCCAGCTCAATATTTTCGTCATCTCCCCTTCATCAAGGGACATGTCCATTCTTGAAAACAGCGATTGCGCGATGACAAGGTTGAGAACGCGGTCCCCAAGAAACTCGTACCGCTGCCAGTCCTCCTTGGAGATGTCCCACCGCTCCATCACCGGATTCCCGTACGCGGCATTATAGCGGGAGACAAAGGTCTCGATGATCCGGTCAATGTCGGGTGAAGGGACACGGAGGAGATCGATGAGCGATGTACCCGATCGATTATCCATCGCATGTTTTTCTGCTGGATGCAGAGATAATATTATCGCAGCCGCTCCACCCCGACCCGGCCCGTGTCTGAGGTGAGCGTAAACCCGCGCTCTTCCAGAAACGTCCTGCTCTTCCCCGCCCCGTGGATCAGGAGCTCTGCGAGATCCTCTTTTTCATCGATATCCGTGCAGAGCCGGAACGAGTCGATCACCTCGCAGGAGAGCCCGCACTCTGCAGCGATCCGCATGTGCTTACAAAAGCTGCCCCCATAATAATCAACATGGAACCTCGCTGGTTCCCTGAGGTAAATCACGTTCGTCCCCCCGCCCCGCCCGGGTACGATTGCCATGTCTTTTTTAGTGCCAATAACTTTTTTGATAGACATCTCGTCGGCAAGCGGGATGTCAGCCATGATGATCAGCACATCGGTCAATGCGCATGCAAGGTACTGGTTGAGCGCATCGGAGAGTCCGGCATCTTTCACGGTCACCTGCACGAGCTCGGAGTCAAAGAGATCGGTAGAAAGGATCACCGGCCGGCAGTCCGCATCTTTGACCGCAGCAACCACATCCAGAAGCATCGCTTCGGCAAACGCCTCCCGCTCCTGCTCCTCAAGGACGCAGGAGAGGCGTGTCTTGGAGTTTTTTGGCTTGAACGGGATGACTGCCGTGACTGTCATGGTATGTTGTGTAGTGTGCCAAAGGAAAAAAAGGTAGCGTGTACCCTTTCATTCAGCGGTAACGGCAGCGGATTGTTATAAAAAAAAACTACCTGCGGTTTACTGCACCGGTGCACGAGTTCCCGTCCTGACCCGGTTGGAGGGTATCAGGATCTCAAAGCGTGCCCCGGTTCCCGCTGTCCCGGTCTCGCGGATCTGCATGCTGTTTGCGGCAAGGATCTCGCGTGTGACGTAGAGCCCCCAGCCGGTCTTTTTGCCAAACCCCTTCTCAAAGATTTTCTCTTTATCCTCTGGCACGACGCCCACGCCGTCATCTTCAACAGAGAGGATCGCGCTGTTACCAGCAGGCTGGAGCCGGATCCGGATCTCTGTGGCCCGCTTGCTGTGCTGTATCGCATTGTCTAGAATATATACAAATACTTTGACCATGAGAGGGTCGGCATAGATCGAGCAGGTGCCTGCATCTATGCGAACTGCGACCGTTCCACTATCAATCTCCTCGCGGGCCTGATGTATGAGCCGGGTGAGTTCCTGCCACAGCGGCGGTTCGCTCCCGATACTCTGGAAGACCTTGGAATAGGCAAAGATCCGTCGGATCTTTTCGGACGCCCGGTGCTCGATTTCAAGGAAGTGGAGAAGTTTTTCGTCGTGCACCATCGTGCGCAACAGCTCGTTGTACCCCATGATAGCGGTCATCTGGTTCAGCACATCATGACGCGTTGCGCTTCCCACCACCTGCAGCTTCTTCTGTGCAAGCTCGAGCGCTTCTTTGAGCCCGGTACCCGTGGGTCCTGGAGTCGCAGGCAGTTCGCTGTGACCTCCTGAGTGTCGCTCGTTCACGCTCGTATCATGTTTTTCAAATGGCATGATGAACCTGCAGGTCGCTGGTGCCGTGTGCGCCAGGAAGAGGGGACGTTTGTATACATACTCACTATCACGATTCATTAAGATAGCGATGGTTCCCGCATGCTGATACCTATTGGAGAGAGCACCACCATTCACCCCACCCTACAGAAAAAGAACTAATGCAGGATACAACAAAATAAAAAAGAGCCGGAACCTGCGTGATATTCCCATGTCTCAGCGCATCATCACCTTCTCAAAAAACATATTTCTCCCGCTCACCACCATCTGCCGGAACCGCTGCAGTTACTGCTGTTTCCGCACACCTGTCCAGGAGGGGTGCCTGATGGCGCCGGAGATTGTCGGGCGGACAATCCGGCAGGGTGCGGGGCTGGGATGCACCGAAGCGCTTTTTACCTTCGGCGAACGCCCCGAACTGGAGCCGGGGTTTGATTCCTTCCTGCGCCGGATCGGCTATGAGCGGTTTATCGACTATGTATATGCGATGTGCCGGTGTTCAATCGAGTGCGGAGTGCTCCCGCACACCAATGCCGGCATCCTCACGTACGATGAGATGGCGCGACTGAGGGAAGTGAACGCGAGCATGGGGATCATGCTCGAAACCACCGCTGATGTCCCTGCCCACCGCAACTCCCCGGGCAAACAACCGAAAGTCCGTCTTGCGATGATTGAGGATGCCGGAGCACTAAAGATCCCGTTCACGACAGGACTCCTGCTGGGAATCGGCGAAACCAAATCAGACCGCGAGGAGTCGCTGTATGCGATCCGTGACCTGCACCGCCGGTACAGGCATATCCAGGAAGTGATCATCCAGAACTTCTGCCCCAAACCCGGAACAGCAATGGCAGACAGTTCCGTGCCGACAACCGATGAGATCTGTGCAACAATCCGGCTGGCAAAGGAGATCCTTCCCAAGGATATCGCCATCCAGATCCCTCCAAACCTTCTGGATGCACGAACGCTCATCCCCTGCGGAGTGGATGATCTCGGCGGCGTCTCCCCGCTTACCATCGACTACGTGAACCCGGAACACCCGTGGCCGGCTATGGAACGGCTCAGGGAGATTGTTAAGAATGCGCAGCTGAAAGAACGGCTCTGTATCTACCCGCAGTTCATTGATCGCGGCTGGTACCACCCCGACCTGCAACCCCTAATAAACAGGCTCGTACATACCTTAGAACAGAGGAAGCAGTCATGAAGCAGTGTGACCTGTTATACGAGGGTAAGGCAAAGTCCGTATACCGCACCGAAAAAAAGGGCAGGCTGATTGTCAGGTTCCGCGATGACATCACTGCCTTTGATGGCGGGAAAAAGGACGTGCTTGAAAAGAAGGGGAGTTACAACGCCCGGGTCTCTGCATTCATCTTTTCATATCTTGAAAATCACGGGGTGAAGACCCACTTTATCAGCATGCTGGACGACCGCACGATGGTCGTGCGCGAGCTCTTGATGATCCCGCTTGAGGTGATTGTCAGGAACATTGCCGCCGGATCGATTACCCGCAACTATCCGTTCAGGGAGGGGGAGAAACTCGACCCGCCGGTGATCGTGATCGATTACAAGGATGACAGCAGGCACGACCCGATGCTCAATGACGACCTGATCGTAGCACTGAAGATCTGCACACCCGCTGAGCTTAAAAAAATTAAAACCATCGCCAAAAACGTCAACCGCCTGCTCACGGAAGTTCTTGCAAAGCAGGGCATCACGCTGGTGGATTTCAAGATGGAGTTTGGAAAGCAGAGTAAAACGATCTATCTGGGGGATGAGATTTCGATGGATTCGATGCGGCTGTGGGACACAATTACCGGCGAATCGCTGGACAAGGACGTATACCGGTTCGATAAAGGCGACGTGATGGCGACCTACATCCGTGTCGCAGGGCGGATTACCGCACAGAGACACGACGGATGATAGAGAACCAACGGAGACTGAAACGATGAAATATGACGTGACAATCAAAATTGCGCTCAAGGAAGGCATGCTCGATCCCGAAGCGAGCGCGATACAGAACGCGATTACAAACCTTGGGTATACAACAGAATCGTTGCGGACGGCGCGTCTGTTTTTGATCCGGCTCGATGCCCCTGACAGGGAAGCGGCGCGTGCGATGGCTCAGAAGATATGTGAGCGCCTGCTCGCGAACCCGGTCATCCACCGCTACGAGGTCGAGGTTGCGGGATGAGGTTTGCCGTCATCCAGTTCGGGGGGAGTAACTGCGACCGTGACGTGCAGTACGTCCTTTCCGAGATCTGTGGGGTGGATGCCGACCTGGTGTGGTACAAGGAGGGGCTATTACGGAGCTACGATGCGGTGGTGCTCCCCGGCGGGTTCTCGTATGGCGACTACCTGCGTGCCGGCGCCATTGCCGCCCGCACGCCGATCATGGCAGACGTGATCAGACACGCGATGAACGGCAAGCTTGTGCTGGGCATCTGCAACGGCGCCCAGATCCTCGCTGAAAGCGGGCTCATGCCCGGTGTCTTCACCATCAATAATTACCCGAAGTTCATCTGCAAACCGGTGCACCTTCGGGTGGAAAACGCTGCCTCGCCATTCACGTCAGCATACCGGAACGGTGATGTCATCCGCATCCCGATCGCCCATGCGGAAGGCCGGTATGCCGCGCCCGCAGAAACGCTTGCCTCCCTCAATGCAGACAACCGGATCGCATTCAGGTTCTGCGATGAAACGGGGACGGTGACAGTCGCGTGCAACCCGAACGGTGCGGCGGAGAACATTACCGGCGTCCTGTCGGAGCAGGGGAATGTGCTCGCGATGATGCCGCATCCTGAACGGGCATCGGAGACTATTCTGGGATCGGTCGATGGCAAGCCCGTCTTTGACTCCATGATCGGATTCATTGAGCGCAAAGGCTAACGTATGAAAGGCAGAAGATCTCACCAGCAACGTAACGTGGCTAAGGATACCATGGCAGATGATACGACAGAAACGGAATTGCTGAAATGGGCGCGGCGCTACGCGAAGAAGCATGGCTGGGTGCTGAACACCGACGAAAAGCAGCTTGCCACGGTGATCCGCGGGCTTGCGCGGAATAAAACGCGGTTCGGGCGACAGTACTGCCCCTGCAGGCTGCGGAGCGGGGACGAGGAGAAAGACCGTGCGATCGAGTGCCCGTGCGTATACCACAAGGATGAGATAGCAAACGATGGCAGTTGCCATTGCAAACTGTTCTTCAGCACTCACTGAACCATCCAATTGAAACGCTTTTTTACCATGCGAGGATATTCACCACGTCCGGATACCGATTTCCTTTCGGGACTTGCACCCGTTATCGGCCGTGCCCCGGTCCTTCTCATCCTCGGCAGTTTCCCGTCACGGCGGTCACTGGAACAACGGGAGTACTACGCCCACCCCCGGAACCAGTTCTGGCGGATCATGGAGTCACTCTTTGGCATCGGACGGGACCTCCCCTACAGAGAGAGGGTTGACGATCTGGTCAGACACCGTATTGCGCTCTGGGATGTGATCGGAAGCTGTTGCCGGGCGGGAAGTGCTGACCACCGGATCACCGGGCCGTCCTTGAATCCTGTCCGGCAGCTGCTCACCTCCTGCCCCACGATCCGCGGGATCGCATGCAACGGGACAACCGCCGCCCGGTATGTGGACAGGCTCGGGTTTCCACCCGGCATCAGGATCATCCCGCTGCCATCCACAAGTCCGGCACATACGCGCTTTACTCTCGCAGAAAAGACTGAACGGTGGGCGATCTTAAAAGAGATCGTCACGTCTTAAAAAATAAATAGAAACCTTACCGCTCCAGCCGGAACTTCAGGAAGATGACGTGGTAGATCGCGTAGAACCCGACCAGGACCGCGGCGCTGTACCCGAGGATCGCAAGCCAGAAGACTTCATTGGGCAGCGTTAAGGAGGATGAGATGAGAACGAGCGATGAGCCGACGACGAGAGCTGCCACCACGAGTCCGATCATGAGCTTATCGCTCGCACGGTCGAGTGCCATCTGGAGTTTCTGGATGTCAGTATCGACAACCTCGAGGCGGACCGTCCCTGTGGAGAGGCGTTTTAACATCAGGTTCACGTTCCGGGGCAGATCGAACATCGCATCCACAGCCTCCATCATGGAGTTGGATGCCCGCTTCAGGTAGGCGGCGGAGAGGTTGTCTGTATCAGCGAGTTTGGTGAGGTACGGGGTGATCTCCTTGCCGACATTGAACTTCGGGTCGAGCCTGATGCCGATATCAAGCACCATGACAAAGACCTTTAACAACAGCATCAGGTTCATCGGCACCTTGAGCTTGTACCTTCGCATTGTCTCGGTGAGTTCGGTGACCATTAACCCGAAGTCGAACTGCTGTACCTCGTCCCCGCCGCCGCCAAAGTCGTGCATCATGATGTACAGGTCATCGCGCAGGGCCTCGCGGTCCACCTCGTTGATCTGGATGCCGAACCCTTCCAGTGATTTGAGCATCAGCTCGATGTCATCGGTTACCAGCGCAAAGAGCAGGTTGATGAAGATCTGCCGTTTCTCGGGGCGCAAAACCCCGACGATACCAAAGTCCAGGAAGACAACATCCCCCTCTTTTGTCACGAACAGGTTGCCGGGATGCGGGTCGCCATGGAAGAACCCGTCTTCGAAGATCATCTTGAGGTACGCGTGGAACCCGCGCACTCCCACCGCATGCGGCTCTATACCAAGGCTCCGGATTGCATCCGGGTTATCGATCCTCACGCCGTCAATAAATTCCATGACCAGCATGCGGGGCGAAGAGTATTCCCAGTAAATTTTGGGGAACCTGATGCCGGGGATGTCTTTGAAATTGCGTGACATCCGATCGGCGTTTCTGCCATCACGTAAAAAATCGAGCTCCTTCCGTATCTGCTGGGTAAAGTCCTGCACCATGCCGATCGGGTTATACACCCGCACATCGGGAAATACCGCGTCGATACGGTCTGCCATTGACCCAAGGATGGCAAGGTCGGTCTCGATTATATCGGGAATTCCCGGGCGCTGGATCTTGAGGGCAACCCGTGTGCCGTCTTTGAGGACTGCCCCATGCACCTGCCCGATGGAGGCGGATGCAAGCGGAGCCTCGTCGATCTCGGAGAACCAGTCATCGATAGTTACGCAGCTCTGCTGGATGACAGCCCTGACATCGGCAAACGGCAGCGGTTTTGCATGGTCCTGCAGTTTTTTAAGCTCTTCGATCAACTCAGGCGGCAGGAGCTCCGTCCTCGTGCTCATGATCTGCCCGAACTTCACAAACGTCGGGCCGAGCTCTTC
>JAPKXY010000011.1 GCA_026394605.1 Methanoregula sp.
TGTCCAACACCCGCTTCTGCCCGGGCGTCTTTGCCGCAAAACGGTTCCGGAAGAACGCCAGCATCTCCCTGCGGGTGGAAAACCGGTACTCCTTCTCAATCGGGAGCATCTCCATATTCGGGTAGATACCCATCTGGTACAAGACATTAAAGAGACAGTCTGCCTTTGGCCCGGGATAGTAGGTCACGCCATGCAGATCCGGCCAGAGGTCGATATACATCCGCTCCCAGAATGGCGGATCGGCGAACCAGAACAGGTACACATACCTGCAAGAGGCCGCGTCCATTTTTTCAAGTGACTCGCGGATGTCTTCCATCGTGAGCGAGAGGGATGCGATCACGATATCATACTGCCCGTCCAGATCAACGGTGGGATCGATATCTTCCCAGCGTTTCCGGATGCAGGTGATGTTTGTAATGCCGTTCTTTTTTATATGCTGGTTGAGAAGGGCAACCATACCCTCTCCTGGTTCGACAGCGGTCACATTTTTTACAAGTGGAGCAAGTGGAAGGGCAAGCGTTCCCGGTCCGGCACCGATGTCCAGCACCCGCAGCGATTTATTGAGAGGGAGCCCGGCAAGGGTCATCTTAACCCGCAAATCATATTCGCAATGTGGCGAAGAATCGTACCGCTCGGCATTCTCTTTTTTGTCCCAGTTATGGGACGGGTCAGCGAAGTGCTTCGAGGACTCGTGCTGTTCCTGTCGTGTCTTCCAGATCTCGTTCCAGTCAACATCGCTATATGCGGGTGCTGGTGAGCGACTCATAACAACTCAATATCCGCATGGCCGGTTAAAGATGTTTTTCGGCAGTGCAGGAACTGATGAAAAAGAGGGAGCGGTCACTCATGCCTGAGTGCATCAATCGGGTTTAAGTTTGCTGCCCGCCATGCAGGATAGATACCGCAGATCAGGCAGATAATGATTCCGAAAGTAACCCCGTACACGATGTTTACCATGCTCGATGGCACGAAGAGATATTTTGTCGTGTTCAGCATCATGCTGCTGATGGCATAGCCCCCCACAAGACTCAGGACGCCGCCTATCAGGCTCCCGACAACCCCAAGAATCAGCGCCTCATAGAGGAACATCCACATCACCTCCTGCTTCTGCGCCCCGATGCTGCGCATGATGCCGATCTCCTTGATCCGTTCGGTCACTGACATCATCATGATGTTGAGGATGGAGACCCCTGCAACAAGGAGTGAAATTCCCCCGATCGCTGTGACGAATGTCGTAATCTGCCCAAAGGCGGTAAAAAGGGTCTCCATGGTCTTTCGGGTATCCATCACATCGACTATCGTATCCCGCCGGTTCAGCTGCTTCTCGATCGCGGTTTTCACGTCCGCAATTTCGTCGAGGTTTTTTACCTTGACCACGACTTTGTCATAGTCGTTACGGTTGTAGGCACCACCAAACCAGTCCCTGGTGACAACGATCGCGGAATCGGTGCTGACATCAAATGCCATGCCCCGCTCCTCGATGATACCGGTGACGCGGAGCGTGCCCTTGTCCCCGTCCGTGCCGATTGCAATCCGGGACCCGACCTTAACGTTGTGGTCCTCGGCAAATTTCGATCCCACAAGGCACCCGGAATTTGCGCGGTTATACCCGCCCTCTTTTAAATTCAGGAGGTCAGGTACATCATCAGGATTCAGCCCGTAGATGGCGGCGACGATATCATCGCTGCCGACGCCAAGCTTCATGCGGTCAGAGGTCTGGAGCACCGGGATTGCGATGTTCGGGGCGGAGACGCGTTTTATCTGCAGAAAGTCCTGCTCCGTTATGGTGAGTGACGACGCGCCCCCGATGCCCCCGCCCCCGCCGAACCCGTGCGCACTGCCACCGACATGCGGTGTGATGATCACACTATCGCCGACAGTTCTGAGGCTCTCTGAGACGGCAAGAACCATGCTGTTCCCAAGAATTCCCATGGATGCGATGGCGACCACCCCGATGATAATCCCGAGCATGGCAAGCGATGAACGCAGCATGTGGATCCGGATGTTTCGTTTGGCTATTTCAAAAAAAATCCCACCGCTCATGCAACAATCCTTCCGTCCGAGATCCTTATTGTCCGGTTTGAGTAGCTGGCGATATTCTGGTCATGGGTCACCATGATGATGGTCGTTCCCTTCCGGTTGAGTTCGGTCATCAATTCCATGATGCCAGTGCCGGTCTTTGAATCAAGGTTTCCGGTCGGTTCGTCACAGAGAAGGATGTCGGGGTCATTGATGAGCGCCCGTGCGATGGCAACCCGCTGCTGCTGTCCACCGGACAGCTCGGTGGGCGTATGTGTGTACAGGTGTTCCTCAAGCTGCACGGAACGAAGTACCTCTTTTGCCCGTTTTGTGCCTACATCTTTTCCTGCCCTGAGCATCAGGGAGAATGTCACATTCTCGATCACATTCAGCAGGGGGAACAGGTTAAAATGCTGGAAGGTAAAGCCGATACGGTCTCTCCGGATGTTGGTAAGCTCCTCATCTGACATGTCACCGATTCGGGTACCGCTGATGTAAATATCACCCGCGGTGGGGGTGTCAAGGCACCCCATGAGGTTGAGCAGCGTAGACTTCCCGGAACCCGAAGGACCCATGACCGAGATGAACTCACCCCGGTCAACCTGGAAAGAGACGCGGTCCAGTGCGGTGACGTCGCCAGCGGGAAGCGGGTATATCTTGACCACGTCCCTAAAGACCATGACGGGCTGATCGTCCATAATCGCGGTCACTTTTTGTTCCGTCTCAGGTAGAGGAACCATCCGCCGACAAATACCGCGATGACGATGACCACAACCGCGATGGGGAGCAGCGGCAGAGAGCCTTTCTGGTTCTGGGTGGCTACCCCGGCTGCAGATAAATTCACATCCTGTATTAATGTATAGACGTTGCCATCTGCATCCTTGTACGACAACTGCAGGGGGATGCTCGTGCTGTCCGTAGCCGAGAACGTCACCTCAAAGCTCCCGAAGTCATCGGGCTTGAGCACACCGACCACGTATATCCGGTACGGATCCTGCGGGGCGGCGGGGGCAAGCGATGTGACCGTCACCGAGTTTGCGGTTTCCAGCCCGGCATTCGTCACGTCACCGGTGACATGGTAGATTCCGGCATCGTTTTTAACCTGGACGTTGCTGACGACGGGGTGTGCCTGCTTCTTGTCCTTGGCAAAGGTGAGGGGCAGATCCAGGGTAACGGTGTGAGGATTGTCGCCATTATCATAATGGAGCGTGAAGACCAGCGTTGTGACCCGGGATGGCGTGATTGAAAAGTTCACGGTCGTGCTTGCACCGGAGGCAAGTGTACCGATGAAGATCTTCTGCGGGGTCGCAGCAATGCCGTCACCGGTGACTTCGAGAATTGCATTTTCCACGTCGTTTTTCCGTAAATTTGCCACAAGGACGCGTATGGTGTCCTTCTTTTCCTCAATAAACGCATCAGGTTTGTCCATGATGGTCATTACGAGCGGCGCATTATCCACCTTGACCATCGCCCGGTAATAGAGGCTGTCAGCATCCCGGAAACTCAAGGAAAACGTCGGGTAATACGTCCCCTCTGTTGCTTTGGCAGCTACGGAGAAGATGAACGTCCGCGTCTGGAGCGGACCGATGTTGGATGAAGAATCGTACGTCCCGCTTGTCAGCCTGATATTGTTGTCCTGGAACGTCGCATGGTTGACGACAACGCTCTGGTTGGTGTTGCTATTGGTGACGGCAAACGTGACGGTACCGGTGTCATCTGGGTAAAAGATCGCGGGATCAAAGGTCACGCTGGAAACGTACACCTTTCCTGCGGAAGCAGCGCCCTCCGGGGTTGTGAATGCGCTTGCTGGTGCCGTCAATGCAAACAGCAGCAGGGAGAAGGTTATGATGGATATTAATCTGGTGTTTTTCATTTACATCACGGTCATTTGATAGATGGTATAGATGCTGAACGCGATCACCGGCACCAGCACACAGATCGCTGCGTCCTTTAAGGAGAGCATCCGTGCATTCCTGATGCCGAAGATCCAGATGTTTGCGCTCAGGAGCAGAAAGATGATGGTGACCACCGATGAGATCTGGCTCAGTTCCCGCATGGCAGGATCCTGCATCATCGCCTTGATCGCGATTTCGATCATCGCCGGATCCTGGAGTGCTGCCGATGACAATTCCGTCACATGAACCTTGGGAACATACTGGGTGGCGGCAACCAGGGTGATAAGCGTGCCGAACGCCTGCAGCAGGAACCCGTAGCCGATACATTCAAGGGTCCGCTGGAAGCCGCCGCTGCCTTTGAACACTGCCGAAAGGGCGTAGATAATCCCGCTCCATATCAGCCAGAACATGAGCGTGCCGATGATGGCACCTGCGACCGCACCTGCCGCGATGATGGTATCCATACCAGGCATGAGCTGCCCCATCATCTTTGCGGTGATGCCGCCAACAATGTATGCGTTCACGGCAGCCATGATGCCTGCCGCGAGCACAATGAGCCCGGGGATTTTCAGGCTCTCCTTCCGGCTCATCACCATCGCAAAGAACTGGTTGGGATTGATGATGAGATCTTTATATGAAACGTTCATCCTGGTACCTTCAGCAACGTGTTATCTGTTGTTGCTTTTATGACAACTCTCTATAGGGTTATCTTCGTGCCGTATAAATATTACTAAGGAGGCTGAATGGTGCAAAAAGGTTTGGAGATCGTAAAAAACAGAGTGTGGACGTATAAACGCGGGTACTACTGCCCGGCCTGCGCCAGACTCAGCAGCTCGCGAGCCTTTTCCATCATGCTGTGGTCAGCGGTCAGCTTGGGGTTGATCGTGGTGCAACATCAGGCGTTTCTTGAAATCCCGGTACATGGGTGAAACGCCCTGGCCGTAGTACATGAATGGCAGGTATCCGATACTCCTTCTTTCTGAGTAGAATCGGGTTGAAATCCGATAAAGATTTGATGATTTGATCTTTGCCGATCCATCAAATCAAACGTATTGACTCGCCAACGACGATACCAGAGAAAATTTTTAATGAATTATACTTGGTATGATTGACAAATTAGTTCACTAAAGTATATATCTGTACAATACAACCTGAGATTATGCAAACCAAGATTCTTCTCGATGATGAGCAGATTCCGAAACAGTGGTATAATATCCAGGCGGATCTGCCCACCCCCCTTGAACCGGTGCTCCACCCCGGAACCAAAAAGCCCGTGACTCCTGATGATCTGAAGATCATCTTCCCCATGGAGCTGATCATGCAGGAGGTCAGTACGAAACGGAATATCGATATTCCGGCAGAAGTCCGGGATATCCTTCAGCTCTGGAGACCAAGCCCGCTGTATCGGGCACATCGTCTTGAGAAGTTCCTCAAAACACCGGCAAAGATCTATTACAAGTGGGAAGGGGTAAGCCCGCCCGGCAGCCATAAACCGAACACGGCAGTACCTCAGGCATATTATAATATGAAGGAAGGGATCTCCCGTATCGCGACCGAGACAGGAGCAGGACAGTGGGGGTCGGCGCTCGCGTTTGCCACAAAACTATTCGGGCTGAAATGCACGATATACATGGTCCGTGCGAGTTATGACCAGAAGCCCTACCGCAAGAGCATGATGCATGTGTGGGGGGCAGAATGCATCCCTAGCCCTTCAGATAAGACACGGTCGGGAAAGGCAGCGCTTGAAAAAGATCCCGACACTACAGGAAGTCTTGGTCTTGCCATTTCAGAAGCTGTCGAAGACGCGGCAACCCACAATGACACGAACTACTCGCTTGGCTCGGTCCTCAACCATGTCTGCATGCACCAGACAGTTATCGGGCTCGAGGCACGTGAGCAGCTCGCCATGGTGGATGAGTATCCCGATGTAGTGATTGGCTGCGTTGGCGGGGGATCAAATTTTGCAGGTTTATCGTTCCCGTTTGCAGGGGACAAGATGACAGGCAAGCATCCGGATATAAAAATAACTGCCGCCGAACCCACAGCATGCCCGACCCTGACCAAGGGACTCTATGCATATGACTTCGGTGACGTGGCCGGGCTCGCGCCGATTCTTAAGATGTACACGCTTGGTCATGATTTCATCCCACCTGCAATTCATGCCGGGGGGCTCCGCTACCATGGAGATTCACCGATTCTCTCGAAGCTGGTGCATGAAGGAGTGATGGGGGCGGTTGCCTACCATCAGAACGAGGTATTTGAAGCTGCACAGACATTTGCATGCACGGAGGGTATTATCGTAGCGCCCGAAGCTGCCCATGCGGTCAAAGCTACCATTGATGAAGCTCTCAGGTGCAAAAAGAGCGGCGAGGCAAAAACGATCCTGTTCAATAATTCCGGACATGGCAATTTCGATATGTCGGCGTATGATGCATATTACGCTGGTACACTGGTGGACTACGAGTATCCTGCCGAACTGATCAAAGAGTCCCTTGCCCACCTGCCCAAAGTTTAATCCTTTTTTTCTATGCAAATCGGTTTTCTTATCAACCCTGTCGCCGGCATGGGTGGAACGGTAGGCCTGAAAGGAACCGACGGCCTTCTGGAGGAAGCGAAAAAGAGGGGTGCAGTCCCCATGGCGCAGGAAAGGGCGGTGGCAGCACTGAGCCCCCTTAAGGGTAATAACCTCCATTTTTTCACCTGTTCAGGCGCGATGGGAGAGGATGCGATGGACAAGACCGGTATTACCCGCGTTACGGTAGCATACCACGCTCCTGAAAAAACTACCGCC